>JAPLCW010000191.1 GCA_026392015.1 Candidatus Auribacterota bacterium | reverse complement strand
GCAGAAAGACTTTTACCGCTTGCGCGAAGATACGCGATCTTGTCTCTCTCGTCGCTGGAGATATGTTTATATAGTTTATTTTTCATGCTACTTAGGATGCAATATTATCCTAAGTGTTGCACTTCATTATTGAACTGGCGTGTACGAAAATAATTCGTCTGCTTTTTATTTGCAGCATGTGCAGTTCCCCTAACTACCAACTACTAGCTACTGGTTTACGTAGTCCCCGCCCTCCCCTAGCACAGCATCCTCTATTATGATACAATCTTTTGTAGAGAAATAATATGAGAGTGCTCGTATTTGCCTCGGATATGCTCCCCTTGCCGGGCCTCGCGACCTCCGGCGGAGGGCTTCGGAGCTGGCAGATCATACAGGGACTCCAGAGCGCGGGTCTCGATGTCTCCTTCTCCATGCCCGTGGAGGACCGTTACCTGGGGCGCCTCTATAAGGACAAGATCCCGAAAGAGGTTGTCGACCTGGCATGGAATTTTCACAACCAGGACCGGATTGTTCAACGGGTCAGACCCGATGTGCTCGTCTTCGCCAATCCCGATCTTAATCATTTGAAGCAGGAGTGGAAGATCCCCATTGCCAGCGACTTGCACGGGCCCCGGATCATCGAATTCGAATTAATGAGTAACGATCTGAAGGCGGCGAACCGCCCCTACCGTTTGATGACCAAGATCAATAATCTCCTGAAATCCGATTTCCTCACCTGCGCAGGGATCCGGCAGAGATACTATTTTCTCGGTTTTCTTTTGCAGGCGGGAATTCCGCTCCACGACATCAGTATTGAATACATGCCGGTATCTCTGTCGCCGGTATTGCCCGATCGGACGCAGCCCGCGGTGGAAGAGAAATCGTTTATTTATGCGGGAGGATTTTACCCGTGGCAGGATGTTTCTTCCGGACTCCTGACCCTCTCCGAACGGCTGAAACAAAGAAATGAGGGGAGACTGGTGATATACGGAGGGTCTCACAGGCTCCACGAAAGGGATTCCCGGGATTTTGATTCGCTCATGGAAGAGCTCAAAAAGAATCCACGTGTCCATTTCGCAGGGTACGTCAGCCGCGAGGAACTGCTCCAGCACTACCTTTCCGGCTACGTTTTTTATGAGGTGATGGGACGGAACCATGAAAGGGAACTGGCGTTCACCACGCGGACCGTCGAGGCGCTCTGGTGCGGGCTCCCCGTCATCTACAACAACTACTCTGACCTGTCGGACTACATCGGCAGGTATAATTCCGGATGGTGTGTGGATACTTCCGATCGCCGGTCCGTCGAATCGGCTATTGATGAGGCCCTTGATAGTCCGCAGGGGGTAAAGGAGCGCGGATCCAATGCGCAGAGGCTCGTCAGGGAGCATCTGACATGGGACAAGACGATACAACCGCTGGCGGACTTTTGTAAAAATCCGGTTATCAAGGAATCAAAGGAAAGGTGCGTGGTGGTGCTCCATATGCCGCGCGGAAAACTTTCCGCCCTCGACAAGGCCTACATCCACTTTCGCCAGAAAGGCCTGGGCCATCTCGCGCGCAGGGCGGCGGGCACAATCGCCCGGCGCACGAAATTAACTGCGAGGGAAAGAACCCCTCATGTATAGCGCCCAGTCAAAACTCCAGAACGAAGATCTGCTCTGGCAGGAGGTGAACAAGCGGTGCGTCTCCCTGAACCATCTGCCCCCCCGGCTCACGCTGCAGACGCATCAGCGCTGTAATTTTTCCTGCAAATTCTGCTATCATTTCATCAACAAATATTACCACCACCGGGATCCCTCAACGATGGAGGCGATGGACCCCAATCTGCTCCTGCGCATTGCGGATGAGCTTTTCCCCACGTTACAGTACTACGAAGCGACACTCCTCGGGGAACCATTCCTCTCTCCTCACTTTGAAACCGAACTCGACCTCTGCCGGAAGTACGGCGTATTTTTTAGGCCTACCACCAATGCCTCACTTCTAACGGAGAAGATGATCGAGAAGGTCGATGGCGCGATGGACTGGCTCAAGTGCAGTTTTGACAGCCATATCAGGGGAATCTATCACTACCTCAAGATAGGCGCCCGCTATGAAACGATAGTAAAAAACCTGAAAACATTTTCCAGGAAGAGGGAGCAGATGCGCCCGGTCCCGTTCTTCCGGGTCGGGTTCGTGCTCAACGACCTGAATATGGATACGCTCCCCGAGTATATGATCTGGTGCCATGAGGAACTGGGCGTGGATGATATCGAGGTGATGGGACTCAACGTGGACCACAGCCATATTGAGCCCCTCCAGGTATTTGACCAGGCGCAGCGTGTCAACAGTATCCTTGAGAAGGCGATTCAGACGGCCATCGAGAAGAAAATCCGGCTCACCCTTCCCTTTCTCGCCATCCCCGATGAAAAGAGGGGAGGGGGGGAGTCGCTGTCGTCCCGCACGCGTGCGGTTTCGCTCAGGAAGCAGCAGCAGGAGATCGGGTTTGTGCCCCCCCGGAACTTCGATAAGATGTCCTACATTATGCGCAACAGGAGGAATTATTGGAACTTCGGCGACCTGGGCTATGTCTGGTGCCACGACTTCCGGCGACAGGACGTCTGTGAGGAGTTCTTCAACCGTCCCTTCATTATCTGGAACGGGAACGTCGAGGCCTGCGGGAATTGCAATACCTTTATGCCAGGGAACGTTCGCCGTCAGAGTTTTCGGGAGATATGGAACTCTGAGCTCTACCAGGATATCCGGAGGCGCATGTACGAAGGCCCGGTGCAGATGTGGTACAAACCCTGCCAGAGCTGTATCTGCATGTTTGTCACCTATAACCGCGCCACCTCTGATCATCGCTTCGCGTCGTTCTATCGCATACTGCACAAGGGCGGGAAGGAAGTTCCTAAAGGAGATGCTGAACTCTATTGGATGCGGGACACACAATCGGAGCCTCGCCGCGCCCCTCAGGGTATGGGGTTCCGGATCAAGCAGATGACTCCTCCCCGGCTGTGGAATATCGCACGCGGTGTATACCACTCCCTGACTCGGTGAGAAGATTCGGTGCCATGATGACGCCATACCTTGCCAGTGCAAAATTAGAAAATGAAGAACGCCTCTGGAAAGAGGTCAGCGCAAAAAGCCTGATTCTGGGATGCATGCCGCCGCGCCTGACGCTCCAAACGCACCGGCGCTGCAACTTCTCCTGCATTTACTGTTCCAACTTCGTCAAGAGATACTATGACCACTGCGATCCTGAGCAGGGAGGGACCATGGATCCGGCCCTTCTTGAGAAAATCGTCGCGGAACTTTTTCCCACACTCCAGTATTACGAGGCGACGCTCCTCGGGGAACCGTTCCTCTCTCCCTCCCTCGCGAGAGAGTTGCAGCTCTGCCGCGACTACGGGGTGTACTATCGTCCCACCACCAACGGATCTTTCCTGAGCGAAGAGACCATCGAAAAAGTGGACGGCGTCATGGATTGGATGAAGTGCTCATTCGACAGCCACATCCGGGGGATCTACAACTATATGAAGATCGGCACCCGGTACGACGCCGTTCTGGCAAAATTGAAACTCTTTGCGAGGAAGAGATACTCGATGAAACCCGTTCCCTATTTCCGCATCGGTGCGGTGCTCACCGACCTCAATATGGATTATCTTCCCGAATTCATCATCTGGTGCCGGGAGGTGCTCGGTGCCGATGATGTGGAGGTCATGGGCTTCAATATGGGGCACGGAACAATGGGCCACCTGACCATTATGGACGATCCTGGGCGGGTGAACCGTGTTCTGGAACGGTCGATCCAGACCGCCGTTGAAAAGAGGGTAAAGCTGCGGCTCGCATTCTGCAGGATTCCCGGTGCGGAGGAATGCGGGGCGGATCAGATCTCCTCTTCTCAGAGGGCGGAGAATCTCCGGACCGAGCAAGGCAGCCTGGGATTCATTCCCCCCGAGGCCTTTGAACGGATGTCGTATGTTATCGGCAACGAGCGGAACAGGGGCGACATCGGCGACCTCGGCTATGTCTGGTCAAACGAGATGCGGCGGCACGACCTGTGTGAGGAGTTCTTCAACAGGCCGTTTATCATCTGGAACGGGAACGTCGAGGCGTGCGGCAACTGTGATACGTTTCTTACGGGAAACATCGCCTCACAGCCATTCCGTGAAATATGGAACGGCCCCCTCTACAGGGAGATTCGTCGCAGGATGTATGAGAAACCGGTATCCGCATGGTACGCTCCCTGCCGGCATTGCATCTGTATGTTTGTCCGCTATGACCGTGAAACCGCGGATCTCCGAAACCGGCAGCTGCTCCGTGTTATCGATGTGAAGGGACGCTCGATCACCAAAGGGGAGGCGGACGCGCTCTTCTCCCCGCAGGGCCGGTCGCTTTCACGGAGGGTGGCGATACGCCTCAAGAGCCTCATTCCACCCAGGATAGGGAGGATGGTGCGCGGATAGTGCGCAGCGAACGGTAGATTTTTAATCGATCGCCGTGATGCGGAATAGCCCGATAGGGAAGATGCGGTGTCAGTGGCAGCGGGTCAGTGCGACTAAGGGCATGGTTTTTCTTTGCTGTAGGGGCGTGATCCTTCGGCAAGCTCTGGACAAGTTTTATCACGCCCGGGTTCGATAAATAGAACCCCTACACATCAACGCTCCCAAATTGACCCGTTACTGCGTGAGTGGTTTTGTTTACAGGTACCGGCGAAAGAGTGTATACTATTGTGCCGGTTCGCGGAGGGAGGAATTTTAATGTACGATATCAAAAAGAAAATAGAGAATGAGGAAGGATTGTGGAAAGAGGTTTCACAGAAGAAAGCTTTCTTGACACATTTCCCGCCGCGTCTCACGCTCCAGACGCACCAGTGCTGTAACTTTGCCTGCCGCTTCTGCTACCATTTCACCAACAAATTCTATTATGGGAATGACCCGGCCAAGATGGGATATATGCAGTTTCACCATGTAGAGGCCATCGCCGATGAACTATTTCCCACCCTTCAATATTATGAAGCGACCCTTCTCGGTGATCCATTTCTCTCTCCCCACTTTGACAAAGAGATAGCCTTAGCGCGGAAGTACAATGTGTATTTCCGCCCGACCACCAACATATCTCTCGTCACCCCGAAGACGCTCGAACAGGTGGACGGCGTCATGGATTGGCTGAAATGCTCGTTTGACAGCCACATCAGGGGAATCTACAACGCGATAAAGATCGGGGTGCGATTCGAAAAGGTTGTTGAAAAACTCAAGATGTTCGCGGAAAAGCGATACCAGATGAATCCCGTTCCGTATTTCAGGGTGGGTTTTGTGCTCACCGATCTCAACATGGATACGCTTCCGGAATACATCCGCTGGTGCAGTGACGAGCTCGGGGTGGATGATGTCGAGGTCATGGGGCTCAATGTCGACCAATATCAGATTGAACCGCTCAATGTGTTTGATCAGGTTGACCGCGTGAACGATATCCTCGAAAAATCCATGCAGACGGCAATCGATCATAAGGTCAAGCTGCGCCTGGCCTTCAGCCGCATGCCGCGGGAAGGAGCGAAGGGGAAAGACCGTTTTGTCTCCGGCGCCAGGTCGGAGCAGCTTCGTCGAGATCAGGCCCCCCTCGGTTTCATACCACCGCGGTCGTTCGATAAGATGTCGTACGTGATTTGCGGCGAGCGGAACAGGGGTGACATCGGCGACCTCGGCTACGTCTGGACGAACGATATGCGGCGCCACGACCTGTGCGAGGAGTTTTTCAACAGGCCGTTTATCATCTGGAACGGGAATGTCGAGGCGTGCGGAAACTGCAATACGTTCTATGTGGGAAATATCTATGAAAAACCTTTCCGTGAGATCTGGAACTGCGATCTTTACCAGGCGGCGAGGAAGAGAATGTACGAAGGCGCCATAGACACATGGTATGACTGTTGCCATGACTGTATCTGCATGTTCGTCACGTATGATCGGGCCACCTCCGATCACCGCTTCAGTCACTTCTGGCGAATCATGGACAGCAGCGGGCGGAAGGAAGACAAGGGCGTTATCGATGCGCGCGCGGTCAGACTCAAGGGCAAAGTGGAGGGGATTGTTGTGGAAGAGGCGCCATCCCTCACGACACTCAAGCGCATCGCAAAGGATTGGGTCCCTCCGGTCTTTGTCCCGCACGCCCGCGGCCTCTACCATCGGATGAAGAAATGGAAAGAGAAGAAGTAGCGGGCCTGCTCGATGCGAAACGCAAAGATCTCGCAGCTATTATCCTCGATCGTGCGGCGGGCACGCCAATCGAGGCGATAGTCGTTACCGGTGATTTTGCCACCGGCGAGTTGAGCGTCGTATATGAGAATGGGGAGCCCTGCATCATAAGCCCATGCCGGGTGACGGTGATTGCCAGCGAGCCCCTCTATTCCCAATCCAAGAAAGAGCTCGCTCAGAAACTTTTTATTTCCCCGCCAGACATGACCTTGGCCCCGGCGTTACTCGATATCCATGATCTTCCACTGTTGCCCCCAAGCCCTGCGGCATTTGCGCTAAAATACGGAGGGCACATAATTGAAGGGAACAGGGGTATTCTCTCTCGTATCGGGAGGATCGATGCGGGAGATGTTCCCGCCTCTTTTCCCATCGGGCTTATGCTGGAATCCATGCTCATCCTCCTGAGGCACTTTTCTCCCGCCCGTTTTGGAAAGGCCCGCGGTATGAAGGAGAGCGCGCAGATTGTATATTATTGCATCGAGGCGCTGGGGAAATGTTGTGATGCGATGCTGCTTCTCAAGGGGCGGATCCCGTTGGGATTTCGGGAGAGGAACAGGCTATTCGCGAAGTTCTACCCCGAAGAGCTTCTTGCAAATGAACGACTGGCGGAGGCACTGCAAAATAGAACAGGGATAGACACGTTGACCCCTGTGGATGCCGAGGGATACTGGAGCGATATCAGGAGTTTAGTTCTCAGCATGTGTGTTCGCCATTTCAACTCCTTCTGCTGTTACGATTGTGGCATTGTGGGCGTGTCGGTGATCCGCAGTTTTATTGCCAATCTTTATGGTTTTCGAGGCAGGCTGATTGGAGCCGGTATCGAGCTCTTGAGCAGCGGGGAGAAAGGCTCGATTGATGACGCCGTAGTGGGAGAACTATATGCGAGACTCGGTTGCCCCGAGGCAGCAGGGCAACCGGCGGAAAGGTGGGAATCGCTCAGGTCGGAACTGCTGCGTGGAATAGACCAACCTTCCACGGGTTCGGCTCTGGATCTTCCTCCGGTATTTTCACTGAGCTGCCAGTGACATAAGGTTCATCTCTTGCGAGGATACTATATGGATCCGAAAGAACAGCGACGAATCAGCGTCGTCATCCCTACCTTTAATAGAAAAGAGACATTGAACAAGACACTGGCGGGCTACCGCGCGCAATCTCTGTCACAGAATCAATTTGAGGTGATCGTCATCGATGATGGCTCCACCGATGGAACCGGTGAGCTGCTCAATCAGCTCCGCAAGGCGGAGAGCAATATATCGTATTATCGTCTTGAGCACGGCGGTCCGGCTAGGGCAAGGAATCTGGGCATTGAGAAGGCCTCGTCTGATCTTATCCTTATCACGGGGGACGACTGCATCCCGCACCCCTATCTCCTCGACGCGCATCTGAAACGCCACGCTGATGCGCACGGGATATGTGTCCTTGGCCAGATATCCTGGCACCCGGAAATAGAGGTTTCTCCGTTGATGAGGTATCTCGAGAGGGACGTCCAGTTCAACTACTCCTCCATCGAACGACATAAGAACAATGTGCCCTTTCGCTACTTCTATACATCAAACGTTTCGCTTCCCCGAAAATACCTCCGTGAGATGGGAGGTTTTGACGAGGATTTCAAATACGCTGTGTGGGAGGATATCGAGCTGAGTTACCGCATCTGGAAAGCGGGCGTGAGGGTCGTGTATGAGCCTCACGCGAAAGTTTTCCACCATCACGTGATTGCGCTTGAGGATTATCTGAAAAGGCAGTACCGGCTGGGATTGATGGGAGCCCTGCTCTATAGAAAACATCCCGAGCTTTGCGAACTGGTGCCTGTGGGCGAGACGGTGAACCCCGAGATTCAGCACAGGTTTTACCACGCCATGTTGGACTATTACTACTTTATGGGAATACAGAGCGGCCTGATGGCTGAGGGAGAGCTGCCGGAAGAGGCAAAAAAGATATCAGTGATCCCTTTGGAGGAGAGGATTCAAAATTGGAATTCGCTATGGCTTGAGAAATTTCATTATAGACTCCTCGATGCCCGGAGAAGAATCAGGGATCTCGAAGAGCTTATGAGGGATAAGGACTTCATTCTAAAGGCGGAGAAAGAGAATATAGTGAGAAGGGATAAGGTTATTGCCCAGAGAGATGCAATGAACGACCAGCTTAGGCGGACATTTGCACAGAAGGATCTTCTAATCTCGGAACTCACCCAGTTCGCAGAGCGTGTCAAGCAAACACTCGCATACAAAGCATACAAAAACATTAGAAGAATACTTCGTCCCAATCGCTTATAAGAGCTAATTTATATGCCGGATCCCCGCACTGTGGAAATGATCGCAGAAGCCTCTTGGCCGCAATATCTGCCAGGAAAGCGGCTTTGATCTTAATCTGAACATACTCGTGGGGATACCGGGTGAGACTGAGGAGGATTGCCTGCTCACCTATGATTTTCTCGAGGAGATCCATCCACTCCATGTTTCCTGCAATATTCTTACGCCATACCCGGGTTCGGCCCTCTACAACGAGTTGACTGAATCGGGTCTTCTGGAGTATCAGGACTGGGAGGATTTTGATGTTACCATGCCGCATATAAAGGGCAAAGGCTGTGGATTATGCTCTGGTGAAAAAATGGGTTAAACCATTTCGCGCGTTCATGGCGCAAGGGATTTCACGGAAAAACAGCCTTGCGCTTGAGCGCGAGCTGCAGATGCTTCGAGAACGAGAGAGAAAATTCGTCCTTCTGGGGCTCACGGAAGAGCGGCTTCGCTGCATCGAACACAACAGTCTCGTATGGCGCTTTTCCCGTGCGCTCATAAACTCCTGCTCCATTGTGGGGAAAGCGCTCGCAGGGACGAGCCAGGAGGAAAAGGGGCAACCAGTCTTATGAAGATCACGCTCGTCTATGCCGGTGTCGCCCGCGTGGGATGGGATTCTTTCAATAAGTTCGGCGTGGGCGATGACGATTGCTGGGCTATCCCCACCGGTCTTATGTACCTCAAGGCGGTCCTCCAGCAACAGGGGAAGTACGATGTGGATATGATCGACCTCCGCATGTTGAGCGGTGAGGAGGAGCTGAGAGAGAAACTCCGGCGGGGTGGGAGCGATGTCGTGGGGGTGAGCTTTCTCACGCCGAGCAGGGACTTTGGGGTGCTTGTCGGAAGAATCGCAAAAGAGATGGGCAAGACGACGCTAGTAGGAGGTGTTCACGCGAGCGCGCTGCCGGAAGATCTTGCCTCGACAGGCTATTTTGACGCCGTCGTGGTGGGGGAGGGTGAAAATGCGATTCTGGAAATAATGGGACTTATCGAGAAAGGCGAAAAGCTGCCAACGATTTATCACACAGACAACTTTATCGAGGACCTGGATCAGCTTCCCTTCCCCGCAACCGCCTACCCCCCGATCTATGATACACACGCGTTTGACGAGAACGGGCGAATGGCGGGAATCGTGGGGAGCCGCGGATGCCCGGGGCGCTGCAAATACTGCTGGCCGAGCCAGTTCATCATGTACGGCACCAAAAAAATAAGGTTGCGCTCTCCGGAAAACGTCGTGGCCGAAATGATGTTTTTTAAGCACAATTACGACATACGACGTATCATCTTCTACGATGATACGTTTACGTGGAACAAAGCCTGGTTGAGAAAATTCAGGGATTACGTGATCGGCAGCCACATCCCGATCCCCTCTCTCGCGGTCAACGCGCGCGCCAACTGCTTCGACGAGGAAATTGCCGGCCTCTTGAAGGAAATAGGGTGCATAGGGCTCTGGTTTGGCTTTGAAAGCGGATCCCCCAGGATCCTGCAAATCTTGAAGAAGCAGTGCACGCTGGAACAAAATATAAAGGCGGCGAAGATATGCAAGGAGTATGGCTTCGACCTTAACGCGAACATGCTTGTCGGAATACCGAGCGAGACTGAGGAAGACTACATTCTTTCATATAAGTTCCTTGAGCAGATAGAGCCGCTTAACGTTCGCTACAATGTTCTCTCGCCGTATCCAGGCAGCACGTTTTATGAAGAGCTGGCCCCCATGGGCCTCATCGAATATTCCTCTTTCGAGGATTTCGACATGGGCGTGACCTATAAGAAGGGCAAGGGGATTATCAAGAATGTGGATTACGAGCTGGTGAAGAAGTGGATCAAGCCGTTCCGGTCTTTTATGGTGGAAGCGCATCTCCAGAGGAGGGTTCAGGAACTGGAGCACAGGGTAAATATTTTCAACAGCTTTGTGGATTGGAAATGGGTTGAGAGAATAGACAGAAAGCCAAGGCTCAAAAAACTGCTGCAGAACATGCTTCAATGGTCGAAGTGGATGGTGAAGCCTATCCTCAGATAATCAACCGGATCAGTCCGACGCCTACCGTCTCTCATACAGGGTTTCCATAAATATATGGTATTTTGACTCAAAACTGAAAAAAGGCCATCGGCACGGTGAATGCGCCAGTATCTTAAACAGTTCAGGAACTGGAAAGCAGTCCTCAGGATAATTTTCGTAGTCGTAACAAAAGTCCGCGAGATTCTCGTTATAGAAATATCTTCTGCAAATTCTCGCGATTTGGTCCATATACGCTTTGATATTGGCGGTGCCCATCTCGCCCAGGCTAATGGTATTTATTACGAGATCCGCAGATACATTGCTCATTGCAGTAATCATGAAGGAGGGCATCAGAATAATGTCGTATTCCGACAAGATGCGTTTCGAGAGCACGGCGTGAGGGTTGTCGTAGTACAATATCCGCTTGTGGGGAAATGCCATGGATAAGAGATACGCGGAAATAATCAGTATCTCCGGGAGGTCAAAATTTATGTAGGTGACCTGAGGAAATTCCTTGAGAAGATAGTATGCGAAATACCCCATGCCCCCGCCTATTTCCGCTATAACCGGTCTCTGGCTATCGGACACCAAATCGCCGCAATATAAAGCCCTGTAATGATTATAGAATCCGATAACGTGCACCAACGTGTTGTCTATCAAATATCCGTATGGATTCCCTATATCGGGGAAACGGACACTATCGATGGGCATATCTTTTTTTAGACTGTGTTTCCACATCTTGAAATATGTTGTGATTTCCGATGTGATGTAGTCCTCGGGTGCCTGGCAGAAATTCCTGAACCCATCCCCTCCGGGGCCTATGGACACCGTGGTCTCGTTTCTGCAGCAATTGTTCAATAGTGAGGTGAGTTTGCGGACATCGTTTCTCGTCACAGCGTCATAGAATTCCTTCCTGGTCAGGGCAAGGCAGCTAGCCCAGTTTGCGCCCGCCGAAAACTCCCGGGGGAACTTTGTCTCGTCTCCGCGAATACGCATATACATTCTTAGGAGTTTTTCAACCAGGCCGTATTGAGATTCTTCGTTCATCATCGGCGGAACATTGCCGGTGAATTTGCCGTTCAAGGCGTGGACGTCCCAGTCATTTCGTTTGCCCTTTTTTCTGGAGACGATATTTTTCACTTTTCCAAGTTTCTCAAGAGTAGCGTTGGTATCCGTTACCAGCGATAATATCTTTTTCCCCTTCACGGAATGTTCTTTGAGAAGTGCATGATATTTTTCATGTTCCAAACTACAGAGAACAATATAATCAAATTTATGCCGGTGCAGATCGGTAATGTCTATGCTCGGCTTGGTGACATTTCTCCATGGCTCGCAACTGCCTTTTAGATAACCTAACAAGGTGACGCCCCTCTCCAGACATATTTGTTCGATGTTATATATCCCGAACCCTTCTCCGCAGGCTATGATATTCATAGAGTTATTTTCTCCTTATTAGTGTGTTAAGAATGAAATTATACCAAAGAGCAATACGAGGGGGGGTAATTTCCACGGCCTTTTCAGCGCGGGGGGCGCGGGGGTCAAATCGTTATCCTTTACGGTTTGCCTACCCGTAAAAGAACGAGATCATGGCCTGCCCATTAAGGACATACATTTCTGGCATAATGAGGCGTATGAATGTGGATAGACCATGATGACAGACTGAAGACTGAATTTGACAAATCGGTCGCTTATTTGGTCGAAATGTCAAGGATAAAGATTTGACCCCAAGCTCTCCCTGTTCGCTGTTGCCTCGATCCCGTGATAGTGATAGTATTAAAGTATGTCAAAATTGGGTCTTTTCAAGGAGCTGTTCCTTTTTCTCAAGGAAACCAAGAGGTGGTGGCTCGCGCCGATATTCATCATCCTGATCCTCCTTGGCATATTTATCTTCCTCACCGAGGGGTCGGCGGTGCTTCCGTTCGTATACACACTATTTTAAAGCACCCTCCGCATTGTGAATTCCTGCTCGCCGCAATGTAATATTCTGTGCAATAATGCCGAGTTTTTGAGATAATTCCGCGCATTAGTAAGGGAATGGCCCAGGCGGGGGCGCTTTGTTTTTCATTAAAAGGAACAGTATGACCCTCAAACTCCGTATGGCACTCACCTTTCTTTCCATCGTCGCATTCCTGTTCTTGCTCGTCTGGCAAAGAAGGGTCTTTCCAAAACCCGTTGAGCGGGCACTCGATAATCTTCGGGTCTGGTGGCTCGGCGTCGCAAAGAAGATCGGGCACGTTCAGAGCGTGATCATCCTCACGGTTTTTTATTTCACGGTTATCGCCGTCGCGTCGCTCGTCTCGAGGTGCGCGGGAAAAGATTTTTTAAGGTTGAAGGACACGTGCATGTGGCACCCGCGGAAGAGGAAAAAAGACACCATAGAGACGTTGCAGAGGCAGTTTTGATAAAAAAGAAGACAGAATACAGGAGTCAGAATACAGAATGAGGAAGATTATCTTGTAGGGGATTTTTATTCTAACTTCTGCATTCTGGATTCTGAATTCATTGGGTATAGTATGAACATTCTCGGCATATCATGTTTCTACCACGATGCGGCGGCTGCGCTCTGCGTGGACGGGAAAATAGTCGCTGCTGCCGAAGAGGAGCGCTTCACGAGGAGGAAGCACGACTTTGACTTCCCCAAGAACGCGATAAACTTCTGCCTGGGGTTTGCGAGTCTCAAGGTATCCGATCTCGACTACATCGTCTTCTACGAAAAGCCTTTCATCAAGATGGAGAGGCTCCTTCTCTCCTACATCGCAACATTCCCGCGGTCATGGAAATCGTTCATTGCCTCGATGCCTGTCTGGTTGAAGGAAAAGATGCATATCCCTTCGATCATACAGAAAGAGACGGGCTTCAAGGGAAAGATTTTCTATGCGGATCACCACATTTCGCACGCGGCGAGTAGCTTCCTCTGTTCCCCGTTCGAGGAGGCGGCCGTCTTCACACTCGATGGGGTGGGGGAGTGGAACACCTCCACATACGGTACCGGCAGAGGCAATCAGGTGGAACTCACGCATGAGATTAACTTCCCGCACTCGCTCGGCCTCCTCTACAGCGCCTTCACGGGCTACCTCGGTTTCAGGGTGAACGACGGTGAATACAAAGTGATGGGGATGGCGCCGTACGGAGAGCCCAAATACGTGGACAAGGTCAAGCAGCTTGTTCAGATCAATGACGATGGCAGCTTCCGGCTGAACATGGATTACTTCGCATATCATTACAAGCTGGAGAACTTATCCCGGAAGTTCATCGAGCTCTTCGGCCCGCCGAGGCCGCCGGAGTCGGTGTTTTACACGGAGAAGTTGTATCCGAACAAGAACCTGCCCGGCTGGGACGATGGCTACGCGCGAGAGTGCCAGCGCTTTGCCGACATCGCGCACAGTATCCAGGATGTCACCGAGGAAGCGATGCTCAAGACCGCCGAATTTCTCCACCGCCAGACCGGCATGGACTATCTCTGCATGGCCGGTGGAGTGGCCCTCAACTGCGTGGCGAACGGCGAGGTTCTGAGGAAGACACCGTTCAAGGAAATATGGATACAGCCCGGTGCGGGCGATTCCGGCGGGGCGATCGGGGCGGCGCTCTACGTGTACAACACGGTGCTCGGGAATCCGAGGAACTATGTGATGAACCAGGCATATCTCGGCCCTTCGTTCAGCGAGGGCGCCATCAAGAAATGGCTGGATGAAAACAGCATTCCCTATAAGGAGTTCTCCGAAGCCGATCTCCCGGGGGCGGTGGCGAAGCTGATTGCGGGAGAGAACGTGGTCGGTTTTTACCACGGCCGCATGGAGTTCGGCCCAAGGGCGCTGGGGGCGCGCTCGATCCTCGCGGACCCCCGCAATCCGAAGATGAAGGATATCCTCAACGAGAAGATCAAGCACCGGGAGCAGTTCAGGCCTTTTGCACCCGCGGTTCTGGTCGAAAAGGCGGGAGAATATTTCAACATCGGCTGCACCGACGCCCCCTACATGCTGCTTGTGGGAGAGGTCCGCCCCGACAAGAGGAAGCTCATCCCCGCGGTGACGCACGCAGATTACACCGCCCGCCCGCAAACGGTGCGGAGGGAAGCGAATCCGCGCTACTACGATATCATCGCGGAGTTTGATAAGCTGACGGGGGTGCCCGTCATTATCAATACCTCATTCAATGTCAGGGGCGAGCCGATCGTCCTCACTCCCTATGAGGCATACCGCTGCTTCGCCACCACGGACATGGACTATGTGGTCCTTGAGCGTTTTATCGTCTCCAAGAAGGAGATACGCCCCGAGCACATTCCTCCCCCTCCCAAAGACTTGCTCCTGGATATTTAATTTCTTGCCGCAGCGCTGCTATTGGCCGCAACCAAACTTATCTGTGTATAGAGGTGCTATATCTGTGTTTATCTGTGATGCACATTGAATCTTTAACGGGTACCACAGATTCACACAGATAACTGCGGATGAACACAGATAGACCACTACACTGCAAAACAATGAGTTGCATATTTAGATATAAGAATCTTTGCCCAAAAAACAAACATTTTAACGTTAGTAGTACAGAGAATTTCGATATAACCTCTTTGATTTCACTCAGGCCTCGCAATTATGGGAGGGGCATCTTGCCCCGATTAGCGCGGCTGAAAGCCGCTCCCACATTTATTCGAATTCCTGGGCATATAATTGGTTATGACCTAAATAAAGTAGAATTTGCGCAAAAAAGTAATGGGTCACTTATGGGTGGTATCCCTTTTACTTGTCATCCCTGCACTTCGACTGCGCTCAGTGTAAACTCGAGCGGGGATCCAGTATGAAACCTGGATTCCTGCTGGAGTTTACCCTCGTAAAAACGGGGGCAGGAATGACATATTCAGCAATGTACCATCCATAAGTGATGCATTACGCAAAAAACAATAGTAGTGACGTTCGCAGTGCAGAGAATACGAGAAAATTCCATTCAGTGTCTACATCGGTTACAATGGAGATTAAGCCACGAATGAGCACGGATAGAACACTATATGGATTCACGCAACTGCTCAACCGAGCGCGATCAGGAGGATTTTACGGGAAGTAGTGGTAGTATACGTTCATAGATAATCCTGGCGGCCTCTCTGTGTCCCTTTTCGTTGAAATGGGCTTCGTCATTGAAGCAATCTTCTCTGCTTTTAAAAATCGAATAAAGGTCGATGAGCGGGACGCCGCGTTCTTTCGCAATATCTATGGTGGCGTCACGATATGCCGGGGCATAGGTTTTCCACCACATTGTATTAACGGACTCGCCGAGATAAGGACGGGTGAGCAGGATGATCGGGATGTCTCGTTCTTTCGCGATACGGATCATTTCGTCCAGATTATTCCGGTATTCCTGCGCGCTGACTCTGGGACGCAGGGGGCCTTCCTCGGAGGATGAAAGCCTGTCCATGAGCGCGATCAGGAGTTGTCCGGTTCTCCATTGAATGAGAGTCCTTTCCAGATGGCATTTTCTAAGGGCCTTGTTCGAGTATTCCGAGTCGGAACAGATGACCGGGTGTGGGTCGTTGCCGCCGAAGGATATCAGCGCCATGTCGGGATGGAGGGGAAGCGCGCTTCTGAATCGCCTCACCCCCTGGAACGAGGTATAGCCATAGATTCCCGCGTTCGCAACGACAAATCGCTTGTCCGATGCCGTCAAGAGTTCCTCATGTTAACACCACTTTGAAATGTATCTTATTCCATCGGTTTGAAAGTTCCCTTTTCTTCGTCTTCTTCTTGTTTATTCAAGTCACCGGAGGGACATCTTGGGCCGAAAGCGATCATAGTGCGTTCATAAAGACATGTAGAATGCAATTGCAGGCCATTTACGGCAAGCCGCGTGC
>JAPLCW010000129.1 GCA_026392015.1 Candidatus Auribacterota bacterium | reverse complement strand
CGAGCATGAACAGCTGTGAAAAGATATTCTACGTAATAACTGAGTTTCTTAATGAGCGTTGGCGAACCCGAAGGTATCTCTATTTTAAGGAAATAGAACTTATACCGACAAATATCCCTAAAAGAAATGCTGCGTAATGAAGGAGAGCCTATTTAATTTGCATAAAACTATTTGCTTTACCGCTGTCATCGTAGCTGTGGCAGGGGAGGGGTAAAGCGAATATACTATTCAATCATGCAAATCAACATCAGCCGGCTGGTGAGAGGGGAGAAGACGGAGTGGGATGCCTTCGTGGACCGCTTTTCCCCGGTCATTTATTCCGCCATCAGGAGGACCTCCCTGGCCCACCTCGGTACTGCCAACGAGGACGACTTGCGGGATCTGATGCAGAAAGTCTTCGTCCGCCTCGTGAAGGACGATTTCAAACTCCTGAAAACCTATGATTCGTCACGGGCCTCCCTTGTTACCTGGCTTAACCTCATCTCGAGGAGCGCCTCCATAGATTTTCTCCGCCGCCTCACGCCCCGCACTGTCCCCATTGACGAGGGAGCGATGGAGGTCAGCGATCCGCATGCCCCTACACCCTCCCTCCCCATCGACATTCCTTCCCGGCTTCTCTCGCCCCGCCAGAAGCTTATCCTCCACCTCCTCTTCGACGAGGAGAAAAGCACCGGTGAAATAGCCGGTCTTCTTGGGATAGAGGAGCAAACGGTCCGGAGCATGAATCACAAGGCCCTCAAGAAACTGCGGAAATTCTTCAAGAATGAAAATATTTGAATTTTTGCGGGGATGCTCATCCCCATTGAAGCGTATAACAATAGGAGGTTAAGGAATGATCCGTCAACCTGATGACCCCCGCAAGGGGAAGGAATCATGGGAGCGTTTCAGGAGGGGTGTTTCTCCTCGGCGGGACGGGCACTGCCCTGACGCAATCGACCTGGCGGCATATGCAGATGGTCGGGCATCCCGAAGGAAGGTACGGGAGGTGGAGGAGCACCTCTTCGCATGCCGCGTGTGCCTTGAAGCTCTTCGCGATCTCCGCTCCTTGGTTGTGGAGGAATTTGGAGATATCCCTGCGGATATAGCGGCAAGGGCAAAGGGTCTGGTGCGTGAACCGGTGCCCGCACGCGGCCTGTCTTGGACATGGCTGCCCGCTCTGACTCTGAGAAGCGCGCCGGTGTGGGCGGCCTCGGCACTGCTTGTTCTCGCTGCGGGCACAGCCGGCTATTTTTTGGGACAGGGATCGGCCGCCGAAGGCGGGGCGGGAATTCCCTCGAACTATATGGCGCCCGGGTTCAGTTTGACCGGCGCCGATGAAACAGCCGGGAGCCACGCGAGTTCTTCCCTTTTCACAGGAGGTGTGCTATGAGCACCGGACGCGGGGTGGCGGTGACTGTTCTCCTGGTTGTCTCTCTTTGTTTCAACATATGTTTTATTATCGGGTATGCGCGGACTCGCTCCGTCCTGAAGCAACTCCGGACGGACGAAGGCCGGGTCCACCTGATTGCGCGGCAACTCAATCTCTCGGCGGAGCAGGAAAAGCAATTCTTGCGGCTCAGGGGGGGGCTGCAACAAGAGAAGGACAGGTACCAGAGAGAGAATGCGGGTGAGATCGATGCCTTCTGGGCGGAGATGAGTCAGGACAACCCGGATATGGAAAAAATCAAGGCGCTCCTCCACGCATCCGCCAAGAAGAGGGAGGCGCTCAGGCTTGTGACGATCGAATACATGCGAGAGGCTTTCCCACTGCTCACTCCCGAGCAACGAAAGGCCCTTGCGAATATGATACGCGAACGAAGTTTCTTCAAGCAGCTGTAAACCGCAACTAGAAAGGAGGATGATGCAGATGAAAAAGGTATGTGTCCTGGTGGGAATGCTCGCGGCGCTCGTCGCGGGACCGGTAGGTGCCTGGGCGGAGCACGGGTACAAGGGCCCGGATCGCCACCCTCGCCAATGGGACAGGTCACGCGACAGGTTTGTGGGCTGGCACAAGGGGGGTTGGCGTCAGCCGCCCCGCTATTACTGGCCCAGGTATGCGTGCTATCCGCCGGTCCCATATTACCCGGTTGTGTATGAGCCGTACCCACCTTATTATTGGAGGTGAAAAGAAGAGCCACACTGAGTAGTTCGAGGGCACGCCATGCCAAGTTTGTTGGGATATCGGTATGGCGTGCCCTTTATTTTATTACAATTATCTTAAGCGCAGACGTTGTATATAACTAATTGGTTTGCAGATTGCTGCGGCACGAATATTCCGTCAAGAGTTTAGGGGGCATTCGTTCCCCATCATCTTTGACGCGAAAGAGTTACATACAACGTCTGCATGGATGTGCAGACGTTGTATGTAACTAATTGGTTTGCAGGTTGATGTAACACGAATATTCCGTCAAGAGTTTAGGGGGCATTCGTTTCCCATCATGCTTGACGCGAATGAGTTACATACAACGTCTGCGTGGCTCTGCGTGGCGGTACACGATTTTTCTACTCTGCTCTGCTCCATCGCTTAACCTTTTGCTGGAGATAAGCATAAAAAGCGGGGCGTTTGCGTGCGAAAACGGGAAAGGTGGAGAGGATATGGGCAAGATCGTCGGGGGTGAGGCCATAAGCTCGTGCAATGACCATATTCGACTGCCAGATTTCAGGCCACATGTCGCTTAATTCACTGCCATGTTGAATGGTAGTGCCTGCTGCTGATCGTGTCCCTATGGGATCGATACCCTGTGACTCACTATGCCGGGGCACAGGAATTCTTAGCGCGTGTATGTAATTCACGGTGGAAACGATGCCTCGCATACGAAGAATATAATCTACGGCAATCGTATTCAGGATTGTTACAACCAGATCGCTATTCTTGGGCGTGATGAGTTTCGGGCAGTTATCGTTCGTGCACGATTTTTCAATCAAGTGAGCTGCGATTAAGGTGCGCTCGTTTGTATTCGACGCGATCCGCCTGACTACAGTCCATGGGCCTTTTTCCGGAGCGGTTCCGTACTTCGCATGATGAGATTCAAGAGAAACCCATCTTTCGATAGGAATGATATCTGTAAGAAACTGCTCAATGTGCTTTCCTTCGTATAGCGGCCAGAAGCCTCTTTCGTCCATTGCAGCGCGAACGTCGCTGAAGGGGATGGTGTGATCGGATGGCCAGTCGAGGCCGCAAATTTCTTTCGGTGTCCAGAGAGTTCCGTCCGGCTTCGTCCACAGTTCACGGTCATTGGTCATGTCGAATTCGCGATAGAATTTTGCGTTCCATGTCTCCGGCCCCTGGTCGCCGAGGAGCGGGCGGGGCTCCATTCCGGGCAGCAGGCCGTACATCTTAAGAACAATATCCCGGTCTCGCTCAGAACGGTATTCGAGGAACGCCAGCGTGGATGGGGAGAGCCTCTCGAGTTCCGATTTTTTTATCAACACCTGAACGCCTTCAGGAGGTCCCGTTGCGAGCTCCTCGATATCGTGGCGCATGAAAGCGGCTTTGAATCCCGCGTCGCGTTGGGTGTCAGGCAACTTCTTCTCAATGATCAGGCAGGCAAACTTATAACTTGAGTGAATAGTGAAGATCTTCTTACGGTTCTCAAATCCACAAAACGCCCGGACCTGCGATTTGTCGAGCATGAGGTTTCTGAGGCCTGTGCATCCCGCATTGGTATAAATCGCGCCCGGGACAACAAAGCCCATCCGGCCGCCCTCACGAAGGATCTTGTGAGCGCGCTCCACGAAGAACTTAAAGAGGTCCGCATCGCCCCCCGTTGAGCGGCCATTGATTTCCCAATCCGTGAATGTGTAATCTCCGCAACCCTTCAGGATAGCCGCGGACGTCTTTACTGATTCAACATATCTTTCAAAATCGACTTTGAGGGCTGGATCCACGCAATGCAATTCCCGGATGCGCGCGTCCAGCTCACCGCCCGTATAGGCGCGGATGAGAACATCCGCCCTGCCGTAGAATTCCTTTCTGTCGGGTTTCACTTTGTCCCACGGCGGATTCCCCAGGACACAATCGAATCCTCTTTTCCGGCCACGGAATATTTCAGGGAACTCCAGTTCCCAGTGAAAAAACCTCTCACGGGACCGGATTTTTTCAAATTCGCCCCACCAGGGGCGGCTTTTTGCATATCCCTCGAGATCGGGAGACCGGAGGACGTAATTCATGTCCGACCATAGCGACGGCAGGAAGGCCGAGGCATTGCGCAGATCGAAAAGCAGTCTCGCATGTTGTGTGAGAGAATCGGCACGGGCGAGCCTGTCGGCTTTATATCGGTATTCCCCGGGGGTGTCACTCTTTACCTCGGCTGGAGGTTCACGATCAATCATGGAACGTTCGTTGAGGGCATTGGCGATATCCATGCCGATGGTGTGTTCCCAAAGGTCGCGTTGCCCTCTCCTCCGTTCAAGGGCGCTGCGCGGGGGCTCATGGAACCGATCGAGCCAGGTGCCGAGAAGCGAGTTGCCGCACCGTATATGATGGGAGAGAAAGGTGAGAGGCCTGTCGCCGGCGAGCGATTCGATCCAGAGCGCAACCTGCGTGAGTTGTACGGCGGTGGGGTTGAGGTCAACGCCGAAGAGACATTTTTCGACAATGCGGCGCCTGCACCATGTTGCCCCCGCTTTTTCCCACTCTTCTCTGATTTCAGATGTCAGGCTTCGATTCGGGTAAAATTCGGAAGGCGGATCACCCCCGCATTCATTCCTGTACGCCTCATGAAGCTTCTTGCCCAGGTATCGCGCCGCACCGACAAGGAAATGTCCGGAGCCGCATGAGGGATCGATAATCGTCAGGGATTCAATCTCGGGGGGCGATCTTTCTTCCACGAGGTCATGGAGCGAATTTTGAACGAGATAGCGTACTATCTCTTCACACGTATAGTATGCGCCGCTTGATTTTCGCGAAGATCCCGGGGCGAAGTAGAGGTCTCCCTTCTCGAGGCGTCCGATGAGTCTTGACGTTGCGACCCGCGTAACCCCCCGGCCTCCGTGCTCTGCGGAATTCTCTTCCGCACTCCCTTCCCGCGCTGCGTTATCCGCGCCTTCCATGGATGCAGATTCTTCCTCGGCGAATATCGGATGAAGGCTTTCGGCCGCTGTTCCCCGCACAATATCAGGATTTCCTTTCAGATGGAGCTTCTTCTGCCGGCAGAGCCGGCAGAGCTCGGAGGGAACAAGAACAAAGTCATTCCCCTGCACTCGCGCCTCGATCATGGTCTCTTGTGCGATCCGCGGATCGTAGTCGAGGAGTGTCTCATAAACGGCGCCGAGCTGTTCGACATCAATCTCCCTGAACGACAACCGCCCCCGGCCGCGGCGCAGCCGCGGCCGCCTCGTGCCGATGGTGAGGAGAAGGAGGGCGACCAGTTTATCGGGAAGCGCGATGCGTGTGAGGAAGCCGCCCCCCTTTGTTTTTTCGCTGAACAAACTGCCGCCCCGCGGGGGTATGTTCCGGAGACCCGGGCCGGCGGGCATTCCCTGATCGTAGATGATAAAAAGATCCAGCAGTTGCTTCCAATATGAGGCACAGGTTTCCGGAATGGTATTGAGGCGCAGGGGCATGAGTTTCCCTACAAGACGCTCCAGGGAGTATCTCTTCACATAGGGTGTATGATTCCGGAGCCGCGCATCCCGGCTCTCCGCAAAGAAGATGAAGAGGATCCTGTAGAGGCACAGGAGCGCGGTATCTCTCATTTCGGTGAGTGAGGGAGGAGGGGAAAACGCGTGCGGGTTTCGCTTTAGATATTCGAGAAACCCACGGAGCAGCATCTCCGCGGAGGCAACAATGGCGTCCCTGAGATCTTCCGAGACGCGGGCGCTATATTTTTTCGATTCTTTGTGCATACAGGTTGTGTGTGTAGATCTCCCTCTCGTGTGCCGGCGGAGAATTATATTATAGCAGAATGTGGCCGGGAAGACCGGTAGAAGCGGGAGAGCAATTTAGCTATCGAGCTATTCGAAAGCAGTGATTAGGCGATTGGGTGATTGGGTGATTAAGTGGTAAAACATCAAGATAATAGAACTTTTGAGTAATCGATATAAGAATATGTTGTGGGAGCGGCGTCCTCGCCGCGATCAAGCCGGGAGAGCCCTCCAACAATGACGATCGGGGCGAGGACGCCCCTCCCACAGTGTCTATCCGTGTTCATTCGTGGTTATAATAAGAAAATCTGTATCTCGGACAAAATCAGCAGCCCCCGCGCAAGTTACGTAGTACCAGAAACTATAAATCGCGCTTGGCACAGGTTCCCTGCAAAAGTATAATGGCCTCCAGGGAAGTCCGTGGAATGCACGCCTGTGGGTGATGAGCTCGGAACCTCGTGCGTATCCCCACGCCCGGGCCCCTTGACCGAAGAAGAGAGGCCTCGCGCTCCCTTATCTCGATCATGAGCCCTGCTGCTCAAGGAGAAGTGACACACCATGTTCGCGAATGCATACGGTCTTGCTCGGCGATTCACTCTCCCTGTCATCATTTCGACGCGATTCTATGACGGCTCGGTCTCAAGCGGATGCGGCGCATTTATTGTCGTCAATCATGAAGGGTGGATCGTTACCGTCGCGCATCTCTGGCAATCCCACCACGCGGCGCAGGCGCATGCCCGGCAAATCGAAGAGTTCGAGAAGCGCAACGCGGAGATCGATGCAGACGTCAGCCTGACCCCAAAGGAAAAGGACGCGAAGAAGACGGCGCTCCGCCCGAACCCGAACTGGATTACGGACATTTCATTCTGGTGGGGATGTTGGGACGGCATTGTTCTGAATGATGTTCGAACCCTTCCCGATGCGGATCTCGTCGTCGGCCGGATTGAGCCTTTCGATCCCGCCCGGGTTTCTCACTACCCCGTCTTCAAGGATCCCGCCAAAAACTTCGACCAGGGCACGAGCCTGTGTAGAATCGGGTTTCCTTTCCATGAAATCAAGACGACCTTTGACGCGAAAAAGGACTTATTCGTTGTTGATCCCGACAGTCTGCCGCCCCCCCACTTTCCGATTGAAGGAATCTTCACGCGCAGTCTCCTTGCCGGGAAAACAAAGGATGGGAGGTATGACATTAAGTTCATTGAAACCTCCTCTCCCGGTCTCATGGGGCAGAGCGGGGGCGCCATATTCGATCGTCACGGCACCGTATGGGGAATCCAGAGCACCACGAGGCATCTTCCCCTTGGCTTCAGTCCAAAGATCAAAAGGGGCAATGTAGAGATTGAGGAGAACCAGTTTCTCAACGTCGGCAAGGGAATTCATGCAGAGACCATCCTCGCCTTTCTCAAAGACAACGGGATTTCAGCGCAGATATCGGTGTATTGACAGGAGCGGTATCCATTTACGGGCTAGAAGCGGGGTAACTACTCAGGTAGTCAGAAGTCAGGAGCCGGAATGGAAAAGCAAGAATACAGAATCCAGAATACAGAATTAAGAATAATGGCATTTCAATGAAACGTTTATCTCCTGTCTCCTGAATCCTGTATTCTGTCTTCTGAATTCTGGCTTCTGACTTCTGAATCCTGGCTCCTGAGCAGTTACGAAGCGGGGCTGGGTGGGATCGCGGCTTCCCGCCTGTGCTATAATGGAACTATGTCCGAGACGCTCACCTCAAAATTTTCACAGATCGCCTCCGAGTCACCCGAAGCGGTCGCCGTGCTCACCTGCGACGGCAATTCCGTAAGCAGCCGGACATACGGAGAGCTCTACCGCTCGGCGCGAAAGGTCGCCTGCTGGCTCCGCAGCCAGGGAGTCAGGAAAGGGGACCGGATCGCCCTCGTCATGGAGAATCGCCCTGAGTGGTCGATCTGCTATTTTGGAATCCTCCTCTCCGGGGCAATCGCGGTGCCCATCGATGTGCAATCGGGACCGGATGAACTGCGAGACCTGCTGAGCCGCGCGATGTGCAGGGTGCTCTGCACATCGGAGAAGATATCGCTCGAGCATATCGGGGATCTCCAATTTCTTGAGGCGATCGTTCTCACCGGCGCCGGGCCCGCCGCGCATGAAAAGGCGGTCACGCTTTCCTCGATCGTTTCCTCCGACGATAAAGATATCGACCTGCCGTCCGCGGTGCCGCACGACAGCGCCTCAATCATCTTCACCTCCGGAACCACGGGCCCCTCAAAAGGGGTTGTGCTTACCCATCAGAATCTTCTCTCCAACTATGAAAGCCTCGCGCAACTCAACTACGTCCGTCCGGACGATAACTTCCTCTCGATCCTCCCGCTCCATCACGCATTCCCGTTTATGATTACGCTTATCACTCCCCTCTTTTCCAGAGCCAGGATAACCTATGTCGCAACCCTACGGGTGGAAACCATCCTGAGTTGCCTGAAAGAGCAATCGGTTACGCTATTCGCGGTCACCCCGCAGGTTCTCCAGCTTTTTCATAATGCAATTGTCGAACGCCTGAGAAGAATCCCCCGGGCCCTCAGGTGGCTCCTCCGCTCCGCCTTGAGATGCGGCGGGAGCATCGAGCGCCTCACCGGCGTCAATCCCGCGGCCTTTCTCCTCAGGAAACTGCGGGCGATGATCGGAAAGCAATTCCGGCACTTCGTGTGCGGGGGAGCCCGTTTGGATGCGAGGATCGCACGCGATTTCCTTGCCTGGGGATTCCCGGTGCTTGAGGGCTACGGACTCACGGAAACCGCCCCGGTCGCCACCATGAACCGGCCGGGGAAGGAGCGCCCCGGATCGGTGGGGCAAGCGATTCACGGCGTCTCGATACGCATCCTCAATCCGGATGAGCGTGGTGTGGGGGAGGTTCTGATCAAAGGCGACAACGTGATGCAGGGATACTATCAGGATGAGGCTGCGACGCGCGAGGCTCTTGAAGACGGGTGGTTTCATAGCGGCGACCTTGGCCGCATCGACCGGAAAGGGTTCCTCTTCATCGAGGGGAGAATCAAGGAGCTCATCGTGCTCCCCTCCGGCAAGAAGGTGTCGGCGGAGGAGGTAGAGGCGCATTATGCACCCCTGCGCTCGGTCAAGGAGATCTGCGTATTCATGGATGAGCGCGGGCAAAAACTGGTGGGTGCGGTGGTCCCCGATTTCGAATATTTTAGAAAATCCGGCGAGACGAATATCCGCGACTACGTGAAATGGGATCTTGAATACGCCGGGGAGCGCCTGCCCTCCTACAAGCGGCTCAAGGATTTCGTGATTGTGAACGAGCTCCCCAAGACGCGCCTGGGCAAGGTGAAGCGCCAGGAGGTCATTGGCATCTACAGGGAAGAGCTCAAAAGTAAAACCTCGGGCGCCCATGATGCGCGCATCGAGGAGCCGCTCTCCGCAATTGGCGAAACGGTCCGAAAGATATTGCGGCGGGAAACAGGAAAGGAAAATATTTCCCCCGCCGACCATCTCGAGCTCGACCTGGGCATCGATTCGCTCGGCCGGGTTTCGATCATGAGCGCCATCGAGAGGGAATGCGCGGTCACCTTAAAAGAAGAGGGGTTCCTTCGCGCGCTCACGGTAGGGGATCTGATCTCCGTTGTGGAGCGCACGGATCAAAAGGGGATGCCCGTGGAAGCCAGGGTGGAGGAATCATGGGGGAAAATCTTGAAATCGGGGCCTCCTGCGGAGCTGAGGAATAGAATAGACATTAAAGGCGGAATATTTTCACGCCTGCTGACGGTCTTCGCCGCGGTGATCTTCTGGCCGGTTTTGAAAATTTATTTCAGGTTCAGGGTTAAGGGGAGGGAGCATCTTCCCCAAAGCGGCTTCATCATTTGTCCCAACCACACAAGCTACCTCGATGGTTTTATTGTTTTTTGCGCGCTGCCTATGTCTCTTAAATTTCGCATTTTCTTCCTCGGCCTGCATAACTACTTTGAAGTGCCGGTACTGAGGCATATGCTGAGGGGATTGAGAATTATACCGGTGGATGCCGCACGCAATATCATTGAAACACTCCAGGCCTCGTACTTTGTCCTCGAGAATGGAAAGGCGCTCTGTGTATTCCCCGAAGGAGCTCGGAGCATTAGCGGAGATGTGCAGGAATTCAAAAAAGGCGTCGCGATTCTCGCTAGGGAATCAGGCGCGCGGATCATCCCCGCCTACATACGCGGCGCGCACCGCGCATGGAGGCCGGGCACGTGGTTCCCGAGACCGCGGTCGATCCGCATTCGTTTCGGCAACCCCCTCTCGTTCGATGAGCTGAAAGAACGCGGCGCAGGATCCCCACACGCCGACGAATGCGAGGTGGCTGCGCATGCATTGAGAAACGCGGTGATTGAATTAGCACAATAGTTCTCTTCCACTTTGTGTTGGTAAATAGCCCTTTCCCCTCCCCCTGCGAAGGGTGAGGGTGAGGGTGGGGGTGCTGAAAGCAGTTTCTAGTCGCGAGCAACTAGTTACTATTGACTGTAGTTCACCCCCCTCCGAACCTCCCCCCTTCACAGGGGGGAGGGAATAGCTAAAGTAACCCACACAAAACGGAAGAGAACCAACACAATAACCGTTCACATATCGGTGTGCTGATTCATATGTATGTGGACTGTACTTAAATAGCAAGACGGACAAGGAGAACCGACATGCCCTTTGGTTTCGACTTGATCATAATCGCTTTGATGCTCGTTCTCAATGCCATTTTTGCTGCATATGAAATGGCCCTGGCGTCCATCACCCAGTCCAGAATCGACATGTTGCTTTCTGAAAAGAGAAGAGGGGCAGCCGATGCCGCATTCATGAAGGGCAGGATGGAAGCGAGTTTAGCCATCGTGCAACTCGGTATCACCCTCGCGGGCACAATCGCTGCAGCCATCGGAGGCGCCGGTTTTGAGGAGAAACTCGCGCCGTATCTGCGCAGCCAGTGGGGGCTCTCCGCGTTGTTTTCAGAAGTTCTGGCACTTTTGCTTCTGATCGTCCCATTAACGCTGCTCATCATCATGTTCGCCGAGTTGATTCCCAAGATGCTCGCGCTGAAAAACAAGGAATTGGTGGTATTGAAGCTCTCCCCGGTCATGAAATCCCTGTCCACAATCGCCTATCCGATTGTTTTGGTCGTGGAGTTGGGCGTCAAAAAAGCGGTGAAGCTGCTTTCCGGAGAAGCTCAAAGCCCCGCTGACGTAAAACTGCAGGGGCTTTATGAATTGAAGGCGGCTGCCTCGCTTGGCAGGACCTCAAAACTCCTGGGGGCGCGGGAGGAAAAGATGGTCCTGGCGGCGGCGCAGTTATCAATGCGCACAGTTCGGGATATCATGATTCCCGCATCGGATATTGTCATGATCCGCATGGAAAGCAGTCTCGCGGACGCGCTGGTGAGGGCGCATCTTGATATGCACACGCGCTTTCCTGTCTGCACCCGGGAAAATGATCCTCAATCCATTCAGGGATACGTCAATTTTAAGGATATAATGATGGCCCTCAGGATTAAACCGGAAGATCCCACGGTACGGGGGATTACCAGGCCGATCATGCGTATTGATGAAGAGATGTCCATTGCAGATGTGCTCGAGAACATGATGAAGGAGAATGCGCATATCGGTATCGCCACTTCCCGCGACGGCTGCGTCTCGGGCATGGTGGCTCTTGAGAATATCATCGAGGAACTCGTGGGCAATATCGAAGACGAGTTCGACCGCCAGCTGACGCACATCAAGCCGTACGGTTCGGGTTGGACTATGGGGGGAGGAGTTCCTATAAACAGGGTTGCATCCACTCTGGGTCTTGACTGGACAGGTAGATTTCCCGATGGGCACGTCCCCACCCTCGGCGAATGGTGCGCGCAGATACTCGGTCGTCCCCTCACAGGCGGAGAGATCATCGAACACGACGGTGTGCGCGTGGTTCCCTGGAAGTTCCGCAGGAAGAGAATGTCCGAGGCTATCGTAAGCCTCATAAGATAATTAATAGCAGACGTTGTATGTAACTTCCTGATATTCAACTTGGTGTGTCACGAATATTCTGTCAAGTCTCGTGGAAATAGATTCTATACATCAACCGTAATAAGAAAGAGTTACGTACAACGTCTACAAAGATACTGTTTGGACACTTGCTTCCTGCCTGGTTCCATGCTACTCAATATGTAGTCCACATTTAACCCGACAGTGCGGCACGCACATCTACTTACTATGAAGGGGGGAGAAATGGAAAAGCTAGTTTGCTTTGTTGCGTGTTCACTATTTGTGTTCGCTCTCGCACTGCCTGGCTATGCCGCCCAGACAGAAGTCTCGCAACCGGTGGATCAGGTTTATCCCGTCGGCATCGGTGCATCCAAGGATATGGCATACTCCGACATGGCCGCCGCCGATGACTGGAGATGCACGAACGGGATGCCGATTACGAAATTCCGTTGGTGGGGTGAGTATCACCCGTACAGGCCGGACTACAGCGGCCCGGTCGATGCCTCCGATATTCCCAATCCCAGCTACTTCATCCTGAGATTGTTCAAGAATGATTCATCGGATCCCGCGTTCAACAAGCCGGGGGAGAAGTTATACGAGACTCAGGTTTTCATCGAGGACGCGCACCAGACATTCGTGGCGACTGTAGACAGCCATTTCTGGAGTCCGGGTCCGTACTACTGTCATATCTTCAGTTACGATGTGGATGTTGCCACAATGGAGCTAGCCTGGTGGGTTGAGAAGGATCAGATCTACTGGTTCGAAATCCAGGCCGTGTTCGAGGAGGTGCCAATTGCCCACTGGGCATGGCTGACCACTGATCCATCCAACGGCGCGAACAGTCAAGCGGTGGTGAGCTATGATGGCGGAGCCACATGGACGAAGGCGGAATATGGGCCGGGGCACCCCGATGAGGGTAAGCCGCTCAACCTCGCCTTCGAGCTCGGGCCCCAGGTTGTTTCCGTCAATCCGATGACACTGAATGCCAGTATCGGGACAGTGATGAGCATCACGCTAAACGCGCCGGTGGCGAGGCCTTTCACCGTGTACGTCGTGGGGATCCTGCCTAACGGGCAGATGATGTCGTTTATTCCCGCGGGTCGCAGCGGGGGAGGGACTGCCGGGGGAGTCATGAATTTCCCATGCACGCCGGTGTCCGGTCTGAAACCCACAGCTGCCGGAGTTCCGGCCTTGACCGCAAGCACGAGCGCGCTGCTATTCAGTCGCGAGGTTGCGCTCCGGGCGGGCAAGTACATAGTGAAAGGTGCTTTTTTTGATCCCAATACGCAGATAAGGAGCGAAAATGATGCATTCCTGCTCCAATCAGTTGAGATAAATGTGCGGTAGTGTACAATGGGGTCAAATCTTTATCCTTGACATTTAGAACAAGTCCCATAGTTATTTGTCAACATTTTTCTTAAGCTGAAAGTCCTTCGCATGCTTGCTCTGGAATCTCTTGACCCGGGTCAGTTATAGGGGGGCATATCCCCCTCACCCTCCCTCTCAAAGGGGGGAGGGGATGTGATTCGAGACTCCACCGATACTGGCCCATTACAATCTCTTCCGCACCGGGCTCACTCCACTATAATCTTTTCTTCCGCATAATCTCCCAATCTCAGGGCGTCGTATGTTGTATAATAAATGTATAATAAATGTGAAAAGGGAAGTAAACAGCTATAAGGAAGGAAATATCGCCTCATCCTGTCCTCTCCCCAAGGGGGGAGGGAAAGGAGAAAGGAGAGAGCGTCTGATAAATAGAACCCCTGTAACTAAGAGAGGTCCTTACGACGGGCAAAACATACGTGCACGGGTATGACCGGAAAGAAAGCATTCGCCTTCAGGATCAGGCGGAGACGCTTGCTGACCTGCTGCACTTCGACACCATATTCCCCGAGGGGAGTAAAGTCTTAGAAGCAGGGTGCGGAGTCGGGGCTCAAACCGTCATCATCGCCCGGATAAATCCCGGCGCGCGAATCACCTCAATTGATATCTCGGAATCGTCGATTGCCGAAGCAAAGAAGAAAATTGAAGCGGCGGGGATCGCAAACGTGACATTCAGACAGGGCGATGTTTTCCAGCTAGCATTTCAGGCTGGTTCTTTTGATCATATATTGGTTTGCTTTGTTCTGGAACATCTCGCGGATCCGGCCGGCGCGCTTACGACACTAAGGAAATTTCTAAAGCCCGGCGGAAAGATCACCGTTATAGAAGGGGATCATGGCTCTGCATATTTTTATCCCGACAGCAAAGAAGCCCACGCGGCGATTGATTGTCTGATCACGCTTCAAGCCGAAGCGGGGGGCAATGCCCTGATAGGGCGTGAACTCCATCCGCTTTTGGAAAGATCTGGCTACAAGGATATCAGAGTCTCTCCGCGGATGGTCTATGTTGATCGGAGCAAGCCGAAGCTGGTCGAGGGATTCACGAAGAAGACATTTACGGCAATGATTGAGGGTGTCCGAGAAAGCGTCCTGAGCAGAGGGCTGATAGATCAAAAGATTTTCGATAAAGGGATAAGGGATCTCTATCGGACCACGCAATCTAATGGTGTATTTTGTTACACTTTCTTCAAGGCATTTGCCGAGATAGTGTGAAATAGTTCTACATCGGAGGTGAAAAATGACACACCTCATGCGTGTTTTGGTGGCCACATTGCTGTGTGCGAGCAGTACCGCCGTTGCCATGGCAGGTACATCCTACAAGATTTCCTGCCAGAATGAGAAGTGTGGATTCAAGGGTGCAGTGGATTTCGGAGGCGGCTTCAAATTCGAGCAGATAACCGGATACTGCACGCAGTGCCGGAAGTTTGTGTATCTCCAGTGGCCCCGAGAAGAGAAAGGCAAAGACAGTCCGAAGACAAAACCAAAACCTATCGGTCTCATATGGGATGCCACTGCAGGACATACCAGGGAACTCTATGTGTGTCCGCACTGCAAGAAAGCCTTTTTTCCGATCCTGTCGGAAAAAGAACTGAGATTTTGTCCTAACTGCGGACAGGAATCTTTGAAGCTGCAGATGCGCCTTCTTTACGACTGAAAAACAGGTTGCCAACAGAGTGTTCAGAGGATTGCACAATGATAATTCTGATCGTCGCGGTTGTTTCGGTTCTCATTGTTGGTGTCGGTATTTTTGGACTGATCTCGCCGGCCGGAGTTGCCGCCTTTGTTTCCGTTTGGAAGTCAAAGACGGGACTTTGGATCGCCGTTATCGTTCGACTGGGCTTTGGCATTGCACTGTGGCTTGTCGCCCCCATGTCCCGGGCCCCTCTGGCTCTCGAGGTTCTGGCTGTTATCTCAGTGTCAGCGGCCATTATGCTCCCATTGATCGGTATTTCCCGCTATCAGTCCATAGTGGCATGGTGGTCTCGTCGATCGCCTCTTTTTATAAGGGTATGGTCCGTAGTGGCCCTAGGGCTCGGCATCTTCATTCTCTGGTCGATAATGATATGTAGCCGGTGAGAAACCTATCGGGCACATTCCCTGTTTGCTGGAAATTCACACTTTATAGCCCAAACCTCATAATCTCCCAACCTCAGGCTGTCGTATATTGTATAATCAACATGGCAACTCCATATTTCGTCAAAGATGACAACGGCGGCATTCGCGCAACAGAGAGCGACTACAGCACATGATCAGCGTCGAAAAGGTTCATCTCAGTCTGGGGGGACAGCCCATTCTCACGGGGGTGGACCTTACTATCAAGGATGGCGAATGCCTGGCAGTGGTGGGGCCGAACGGCTGCGGCAAATCCACCCTGCTCAAGGCGATCGTCGGCGTTGAACACCCCGACACCGGCGAGATCCGCATGCCGAAACAGACGACGGTAGGTTATCTCCCCCAGGAGGCGGATATGCATGTCGCGCATTCGCTCCAGAGCGAGCTGCTTGCCGCGTTCGTCGAGGTGCAGTCGGCGATGAAAGAGATGGCGCAGCTTACGGAGCAGATGGGGAAAACCGATCCTGACTCATCCGCTCACGCCCGTATACTACGGCAATATGCAGAATGCTCCCATCTGGTCGAGCATCAGGACGGATATACGCTCGAGTCGAAGGTAGCTCGCATTGCCGCGGGGCTCGGTTTCTCCACGGAAGATCTTTCGCGTTCCTGCCGTGACTTCTCGGGGGGATGGCAGATGCGCATCCTGCTCGCGAAGCTCCTGTTGCGTAAACCCGATCTCATACTGCTTGACGAGCCGACGAACCATCTGGACCTTGAATCGACCCTCTGGCTCGAAGACTGGATCGAGAAATGCGGGAGGACGGTGGTGCTGGTGTCCCATGAAACCGCCACTATGGATCGTCTTGCTGAACGGATTGTCTGCCTGGAGCGCGGGAAGGCGGAAGTGTATAGAGGGAATTACGCGCATTATCTTACTGCCAGCCGACTCAGGCGCGAGGCGCAGTGGGAAGCGTATGTTCGACAACGGAAGGAAATCGCGGCGATTGAGACGTTCATTAGCAGATTTCGGGCAAACGCGGCCCGCGCGTCCCTCGTGCAGAGCCGGGTAAAGCAATTAGAGAAGATCACGCGGCTGGAACCGCCTTTTCATCCCACCGCGATCCATTTTACTTTTCCGAAGGCTCCGGAAAGTTACCACGACGTGCTCACCCTGCGGAATCTTGGCCATGCCTATGGATCGAAGCGCGTATTCTCAGGAATAAACCTCGCCATCCACCGTGGTGAGAAGATCGGCCTGGTTGGAGTTAATGGGGCGGGAAAGTCCACCCTCTTGCGCATTCTTGCCGGCAGGGAAAATTCCACCGAAGGAGAATGCGTTGTCGGCAAGAGAGTCGCAAGCGTCTATTTCGCGCAGTATGACACGGATACTCTCACCGCGGAGACGACACTCCTCGATTCAATCGGTGAGGTTGCCCCGGTGGGTGAGGCGCGGCGCGCACGCGACCTTCTCGGCGCATTCCTCTTCAGCGGGGACGATGTCATGAAACCCTTGAGCGCCCTTTCGGGGGGGGAGAGGACGCGGTTTCGAATCGCCCGGATCCTCTTCAGCCCGGCCAATCTTCTTCTGCTCGATGAACCCACCAACCACTTGGACATCACCTCTCGCGCAACGGTCGAGAGGGCCCTTGTCGCGTACGCAGGCACGATGGTTATCGTTTCCCACGATCGTGCGTTCATGGACCGCGTGACCAACAAGATTGTTGAAATAGACAATGGCTCTGTACGTGTGTATCCGGGGAAATATAGCGATTATTTGGCGTACAAGCAGCGTATGATATCCGAGGAACCGCAGCAAGGGCAGGAATATCGCCCTGGGAAAGGATTGTCGCCAGGGAACGCCTCAGCAGAGATACCGAGTCAAAAAGAGCAGCGCATAAGCGAGAGGGAAGAGGCCAAGGCGCGCGATCGCGGCATTCGTATTCTCAAAAGGAAAATAGGGAATATCGAAAAAAAGATAGGGCGGCATGAAGCTCAGCTGGTTGAGCTGGACAAAAGGATGGCCAATCCCGAGTTGGCCGCTGCATACGCCATGCTCGAGGCGCTTGACAAGGAACGTCATTCTGTCTCGCAGGAACACCAGCGGATGCTCGAAGAATGGGAAGCGCTCCAACTGGAGCTAGAGAAACTGACTGGATCAGCGTAGACGTTGTATGCAACTACCTGATATCCAAGTTGGTGCGACATAATTTGCCTGTCAAGAAATATAGGGACATTCGTTTCCTATCCAGCTTTCTGCGAGGGAGTTATGTACAACGTCTGCGAATCGTTGTAGGTGCTGGCTCGAAATGGATGCATTATGGAGTCTCCTATAAATAACTTGCGGGCGGAAACATGATTATGGTACTAAAGAAGAGGCTTGAGCCTTTCAGGGAAGAGGACGCAGTATCACAGGGTGAGGAGACTATGTTTATCCTCAAGCCTGCCAGCCTGATCGCCACTGTGTGGAAGCAATCCGATGGAGGTGCAGCATGGACTTTAACTATATGAGAATTGGAGCGGGAGCGCTTATTTGTGCAGCGAGCATATGGGGGGGGGTGAACGCCCCGTGCGGCGCGGAAACCGAGGCCCCTGAATGGCCAAAGGAGATTGATCTTCCCAAAGGGAAGATCGTGATTTACCAGCCCCAGCCCGATACATTCAAGGACGATAAGCTGACGGGGCGCGCGGCGGTCTCGGTGACCATGAAAGATAAGCCAGAGCCGGTTTTCGGTGCCGTCTGGTTTGATGCGCGTGTCTCAACTGACCGTGATGCCCGCACGGTAACCATACTGGATATGAAGGTCCCGAAAGTCCGATTCCCGCACGCCACGCCGGAGCAAGAGGCAAAGCTCTCACGGATTCTCGAAACCCATTTTCCCAAGACAAATCTCACCTTTTCGCTTGATCGCCTCCTGACGAGCCTCGATTTTGCCGAAAAGGAGCAAGTCTCTGCGGGAAAACTCTCCACAAAGCCACCCAAGATTATTTTCAGCAGCACTCCCGCAGTCCTTGTTATTCTTGACGGCAATCCGAAATTGCAGCGGGTGAAGAATTCCAAGGTGATGAGGGTGGTAAACACGCCCTTTCTCATCCTGTTCGATACGGAGAAGCCCGCATTTTATCTGGAGGGCGGGGGCGTATGGTTGACCGCTTCCGATATCATGGGCCCATGGCAGACCGCCGAAAAGGTTCCGCTGACAGTTCTCGCATCGGCACCCGCGGAGCCTGCCGCGATCGCCTCCCCCGCTGCCACTCCGCAGCCGGTCCCCACCGCTATGCCGCGCATCATCGTCTCGACGGAACCGGCCGAACTGATCATGAGTGACGGTGAGCCCACATGGACGCCGATTGTCGGCGATGAGCTCCTGTATATGAGCAATACCGGGAGTGACGTGTTCATGGAGGTTGCATCCTCGCACTACTATTATGTACTTCTGGCCGGTCGTTGGTTCCGGAGCGCGGGGTTGAACGGACCATGGACGTATGTAGCGCCGGACAAGCTCCCTCCCTCGTTCGCGAAGATCCCTCCCGATTCCTCGAAGGGACGCGTGTTGGCAAATATCGCCAGCACCCAGGATGCACAAGACGCGGTTCTCGATGCGAGCATACCACAGACCGCGGCCATCAAAAGAAGCGAGGCGAAGCTCACGGTCACCTACGATGGCCAACCCCAATTCAAGAATATCGAGGGAACAGACATGAGCTACGCGGTCAACACCTCGTATTCCGTAATAAAAGCAGGGGGAAAATATTATTGCTGTTATCAGGCGGTTTGGTACGTTGCCGCCAGTCCGATGGGGCCCTGGTCGGTTTGTTCGTCGGTGCCGAAGGAGATCTATACCATTCCCCCAACGTGCCCGATCTACAATGTCAGGTATGTGTATGTGTACGACTCCACCCCTGATGAGGTGGACGTCGGTTATCTGCCCGGCTATACGGGGAATTACGTCTATGATGGGACCGTAGTGTATGGCACCGGATACTCGTACCCCGGCTGGTTCGACTCCGATTATTATCCGGAACCGTATACCTGGGGATTCGACCCGGTATATTATCCCTGGACCGGCACATGGTATCACGGCGTGGGCCCCTGGGGACATGATTGGGTCTATTCCAACGGCTATGGCGGTTGGTGGGGGCCGGGAGGGTATCACTCCTGGGGGTCACTCGCCGACAAGTATAATGCGAAAATCGAGGATGGGAAGATCACCGTCGGCGGCCAGACCTACACGCGCGGCGAACTCAGGGATCAAATCGAGCGGGAGCGTAAAGGCGTCACCGCACAGAATATCTCCGGCGAGAAATCCCACGTCGGAGAGGGAAAACTCACCATGGGAAATGAGACATTCACCCGGGATGAACTCAGGGGCAACATCTACAAGAGAGAGGATAACCCTCTGCGCACTGCCGAACTCACCAGGGGGCAGTCCCTTCAGACGCCAAGGGTTGCAACTGGAGTGGAGAACAACATCTTTGCCGACCGGAACGGAGATATCTATCGGCTGAAGGATAACTGGGAGCAGTATGGAAAGGATGGGTGGTCGAAGAGTTTCGCCCCCTCCGGAGGGAAAGGATTACATGGACCGGCTCGGCCCGCGAGTTCCTCAGTTGAACGCAGCGAAGTTGCCGGACGGGATGTCACCCAGATCCACGGCTGGAGCCGCCCGGCAGTATCAGATAATCCTGAACACGAAATATCCCGTCCCGAAACTGATATTGCCCGCGGCGATCTTGACCGTCAGAATTGGGCGCGCCAGCGTGGGGGGGAGAGGGTAAACGATTTTCAGAGGAATGTTCCGAACGGCGGCACCTTTGCTGGAGGAAGAGAGAGGCAGGGTTTCGAAGGCAGGCAACATGACTTCAACGGAAGTCACCGGAGCTTTGGCGGCGGACGGCCCAGCTTCGAAGGCGGGGGCCATGGGTCTCGAGGCGGCGGCTCTCATGGCGGTGGCTTCCATGGAGGCGGCGGTTTCCATGGAGGTGGCGGTTTCCATGGAGGTGGCGGTGGCCGGCGTTGATAAGTGGGAGGGGGACCAAATCAGAATCTGACTTATCGTAACTACTCAGGTAGTCAGAAGCCAGGAGCCAGAATGGAAAAACAAGAATACAGAATCCAGAATTAAGAATAACTGCATTTCAAGGAAACGTTTATCTCCTGTCTCCTGCATTCTGTCTTCTGAATTCTGACTCCCGACTCTTGAATTCTGGCTCCTGAGCAATTACGGCTTATCTCACGCACAACTGATGAAATGATCAATAGTCATCCAGATCATAGTCATAGTCAGGATAGGGGTAAGAATAGTAGGGGGAGTAGTATGTTTGCGGGGAATAATATGGATAATAGTAAGGGTAAGAATAATAAGGGGAATAATATGGCGCATAATTATAGTACCGGTGATAGTACGGATAATAACCGCGGAAGCCGCCACGATGTTCGAATCCACGCCCTCCATGAAAAGAGCCATGCCCTCCATGAGAACCGCCGCCTCCATGAAAAGAGCCTTGCCCACCATGAGAAGAGCCATGCCCACCAGGAGAAGAGCCGTGCCCTCCCCTCTGCGCCATCGCCTGATTTGTGGTGCAGAAAACCGCGCACATAAGTGCCGATAGAAGCAACATCTTCATATCAACCCCCCTTTCCGCAATGTAGATCTCCATCCATAAAGTTATTACACCGCGAAATAATCGCACTATCTTAGATCTGAAGCTGTACAACCACTCCATTGCATCCGCAGCGATTATTGCAAAAATTCAGAGTAACTGTCAAATATCATGAAGCCCGGGGGGGAGGGGAATATAAACCACGGATGAGCACGGATGGACACGGATTGGTTCACCTTATTCAATTGTGGGAGGGGGGGAGAGCAATTTAGCTATCGAGCTATTCAAAAGCAGTGATTAGGCGATTAGGCGATTGGGTGATTGGGTGATTGGGTGATTAAGTGATAAAACATCAAGATAATAGAGCTTCTGAGTAATCGATATAAGAATATGTTGTGGGAGGGGCGTCCTCGCCCCGATCGACATTGTTGGAGGACCTTCTCGGTTTGATCGCGGCTGGAAGCCGTTCCCACAGTGTCCATCAGTGCTTATAATAGAAATCTATATATCCGAAAAAAGTCAGAAGACCCTAGCGTAACCGGGGTTTACCCCGAATTAATAGGTGCAGTATCATTGGCCTTCTCCACAACGTCTGATAGTATACGATGCAAACCCGATTTGACTTTGGCATTGGGTCGTGTAACCTATATGTAGGGGATAGGACCGTCCACGGCGGATTATCTGCTTCCGTACTGAGCTTCACGCCATGGGAGGGTATATCTATACCCCGAGGTTATAGTAAGACAGGCTCCCAAGATAGAGGAGTGCCGTCAAGGTACGGACGCGACCTCGCACACAATATTCCGGAGGCCGGGATTTATGAAGTTATTGCATCTGATATTTCTATTATCGATTGCGTGTGTGGCGACAGCGGCTCCGGATGACCCAGCCCCTGGCAACGCGCTCGCGCCAGGGCTGAATTTTAATGTTTCCGCCGCTGAAGTGACCACGGGGGATCATTTGACCGTGCAGCTCGATCTGCGTGAGCCGGTCAGTATCGCCTTCGATGGCTATGTGTGCTATTTAGCTCCGGATGGAACGGTTTATTCAGCGACTATCGCAAAGGGAAAAGGCGGAAGCTCATCGATCAGGTTTGTGCGCGGGCTGCGCAGATTTGTTTCTCACCATGGCCCCGTCAGCACAGTCCCGCTCCATGTGAAGTTGATCGACCTCACCATTCCCCAGAATCTGGCAAGGGGAGCATACCGTTTTGTTGCCGCGTGCGTGCCTTCCGGCGGCGCATTGCCGATGATGAGCGGCGAAGTGACGGTGACGGTCCGATGGTACCTTGAACGCGACGTGGATGTCCCGATGCGCGACGGTGCATTACTCAGGGCGAATGTGTGGCGGCAGGCGCCTTCCGGCCGATTCCCCGTACTTATTTTTCGGACGCCCTACAGCAAAGATGAGGGTGACCCGGACAACGAACGAACTTTTCAGCACGCCGTGGATCGGGGATACGCGATGGTGATCCAGGATGTGCGCGGGCGTTACATGTCGGAAGGGGAATACACCCCTTACAGGAACGAGGGGAAGGACGGGTACGACACCATCGAATGGGCCGCTGCGCAACCATGGTCGGACGGTAACGTCGGAACGTTCGGACTCTCGTATCCGGGGGCGGTGCAGTGGCTCGCCGCCGTCGAGAGCCCGCCGCATCTGAAGGCGATGGTCCCGGCGATGTGCTTCTCCACGATACGGCAGTGTATCTACTTCGGCGGGGTTTTCGAGACGGCCTGGTCGAGCTGGGTTTATGTGGATATGACGCCCGACACGCGAGTAAGACGCGGGCTCCCGGGACCGAAAACGGTGGACAAGGCGAAGGCCGAGTATAATCGCATCGGCGTTGACACCTTCCAGGGATGGCTCCCTCAGCTGAGCCTTCCTTACCTCACGGATACGGCGCAGTACTACTACGACTGGCTCAGCAATCAGCCATACGATACATACTGGGACTGGGGCAATCTTGAGAACAAGTATGATCGCGTGCACGCAGCGGTACTCAATATTTCGGGATGGTATGACGAGGCGTACGGCACGCAGGGGGCGACGACCAACTATCTCGGGCTCCTTGCGGCGCGAGCCGGGCAGGAGGACCCGCGCACGAAGCTCCTTATCGGACCCTGGATTCACGGGGTGGACGCGACCGCATCGGAGACGTCCGGCGATCGCTACTTCGGGCCGGCGGCGGTGATTAACTATGACGATGTCGTGCTGAGCTGGTTGGATTATTATGTCCGGGGCATCAACAACTGGGTGCCCATGGCCAAAGCAGTCAATGTCTATGTTATGGGTGATAATAAGTGGCGGCGCGAAAATTACTGGCCTCTCCGGGCAACGCGTGCAACTTCGGTATACCTCAGTAGCGGCACGCTCGATCTTGTGCAGCCCCCCGGCGACGGCGCGAGCTCATGCATCGCCGATCCCGCCAATCCGGTGAGGGACGACTACGGTACGAACTTCGGGGCGACCGATCTTCGCGCGCTCCGTGAACGTTCCGACGTGTTGACCTTCGAGACCGGGCCCCTCGGCCAGGATGTTGAAGTGACCGGACCGATTACCGCAGAGATCTATCTTTCCTCAAGCGCCCCCGACTGCGACCTTTATACCATACTGCTCGACGTGGCCCCTGACGGAACGGCGTACAACCTCATGGGACCGGGCAATGCGGTCTTGAGGGCGAGCTGCCGCAGCGGGAAACCGGATCGCGAGCTACTCTCTCCTGGCCAGGTGGTGAAGCTCACGCTCGACCGTATGCGCAACGGCAACACCTTCAAGAAGGGGCACCGGCTCCGTCTCTGTTGCACGGCGAGCTGGTTTCCGATCTATTCGAGAAATCTTCAGACGGGAGAGCTCGAGAACGCGAGTTCAGTGACGCAGCCCGCCACCATCACCATTCACCATAGCGAACAGTATCGCTCGCGTCTGATCCTTCCGGTTGTCCCGCGGCGGAGATAGTGTGCGTCAGCAAAAATCGCAAGAACGGTCAAGCACCCGTCCTGGCGCTCTGGTAGGATCTCCCCGAGAGTGAAACGATGAAGTCCGACACGGAAAAGGTGTACCGGGAGAGGATACTGAGTGTGCTCATACACATTCAGAGGAATCTGGACCGCCCTCTCGAGCTGGAGGAGCTGAGCCGGATTGCTTATTTCTCCCCGTTCCACTTTCATCGCATATTCCGCGGCATCGTGGGGGAATCGGTGAAGGAGCATATCCGGAGGCTCAGGCTTGAGCGGGCGGTATTGCAGCTCAGGGCAACGGATCGCTCAATACTTGATATCGCCCTCGACGCGGGATACGAGACGCACGAATCTTTCACCCGGGCGTTCCGGGCAATGTTCGGCGCCTCGCCCGCGGAGATCCGGCGGGACCGTCGCGCCGTTCTCATAGCAGGGAGGCTCTCCGGTGTATGTTACACCGGGGAATGGGTCCCCGTATTTAATCCCGTAAGGGGAGGAGGAGTTCAGATGAAGGTGAGGATAGAGAAGGTGAATCCGATGCGGGTGGCGTTCATGCGCCACATAGGACCGTACATTGAATGCGGGGAGACATGGTCAACGTTCTGCGCATGGGCCGGGCCGAAGGGGTTGCTCAGACAGGGAGTCAAGGTGCTTGGTATATCACACGACGACCCCGAGGTTACGCCGGCCGACAAGCTCCGCTATGACGCCTGCATCACGGTCGATGAATCTTTCAAGCCTGAGGGAGAGATCGGAGTGCAGGAGGTACGAGGCGGGGAGTACGCGGTGACGACGCACAAGGGACCCTATAAAAAACTCATAGAGACGTACAGCGCGCTCTTCGGCAAGTGGGCGCCTTCCAGTGGCCGCATTGTGAGTCAAGCGCCGTGTTTCGAGATGTATCTCAATGACCCGATGAAAACGCCACCCGCCGAGCTCCTCACGGATATCTACGTGCCGCTCGATCCGAGGAGATAGAAGATAATTAAATTGCGATATCCTGAGCGTGTGGTGCTGGGCGGGAGATTGAATGCATCGCGGGGTTCGATCTCCCGCCTACATCCCGGATCAATGTAGACGTTGTATGTAACTACCTGATATCCAAATTGGTGTGACACGAATATTCCGTCAAGAGATGCAGGAACATTCGTTTTCTATTAAACGTGCTGCCAGAGAATTACGTACAACGTCTAGGTTTGCACCTCGCTCTAATTTCTTAATGGAAGTGGTAAGGGGTCACTTATGGGGGGTACATTGCTTAATATGTCATTCCTGCGAAAGCAGGAATCCAGGTTTCATAGTGGATCCCCGCTTTCGCGGGGATGACAAGTGAAAGGGATACCCCCCAAGACTGACCCATTACTGGAAGTGTCTCATTTCCATTGACACCTTCCGTATGATCCTGATGTTATTCCTTCCATATGATTAGGGTAAAGCTTTTAACAGATGGTACACCTTGCGTTGGAGCTTGGTTTTTTGGTATTAAGTTAATCTTTATTTTTCCGCCAGTTATTTTAGTGCCATCTGGATTAAAAAGTGCATTTTTTGTATCTACTGCCAAATCTGTATCCTTTGCGGACACAGAATCAAGTAAATCATACGTTATTGAGTCGCCTGTTTCTCTGTCAGGATCGTTTAAAATAAGCTGAGTATGTGTTACTGTTCCTGTGATCACTGGCAAATCAATTTCTACCATTCTTGTTGGGTTAGATCCAGCAGTAAAAGCATAAATTTTTAATCCTATGCTTATATTACTTCCAACACTCATCCAAACAGAACCCTCCAATTTTGAGCACACTTGCCCTGCATCTGTGGTAGTGATATTATTAACTGGTTGCGTTCCTGTTGTATTCCATTCGTAACTTACGGCGTAAGTAGTGCTTGCACTTAAAGAAACTGGTGTAGCAAAAGTAAATTGTTCCCAGTTTCCAGTCCCAGAACCAGCTACAAAACCAGCACTATCTCGTGTTGCAGATGTTCCTAATGGTGAACCTGTTGGAAATTTACTACCATCAACTCCATAAAGTCGACAAACAACTAAACCACCGCCACCGCTTGGTATAGATAATTTTAATTCTACTAACTTAACATCAATAGCATCTGTTGTTGTAAATGTTCCAGCAACTTTTGTTCTTTCTACTGGACTGCCTATATTTACATTACTATCAACAGTTGTAGAACTTTTATCTAAAGTATTTGTATCAGAGGTACTTTCTCTTACATATTTATTTGTGTCAAAAGTTGCAGTTGTATTTCCCATATTTACATAATTGTGATATCCGTCGGCGTCAGTGAAGTCCTCAAATATTACATCTGAGGGGTCGGTTAAGGTTCCCGTCTTGACCCCCCAGCTTCCCGGCTGCGTGCAGAAAAACCTTTTGCCCGATTCAACATTATCAGGATCCACATCGCTTTGATCCAGTAGTGCCTTAATGGCGTCGCCGATCTGCTTTGTCGTCTTCATCGTGCCGGCGGTGGGGCCTGTCGTGGGCTCCTGGAAACTGCTCTGCACAGTGAGCGCCGTGCCGCTCGTCAGGTAGTCATACAGGTTCTGGAGCGTGTACATCCCGCTCCCTGCTGAGGGCGCACCCGGGGAGTCAAGGCTCCCCGCAATGGCCATGCAGCACAAGGCCGTCGCAAATATCGCGCTTAAAACCACAACTAATGTCGCTCTCATCTTTATACTCTCCTTTGGTTTGGTTGTTTCCCTTATATATAAACCTGGCCTTCCAAAAGAACCAGATAGCATTATAACGTCACCTTTCGATACATCGTGATTCACCTCTTAGTACACCTTTTGTTCTGCTCAACAGGAAATTAGACTTTCTTCACAGCTCAGTTTTGTATGATCTCCCTCCATGGTCCTCATGGTTTGTGATCTCACACAGCGTCCGAGGTTAGCAGCCCTTCTCCTGTCTCTTGCATTCTGCAGCTTT
>JAPLCW010000117.1 GCA_026392015.1 Candidatus Auribacterota bacterium | reverse complement strand
CCCTGAGATATTGCTCTGTTACCGACCCTTTTCGCATCGAGCGGATATCTCGAATCTCATGCAGAATTTGCTCCCGCTTTTCTTCCAAAGCCGCAATCTCTTCCATGATCACCTCCTATTGTAGGAATAATACTACAATAGAAGCTCAAAAACAAGAAATGATGCTCAATTTTTTCCCCCCCACTTTTATGTCGCAGGCCCGGTTCTCTCGGCGCCGTTGACATGCTCTCCCGTTCAGAGGCGTACGTAGCGAGCTCCGTAAATTCCGGCGTATGGCTTCGCCACTGGAAGGACAGCATCTGGACTGACTATTATCCGCCAATCACAGGATATCTGAATTCCATTAATATGATCTCCGAAAATGACGGTTATGCCGTCGGCAATTATAACGATGAACAGTGGAACAACTACTTGAGAATCATACGCTGGAACGGAAGCAACTGGGCGGATGTCTCTCCCTCGCCGGCGGTCTCGGGCTCACTGAGTACGGTAACCATGCTTTCCAGCACCGAGGGTTACGCAGGGGGGTCTCTCTATAACTCGCAATTGCAGAAAAGTTACATCAAGATAATCACGGGATACGGGAACACCTGGACGGATATATCCCCCCCATCTATCGAAGGCTATATAAATTCGATAAGCATGCTCTCGAGCAACGAGGGCTATGCGGTCGGCGGCTACTCAGACGCCGAATGGAAAAACTGGGTGAAGATCCTTCACTGGAACGGGGCACAGTGGACCGATATAAACTTTGTTATGGGCGGCACCCTGAAAACCGTAGTAATGTTTTCAAACAACGATGTCCATGCGTTCGGCTCTTATTATGACGCACAGTGGAACAGCTACTTCATGATGCTGCATTGGGACGGGAATAGTTGGAGTGATATTTCGCCATCCCCGCCTATTATAGGTTACGTCAATTCCATGGATATGTTCTCCCCCACTGAAGGATACGCGACAGGATCCTACTACGATTCCGGATCGGGGAAGAATTATATGAAGATGGCGAAATGGGATGGGAACTCCTGGAGCGATGCGTCACTTCCTTTTTCGCCCGCAAGCGAAGGCTACCTGAACGGGCTCTCCTATGCGCCGGTGCAGTTGACCCCCACTCCGACATCAACGCCCACCGATACGCCTACGGAAACCCCCACTGCGACCCCCACGGACACTCCTACGCTAACGCCCACTCAGACGCCGACGCAAACTCCCACGAGAACACCGACAAATACGCCGACAATCACTCCCACGCAAACCCCGACAAATACGCCGACTATAACTCCCACACAGACCCCCACGAGAACACCGACAAACACCCCGACCTACACTCCCGAACCCATCATCACGGTACCCGCAGGCAAGATATCCGTACCCATGGGTCTCAAGGCCGTTGCGGGCGCCAACTCAATATCCCTCACATGGAATCCCAACATCGAGTCTTTCCTCAGCGGCTACAACCTCTACAGAGACACCGCCGCCGGCGGCACGTTCAGCAAGAAAGTGAACAGCGGCCTTATCAACGGCGTCTTCTACACTGATACGACAGTCCAGTCAGGACAAACCTACTACTACCGGCTCACCGCCGTTGATCAAAGCGGCAGCGAAAGCCCGAAGTCGCCGCCCGCGTGGGCGACAGCGGGAAAAATACGGCTCTGGATGTCCGACTTCCGAGGAAAACCCGGAGATACCGTCCGGCTGAGAATCAACGTCGACAACGGTAACGGGATACTGGGAAACGGTATCAGTATATTCACGAAGTTCGATCCCACGCTCCTGACCTTCAAAGGGGTGGAAAAGGCGGTAATTTCGGAGAAGCTCCTGGTCATATCCAACGTTCCCGTCGACCCCGGGAATGAGGTCCGCATGATCGCCGTTGAACAGACCGGCCTCACTCTGACCGGCGAGGGGCACATCTTCGATATTCTGTTCCAGGTCTCCGCCACCGCGCCCCCCGGCCGTACAGCTTCCAACAAATTTTCACTGGTGGAAATGGTGGACAGCGCGGGCACCCCGTTGAGCGTCGACTTTACCAGTGCCTCCGCAACTTTCACTGTGGCCTCCGATTATATTCTCGGAGATATTAACGGCGACGGGAAGGTGGGTACCCCCGATGTGGTCAGCGCCCTCCAGATTTCCCTCGGCAAAATACAGCCCACTGCTCTCCAGATAAGCGCGGGCGACATCAATGGCAACGGTGCGATCGATATCGGCGATGTCGTATTGATAATGAGGATCATTGTGGGATATCCGCTCAACCCCTCAACGACCGAAGGGGAAAGCATCGACGCTCTATCCCCCTCGGAATACACCCTCAGGCTGCCCGCTATGAGCGCAATGCCGGGCGATATCATCACAGTTCCCCTCGAAATCAGCGACGCGTACGGGTTGGCGGGGCTCAAGGTCACCATCAATTATGACCTCAGCATACTGTCTTTCATTGATGCGAGCACAACCGACCTGAGCAAGAACTGCACATCCAAAGCCTCTCTGAGCCAAGACGGTGTGCTTTCCATCAGCCTGGCTCAGGACACTAAATTGAGCGGGGGATCCGGCAGCATCCTTGATATCCGGTTCCAGGTACCCGCGAATGCCGCCCCCGGCGCCGTGGGCAGGCTGAAAATATCCGAGGTGAGCCCTAGTGGTGAATACGGCAACTACCTCTCGTGGAGTGTTCCGTTCAATACGATCGACGGTCAGGTTACCGTGGGGGGCGCATCCCCCTCCACCCCGACACCGTCGGCTCCTTCTTCGCCCATCACGCTCTCGCTATGGGCAAACAAAGACGTTTACAGACCGGGCGATACGCACGTGCTCTACTATGCAATCACACCGAATATTCCCGAAGAGAAGTTGCGGCTGCTGAAAGCGGATGCCTATCTCGTACTCGTGGCGCCCAACGGGAAGGAGAACTGGTATAACACCAAGAAGAAACTCAGCGCCAAAGCCGCGCCGGTCATCTCCTATCCTACCGTTCCGAATGAAGAAGGGATCGCCTCATGGTTTAGAACTCCCGGCGGGCAGGTCGGGAAAAAGGGCGGCGCCGTTACAAAGCTCAAGCTCAGCAGCCTCCCCACCGGGGCTTACAAATGGTACGGCGTCGTTGTGTGGCACGGGGCGAGCCCGCTGGATTCAAGTCTCTATGTGAGTAACGTCGGGATTGCAGAATTCAGGCTTGCGCAATGATCGTCCACAAAATCCATAGAAGCCGTAGTCGGCAATAAGCGGTAAGCCGTAAGCTATAAGCAAAATGCGTACTGCTTAGTGCTAAATCGAGAGTTTGGATTTTACCAGAATAGCGAACGTAGCAGATGGGTGTTTATCCATCATCCCAAGCCCTACCTCATAGGACATTCCCTAAAATATTGAGCATTGAATTCATTGCTGACTAATTATCAGCCAGATACAAACTTTAGCATCTGGAGTACTCCACGTTTGGGAAATGACCGGATTATATATTTTACCGCGGAGACGCGGAGAACGCAGAGATGATACATCACGCAGAGAATCAGGCTATTATATATTTATTTCGATCGCTCTTTGCGTACTCTGCGTCTCTGCGGTGAGCCATTAAGCTTTTTAGAAATAACAGGGGAAGTCCAGCGACCGCGGAATTGACATCCCACGGCATTTCTGTAATCATCAGATCGTACTGCTATGGCCGTATTCTCGCCACAAGTCAGTTCGAGCAGGGGAACTTCGTATGCGCACGAGCAATATATTCTCAGGCATACCCGCAACAACCGGCGAAGAGAGCACGGAGAAGATCATCCGATCGGGCACCGCTGCCATCGAACGGATCATATCGCGCGGGCATTCCTCCCCCCCCGGTTTCTGGTATGATCAGGATGACAACGAATGGGTCATTCTGCTCAAGGGCAGGGCGGGATTGCTCTTCCAAGGGGACAGGGAGCCCACAATTCTTACACCGGGAGATTACGTGAATATCCCCGCGCATCTGAAGCACCGCATCGAGTGGACGGATCCGGCGGAGGAAACAGTGTGGCTGGCGATACGTTATTAGCCTGATCTGTGCACCAACTTTTAATGTTTGGTTCTTGTCCACATTAGTTGCTCAGGCTGAGAGACGAATTGTTTGTAACCAGCTGAATATAAGTGAAATAGCACCCCAGTAGTCCTTAGAGCATTTTGTCATACCTGACAGCAGGTATGAGAGCTCAAATGGCTTCACATTGTCATTCCTGCGGAAGCAGGAATCCAGCTTAGAAAGCTGTATTTCTGGACCCCCGCTCGAGTTTACACTGAGCGCAGTCGAAGTGCGGGGATGACTGCTATTCTCATATGAGTGGGCAACATTTTCGGACAAGAACCTTATGTTTTAACCGCGGATTACGCGGATTCGCATTGTGTAATCCGCATAATCCGCACAATCCGCGGTGATATATGTTAGGCTGTTACAATTGCTTTTTTATTCATCTGCTGAATGACTCAGGTTGGCTCCACGGATCGTTCCCGAAACGCAACTACCGCAGGGGGGCGAAAACGCGACATGGCCGATATACGCGTTCGAAAAGCGACTGCTGACGACATCACGCTCCTCATTCCACGTCTCGCACAATCGTTCGTCTCCCAGCCACTCACCAAATGGGTCCTGGGCACAGGGGAACGCGCGGTCAAAAAAGGCGAGCAGATCCTCAGACTGGATTTCCAGAACGCCCTTTCCCATGATCTTATGTACACCACCGCCGATCTCAACGGCGCCGCCCTCTGGTATCCGCCGGGCGTGAGGCAAACGATCTGGAAGATCATCTCATGGATCGTCGGGTTCACGTGCATCGCCGGCCTCAGCAGGCGGTTGGTACCCCAGTTCTCCCTCTTCAGGAAATATGAACAAACATTTCCAAAGGTTCCGCACTACTATCTCTCGCTGCTCGCGGTGGCCCCTGGGTGCCAGGGAAAGGGCGTCGGCTCCGCTCTTCTGGAGCCTGTCCTGCAGATATGCGATGAGGAGAAGGTTCCCGCATTCACCGCCACCGACACGGAACTCAATGTGCGGTTCTATGAAAAGCACGGATTTTGCGTCCGCGATACAATCGCGACAGGCGATGCGGGGGTAACGGTATGGACACTGTTTCGTGAACCGCGAAAGGACTGACACAGGAAAGAAATTACCGCGCGCAGTTCCGGATTTCCTCAAGAAGCGCTTTGACCAGATCGACTTCCTTTACTCTCCGGATCATCTTTCCATGACGGAAGATGATTCCCGATCCTCTCCCGCATGCAAGGCCCACATCGGCTTCTCGAGCCTCGCCGGGGCCGTTCACCACGCACCCCATGATGGCGATGGTGATATTCCGTTCCATCCCGGCGGTCGCGCGCTGGACATCCTCTACGATCCCCGCAATATCAACCTCGCACCGGCCGCAGGTAGGACATGAGATGAGCGTCGGACCGAACTGGCGCAGTTCCAGCGACTGGAGCAGTTCCTTTGCGATCGCCACCTCTGTCAGCGGGTCACCGGTCACGGAAACGCGAATTGTATCCCCAATCCCCTTAAGCAGGAGGTGTCCGATGCCGGCAGCCGACCTCACCGCGGCGATGAGCGGAGGCCCCGCCTCCGTAACCCCCACATGGAGCGGATAACGCGTCATCGCCGAGACGCACTCGTACGCTTCAATCGTGTCGCGCACCGATGCGGCCTTGACGGAAATCTTGATGCTCTCGTGACCGGCATCCTCGATTCTCTTCACGCAATCGATCGCGCTCTCGGCGAGTGCTCGAGGACTGGGTCTGCCGTACTTTGCGATTAACCTCTTCTCCACGGATCCCGAGTTGACCCCCACCCGAATCGGAATTTTTTTCTCGGCGGCTGCTTTCGCAATTTCCGCGATCCTCTTCACTCCGCCGATGTTACCGGGGTTGATGCGAATACCGTCTGCCCCCTCATCCATCACAATGAGCGCGAGTCGATAGTTGAAATGCACATCCGCCACGAGCGGGATTGAAATCTCACTCTTGATCTTTCCGATTGCGCGGGCGGCTTTCTCATCCGGGATCGCCACGCGCACAATCTCGCAGCCGGCCTCCGCCAACCGCTCGCACTGCGCCACCGTCGCCGCGACATCGCTGGTACGCGTCTTAGTCATCGACTGCACCGAGATCGGCGCCCCACCGCCTATTATGAGAGGGCCGAGGATGATTTTTATAGTCTTCTTCCTCTTTATATCCATGGATTCATTCCCTGGATCGGCGCCCTTGTTAACCCGTATGGGAGTGTGGGGGTATCGGAGTATGGGAGTATTCGCGTCACCGTTTTTTACTCCCATACTCCCTTACCCCGATACCCCCATACTCTTTTCTCGCCCACACACCGATACCCCCACACTCCGTTACGGTTTCTTCTCGGCTGCCGGCGTCGGTGTCCCCGCAGTGCTTCCCCGGATGATGTGCGAGATGCTCTCTCCCCAATTTCGCAGGACATCGTTCGCCAACACGAGCACCATGAGCGCCACAAGGATTGCCATGAAGATATTCTGCACCACCGTCATCGTCTTCACACTCAACGGCCTTCGCCTCACCCACTCCACGAGGGCGGTGACGATATGTCCGCCATCGAGTACGGGGATAGGGAGCATGTTGATCACCGCCAGATTCACGCTGATAAACGCCATGACGTAGAGGAACTGCATCAGACCCGCTTTCATTGAGTAGCTCATGATCTGGATAATGCCGATAGGGCCCGCGAGCCCGCGAGGGGAGACCGCGCGCATCGCAAGCCCCTTGAGGGTGGAGTACATCTCACTCACGTTTCTCGCGATCCATGTAAACGGGTCGCGGTGAAGGTATACCACAAGTCCGTTCGCTTCAAGATCGCTCATCAGCATCACGGGGCTCACGACAATGCCTATCGCAGGAAAACCGAGCTTTGTATTGTGGCGCGGGACCACCGTCGCGGTAACGGACTCCCCTTTCCTCAACAACGCCAGCCGCACCTTTTTACCCTCGTGCGACTTTATGATCTTCACCAACTGCTCCCCGGAATAGATCGTCTCCCCATTTGCGCCGATGACGAAGTCACCGCTCTTCACGCCCGAGGCCTCAGCCACTGAATCCTTCAGAACCTCCACGGAAACAAAATCCGAGGGCATTATTCCGATCAGTTTCAGCTTGAGTTTGTTATCACTCTCCGGCACGATTCTCTTTACAAGGCGCTCCCCCCGGCGCTCGAACTCGAGGTCGACGGCGGGCGTGGTCGAATAGACGATAGACTTCGTCACCTCTTCCCACCTATCAACGCGCGTGCCGTTGACCGAGAGCACCCTGTCTCCGGGTATCAGCCCCGCCTTCTCCGCAGGCGAATTCTCCAACACACTCCCGATGACGGTGCGCTCCATGTTTGCGGGAACCGGTAAGCCTGCAAAGTAGAGGAACGAGTAAATGACGAACGCGCTCAGGAGGTTCATCAGAGGGCCGCACGCGCAGACCGCGAGCTTGGTGCCGACCCCGCTTGCGTAGAAACCGTCCTTTACGCTCCGCGGGTCCGCCCCCTCCTCAAATTCCATTCCCGCGAGCTTGACGTAGCCGCCGACGAAGAGAAGCGAGATGCGGTACTCCGTGCCTCCCCTTGTAAATCCCCAGATCTTGGGAGGGAAACCGATGGAGAAGACCTCCACCCTAATCCCCCTCAGCTTCGCGACGATAAAATGGCCGAACTCGTGCAAGAGCACCACGACGCCGAGCGCGACCACGCCCCAGAGAACCGGGAGAATGTGTTGAGAGCACCAGTTTAATAAGGACACGATGAAACTCATGAACCCCCCTTTGCTTTCTCTCTTGCCCACCGGTCCGCGCGGACGATCTCATCGATTTCGGGCGACTTCACGGGTGTATGATCCTCCATCACCTCTCGCACGAGCGTGACGATTCCGGTGAACGCAATTTCCTCCTTGAGGAATCTCTCCACAGCGACCTCATTCGCCGCGCTCATAACGGCGGGCATTGTCCCCCCCGCCTCCAGCGCCATCCGCGCCAGGCCGAGTGCGGGAAACCTGTCTGGGTCCGGCTTCTCGAAATGCAGCGCCCCGAGCGTATCGAGTTGCAGCGCTCCCCACGGAGCGGGAAAACGGTCGGGAAAGAAAAGGGCGTGCTGAATCGGGATACGCATGTCGGTAAGACTCATCTGCGCGATGATGGAACCGTCACGGAACTCCACGAGCGAGTGAACGATACACTCGGGATGCACAACCACCGCGATCCTCTCGCATTCGATCCCAAAGAGCCAATGCGCCTCGATCATCTCGAGCGCCTTGTTCATCATCGTCGCGGAGTCCACCGTCACCTTCTTCCCCATGCTCCAGCGCGGGTGCGCGAGCGCCGCGCCGGCCGTTGCCCGGTCCATCTCCTCGATCGGCCAGTTCAGGAAAGGGCCGCCCGAGGCGGTGAGGATGATCCTCCGGACCTCACCGTGCCGGCCCGCTTTGAGACACTGAAAAATGGCGCTGTGCTCGCTGTCCACGGGGATGAGATCCACGCCGCGGGAGGCAACCTCCTGCATGACGAACTCGCCGGCGCAGACAAGCACCTCTTTGTTGGCGAGGGCAATCCTCTTTCCCGCGCGTATCGCCTCCAGTGTGGGCACAAGCCCCGCCGCCCCGACCATCGCCGAGACAACCGTATCCGCTTCGGGCATCGTGGCGAGCCTGGCCATCCCCTCACTCCCGGAGACAATCTCGACCCCGTCCCCTACGAGCGAACGCAGCTCGCGCGCCTTCGCTGCATCGTCCACCGCAACGAGCCGCGGGGAAAAGCGCGCGATCTGCTCCCGGAGCTTTTTCACGCTTCTCCGCGCGCCGAGGCCGACCACGCGGAGCTCTCCGGGGAAGGCGGAAACCACCTCCAGAGTGCTCACGCCTATGGATCCTGTCGAGCCGAGGAGAGCGATCTGTTTCATCTTGTGAACGCCAGGTAAAGGTACAGCACGGGGAGGGTGAGAAGCAGGCTGTCCAGCATGTCCAGCATGCCGCCGATCCCGGGGATGAATCCCCCGGAATCCTTGAGGTCTGCATCCCGTTTGAGCATCGACTCCGAGAGATCCCCCACCTGGCCGAGAATGTTGAGCAGCGCCCCCATCCCGAGCGCGGCGAACAGCGAGAAGCCGCAGGGGAACCATTTCCATATAATCAGCCCCGCCAGAAGGCCGCCGGCGAGATTTCCCGCCGCTCCCTCCCACGTTTTTTTGGGGCTGATGCGGGGGATGAGCTTGTGCCTCCCCATCGTGCTCCCTACCACGTAGGCGAGCATATCGCCCCCCTTCACGATGAGGAAAAGACCGAACACAAACCAGCGCCCGTCCACGCCGGGGTAATACATCACTCTAAAAATGAACGACCAGAGCCATGCGATGTAGACGAGGCCGGAGAGCACGCCGGCGATGTTCCCGAGAGCCACACGCGGATCGCGCTCGAACGCCTGGAGTATGAAGAGGCCGGTGATGAGAGCGATGATGGCGGAATATTCCACGCCGTCATTCAGGGGATGACAATAACTGTCAAAAAATATTGTCGTGATGAAAATAACTGTCGCCGCCGAACCGTAAAACGTGAAAACCTTTAATCCCTTTGCCTCGAGCATGCCGAAATACTCGCGCACGCTCCCGAGGGCGAGGAGACTGGCCACCACGAGGGCGAGCACTGCTGAGGGGCCACGGGAGAACCACACGGAGAGAATCAGCACCCCCACCAGCAGAACGGCGCTGCAAAATCTTTTTATGAATACCATACCACCTCACTTCAGTAGTTAGGGGCTAGTAGTTAGGGGTTAGGGAACTACTATACTCTAATCCTCAACTACTAATCCCTAGCCCCTGATAGCTCGGGGGTAGGGAACCACTTTCCCTAATCCCTAACTACTAATCCCTAATACCTAGTAGTTGGGGGGCGGCTCCACACCCCCGAAGCGCCTCTCGCGCTTCTGGAAGTCAAGGAGCGCCCGGACGAAGTGCTGCCGCCTGAAATCGGGCCAGTACACCGGCGTCACGTAGAGCTCGGCGTAGGATATCTGCCAGAGCAGGAAATTGCTCACGCGCATCTCCCCGCTCGTCCGGATGAGGAGGTCCGGATCGGGGATATCCGCCGTGTAGAGGCTGCGGGAAATGAGCGCCTCGTCGATCTCCCCCGCACGCACCTCTCCGCGCGCGCTCTTTTCACAGAGAGCGCGCACCGCATCGGTGATCTCCGCGCGTCCGCCGTAGTTGAGGGCGAGAACGAGGGTCAGACCCGTATTCCCGGCGGTGCTTTTCACCACCGCGTCTATCGCGTGCTGAACATCCGGAGGAAATTCGCTGATGCGGCCAATGGTCCAAAGGCGGACGTTGTTCCGCTGGAGCTCGCGTTCCTCACCGGCGAGAAATCGCTTGAGGAGATTCATGAGCGCGGCAACTTCTCTCCGGGGCCTCTTCCAGTTATCCACGGAAAAGGCGTACAGCGTGAGAAATCCGACGCCGAGCTCGCCCGCAGACCGCACGATCTCCCGGATTGATTCAGCTCCGGCCCGGTGTCCCCTGATCCTGGAAAATCCTCGACTCTTCGCCCAGCGGCCGTTCCCGTCCATGATGATCGCAACGTGCGCCGGGGGATTCTCCCTGATCTGTTGCTCCTCGGGCGTTACTTTTCTTTCGACGGGATCCACCATGGCTTCACCCAACGACGCACCTCATACGAAATCACCGCAACCGGGCCTCTCAGGCGATCTCTTTTCCACTGTCGGCGTACTCCATTGTGGCCTTGCCCGTTCCGGCTACCATTTCCTCAGTGATGGTACATCTCGACAGCCCCGTCTGCGAGGGAACCTCATACATAATATCCATCATGATCTCTTCCAGCATGAGGCGGAGCGCCCTTGCCCCCGTCCTCTTCTTCATGGCACGCCTCGCAATCTCGCGGAGCGCCCCAGGTGTGAAGATCAGGTCAACCCCCTCCATGGCAAGGAGCTTCTGGTACTGCTTCACGAGCGAATTTCGCGGCTCGGTGAGAATCTTCACGAGTTCTTCCTCTCCGAGCGCGGACAGGGGTGCGACCACCGCCATCCGCCCCACGAACTCAGGTATCATGCCGTACTCGATGAGGTCCTCCGGCTGCACGCGCTCCAGGATTTCGCCCCTCCACCGCTCCCGTTCGCCGGCGACCCTTACGCCGAATCCGACCCTCTTATGCCCTAGGCGCCTGGTGATAATCTCCTCGAGGCCGTGGAACGCCCCTCCGCAGATAAAAAGTATATTGGTGGTATCGACGGGGATATACTCCTGGTGCGGGTGCTTTCTTCCCCCCTTGGGAGGGACATTTGCGCTCGTCCCCTCGACGATCTTGAGCAACGCCTGCTGGACACCCTCGCCCGAAACATCGCGGGTGATCGAGACATTTCCCACCGTCCTGCGAATCTTGTCGATTTCGTCGATATAGACAATCCCGCGCTCCGCCCATGCGGTATCGTAGTTCGCCGCCTGGAGGAGGCGGAGGATCACATTCTCCACATCCTCACCCACATAGCCGGCCTCGGTGAGCGTCGTGGCGTCCGAGATACTGAACGGAACGTTCAGAATACGGGCGAGTGTTTTGGCAATGAGCGTCTTCCCCGAGCCCGTCGGCCCGATAAGCAGGATGTTGCTCTTCTCCAGTTCGACATCGCCCTCGATCTTCTCATGGCGGAGGCGTTTGTAGTGGTTGTGCACGGCAACCGATATCGATCGCTTGGCCCGCTCCTGGCCAACCACATACTCATCGAGCCGATGCTTGATCTCCGCGGGCTTTGCTATCTTTACGCGATGATGCGTAGAGGGCTGGGTGAGAAAATTCCTGCACAGCTCGACACACCTCTCACATATGTTCGCCTCGGGTCCCGCGATGAGCTTCCCCACCTCGACGCGGCTGCGCCCGCAGAAGGAGCAGTGGACATTCTTCGCCTGCCCGGAGACGTTTTTCGGTCTACTTGCCACCCTTGACCTCCTTCTGGCTCATGACCACCTTGTCTACCAGGCCGTACTCCTGTGCCTCCTGTGCGCTCATGAAGAAATCCCTGTCCGTGTCGTGCGCGATCGACTCAAGGCTTTTCCCCGTGTGGTGCGCGAGCAGTTCGTTGATCTTCTCCCTCAGGCGCAGAATTTCCCTTGCCTGGATACTGATATCCGCCGCGGCCCCCTGTACCCCTCCCCAGGGCTGGTGGATCATGAGCCGTGCGTGCGGGAGGGAGTAACGCTTTCCCTTCGTTCCTGCAGCGAGGAGGAGGGCTGCCATGCTCGTCGCCTGCCCCACGCAGTAGGTGGTCACGTCGCACCTCACAAACTGGATCGTGTCGTAGATGGCAAGACCCGCGGTGACGGATCCGCCCGGCGAGTTGATATAGAGGTTGATATCCTTCTCGGCGTCCTCCATCTGGAGAAAGAGCATCTGCGCGACGACCAGATTGGCCACGGTGTCGTCGATTGTCGTCCCGATGAATACGATCCGGTCCTTGAGGAGTCGCGAGTAGATGTCGTACGCCCTCTCGTAGCGTCCGGTAGTCTCGACCACCATGGGGATCAATTGGTTCTTCATGTAACCTCCCTGTTTGAACTAGGATTAAGGATTAAGCACTAAGGATTAAGCATTTAACGAAGTTTCTTGCTTAATCCTTACGACTTAATCTTAGTGCTGGGTTTTGTCATTTCTCCTTGACCTTCGCGCTCTTCAACAGGAGAGCCTCGACCTTTTCACTCTTGATCTCCTCATCGAGGGCGCCGAGCGTCCCCTCCTTTTCCATTGCCACGCGGACCTGGCCGGGGTCCCGCTTGATCCGCTCCGCGATCCGCCGCACGCGCTCCTCCCGCTCCTCCGGTGAAACTATTATCCGCTCTCTCTTCGCGATTTCCGAGTAGATGCAGGACAATTTAAGAATCTTCTCCGCCTCTTTCCTGGATGTTGCGACAAGCTCCTCTTTCTTCTTCAGAATCTCCTCTCGATCCACACCCTGAGTGAGGAGCCGCTCTGCCGTCTTCCGCGCAAGCGTCGCCGCCTCCATACCCACACGCGTCTGCGGCAGCGGCACTTCATTATTTTCCAGAAGGTAGTTGTTGATCTGCGTGATCACACTCCTCTCCTCCTGGTTTTCAGCGTATGCGAGCAGGTCGGCCTTCACCGCGGCGCGCAGCTCGTCAACGCTTTTGTAACTCCCGATTTCCTTACAGAACTCGTCCGTGAGCTCAGGCAATTTCTTCAGTTTGATTTCGTGGATCGTGACTCGGAATGCAGCCTCTTTGCCACGGATGTCTTCCCCCACGTCTTGTGGGAGGGTAAGCGTAAAGATCCGTTCCTCCTCAGGCTTCATTCCCAGGAGCTTCTCACAAAAACCGGGAACGTACGACTCCTGTCCCATTTCGAGCCATACACCCTTGCGCTCATCGAACGGTTTATCCCCCACCATCCCTGAAATATCGAGAAGGGAAAAATCACCCATCGCAAGCGGCCTGTCCTCTACCGGGATGAATTCCGCGTGCTGATCCCGCAACGTCTGGAGATAGCGCTCGACATCTTCATCGCCCACGACGGCCTTCTTCCTCACTGCCCTGATGCCGCTGTAGCCGCCCAGCCGGAACTCAGGCCATACCTCTACCTCCACATCGTAGCGAAACGGCGTGCCGCCCGCGAGGGTGAGCGCCTTGGTGTCCACGCGAGGGAGAACCGCCGGCTCGAAACGCATATCCTTCAGAGCCTCTGAAAACGACTCTTCGACGAGATTCTCCTTTACCTCCTCCTTCACCTGGTCACCGTAGTGCAGCTCGAGCACCTTCCTCGGGGCCTTGCCGGGCCTGAACCCGGAAACCTGCGCGGTTCGGAGGAGACGGTTAAATACAGCCTCTATTTCACGATCGACGCGCTCGGTGGGCACCTCGATGCGAATCCTCTTCCGACATGCGTCTATTGTTTCCACCTTCATATCCATTGCCATTCTCTCCTGCCCTTTGTGAGTATAATTTTATCGTCAACTTGTGGCGACTTAACCGAGGATTATGCAGATTCTGCGGATTCCCAATCCCTGCCATCCGGCGAGCGTGGTTAATACTCCTGTAGTCCCTCGGAATGCACAGAATTTTTGCCTAATCTACGACTGAAACATTTTAACCACTGAGGTCACTGAAGACACTGAATACTCACTAACTCAGTGCCTTCAGTGACCTCAGTGGTTATAGTAAAAAATGGAGCGAGCGAAGGGATTCGAACCCTCGACAGCCACCTTGGCAAGGTGGTGCTCTACCAGCTGAGCTACGCTCGCCCGTACTACAGTTGAAAGTGTAAAGTGTAGGAGTCTAAGCGGGCAATTATACCAATTACTCGATTGTTAAGCACCCTAAACTTACAGACTTACTCCCCCCTCTTAGCCTTTTCTTTCTTACTTTACACTTTAAACCTTACACTTCCGTTGCCGTAGTCCTGGTGCGAGAGGGGGGAGTCGAACCCCCACGCCTTTCGGCATAAGATCCTAAATCTTACGTGTCTGCCAGTTCCACCACCCTCGCGGTACTGCAGTGATTAGTGATTAGTGATTAGCAGAATACGTTCAACACCCGCAACTTTTGTTGCAGTAGTAATGGTGCGCCACCTGGGACTCGGACCCAGAACCACCTGATTAAGAGTCAGATGCTCTACCAATTGAGCTAGTGGCGCCCAAGGATTTTCCAACCCATTCCCATTGATCTAATTTTCGCAATTACAGCCAGTTACGACTTATCCAGCGTCAACGCTCATTTTGCTATCCGTGACCAATTTTTCACAATTTTTTACTATTTGAGTCACAAAATGGTCACGAAAACCGCACATGAAAGATCGACCAATTCAGCGAAGAGAGACGCATGTTACTATACATCTAAAGAGCTTTCAAGCTGATTCTATCGCTTCTCGTAATGGGGTCAATCACAGGGGGACATGTCACTCCTGCCCACGTTTTCACGAGGGTAAACTCCAGCAGGAGTTCGGATTTTACGCTTAATCCCCGCTTGGGTTTACACTGAGCGCAGTCGAAGTGCGTGAATGACTACCCACCCCTGTCGGATGAAATTGAAGCTACTCCTGCTTAAAGAGCGAGGATCTTCTCCGGGTAAGATCGGGAGTTATATCCGCAGGCGGGAAAACGCGAAGAGCCCGCCCACCTGCGGATGATCAAATAACAATCAGGGAATGCACACGCACAGCCGGTGCTCCAGGGAACTACCTCCCGCGTTGCTGCTGCAATCCTGCACCGCCCCTGTGCTTCGGTGCTGGCATTCGTTTCCACCAGCATAGTAAGCGGGACACTTTGTGGAACCGCATGAACTGTAGCACGAGGGCGAGTCACCTATGATTTCCTTGCAAAGAGTGCAACTGGAGTCGTCATTCCAATTTTTTGATAAACACCTCAACCCATTGGTGGAACATAGAGTGTCGCAGGATTGACCACCCACGGACGCATAGAACCAACAGCCTTGATCGTCGGGAGACGCAAGCTGTGTACCCCTCCACATGCCGCCCCTCGCCGCGCATGCATCCGATCCCCATGGCGTCGGGGTCATGGTAGAGGTAGGCGTCAGTGTTGGTGTTATTGTTGGTGTTGGTGTCGGTGTCGGTACTAATTGCGCTGTCCCAGTCCGAATCCCCCAATTTCCCGGCTGCGTGCAGAAAAACCTCTCCCCCGCCTTCACCTCGTCAGCCGTTACAGTGCCCTGGTCCAGCATTTCTTTGATCGCGTCACCGATCTCCTTCGTGGTCTTCATCGTAGATCCGGGCGCCAACGTGGGCTCTTGGAAACCAGTCTGCACCGTGAGCGCGGTGCCGCTCGTCAGATAATCATACAGGTTCTGGAGCGTGTACATCCCGCTTCCCGCGGAGGGATACCCCGGAGAACCAAGGCTCCCGGCAACAGCAAAACCACCCAAACCAACCATACACACCAAGCTCAACGCTGCGGTGATTAACTTTTTCATTTTAGTACCGATCCTTTCTTGATCTATCATGGAATTGAAAAAAGCGAGGTTGAAACGTGCCGTCCCGCTGCGCGAAACGGGACTCGAGAGAAAATAAGGTCAGACAATCACCGGAGGGGCGCGAATAGGAGCTGATGTCGCGAGACCGATTATATGCACCGGCGTATCATAATGCCGGATACATGCAAAGGTATCATCTCTTCCAAGCCTGCGAGAGCAGACTGTCCAGGCATCGGTGTTGTATCTTTCATTTTTATTCTTAAGCCCTGCTACCGTAACAGAGCCGCTGCTCATTTTAGAATCATCCGGGCCGCCAGCTAGCCTGCTCCTCGATTCATCCCCCATTTCTCTCCAGGGGCCGGGATCCGCCTTCGCAAGGTAGCTCACTCGCCCGCCGAGCCCGAATTGCATCCACCCCACATTCTCTCCCCACGCATAACCGCAAAATCGGCCTGCCTTATCCATGCACACACGCGCATGATCGGTCTGAAAGTTAATCCAACCAGTGACTTCAGACCAGGCATAGCCTGACAGATTGCCGCGACCATCGTTATTGACCCCCCAGTCACGGCTGCCCCGGTTGGAGTAGCTCCTCCCATCCAGAGGATGCCCATCACCGAGGCATACCCAGCCGCAGTTCTCAAACCAGACCCAGCCCGCCAATATGTTCGAACCAATCCTTACGTCCGCATGCGCCGTCCTGAGATTGACCCACCCTATGCTCTCTGCCCATATAAAATTGCTGCCGCCGATGATGCCGCCGATCTTCGCCGGGGCCATGCCTAGTTGCTGGAGGCTATAATCCCTCTCCAAATCAGGGTAGAATGAAATATTGCCGCAATAGGGAAATGCAGAATGCACAGATATAGCATTTGCAAAAGTGGGAGCTGGCAGAATGACCACACAAAAAACGAGAATCAGAAATGCGTCGGAAGGATTTCTCTTCATTTACTCAAACTCGAATCGCAAAGCGCCACGCCTGCGGCGTTTGCCTGACAGTAGGCAGGGGCAAGCCCACCCAAGGCGGGCAAGCACAAAGAGCGGACAGGCAATGACGATATCACATTTTACTCCTCACCCTGTCTACAAGGGAAGAGGAAATTGATCCCCATGCCTGCGTGCCTAAACGCTTGCCTGTGCCGAAGGATTATTCCGCCAAAGTGGCTGCGTAGGCTGGACGGCTTCGCGCAGGCAGGCACTATAACGTGCAGGAAAGGGCACGACGCCATGCGGCATTGCGCGGAGCTGCTGGCCTTCTTGCGAACGGATAGATCTTATCCGGATGAATCCATCGGGATTTCATCCGAATCCATTCGTCGGATGAAATTGAAGTCACTCCGGCTTAAAGAACAAGGATCTTCTTACACGAAGATTCGGAGTTATCTCCGCAGGTGGCAGGGAGCGATGCGACCGCCACACTCCCTTGCCATCAGCGGCTAACACGGTTAGGTCCTGGCGCCGCGCCTGTCGGCGGGAACTGCGTCTAATTGCAACCGGGAGCCAGTGAGTTTTGTGGATGTCCTCCCCGAGCTACTTGGTACAGACGACCAGTCCCGTCCAACGCGACTCCGTGTATACCCGGTCACAGTCATTCACGTTGGGTTCCGGCAAGTACATACATGACGAATTTGGGACGGCGTCATACCGGCCTATGATACCTGCGGCACCCCAGGAACTACACGTGGCACACGGGCCGAGCACCGCCATATTAATAGTGCACGAGGTGTCATCGTTCCAGCCGGTGTTACTGCACGACAAGCCCATTGCCGAGCAAACCGCTGCGGGGCTGTTCTCGCCGCTCCATGTGAACCAGCAGCCGCTTTGCCCCGACCCGTCGTTCAGCGCTCCCCAGACTCCACCGTGTTGATTCACACATTCAGCATGCCATGCGGATAGGGTTGGTGTTGGTGTTGGGGTCTGGGTTGGGATTAAGGTTGGGGTTGGGGTTAAGGTGGGGGTTGCTGTCGGTCTCGGCAGCGCAGCTAATGTTCCCGTCTGCACTCCCCAGCTTCCTGACTGCGTGCAGAAAAACGTCACTCCCTGCTCAACATTATCGGCTGTAGCAACACACAGGTTGAACTTATCCTTGATCGCGTCCCCGATCTCCTTCGTGGTCTTCATCGTGGCGCCAGGGGCTGACGTGGGTTCCTGGAAACTCGCCTGCACCGTGAGCGCCGTGCCGCTCGTCAGATAGTCATACAGGTTCTGAAGCGTGTACATCCCGCTCCCCGCCGAGGGAGCTCCGGGAGAGTCAAGGCTTCCGGCAACAGCCGTATAAGACACGCATACCGCGAACAACAGGCCAAAAGCTGCTGTGATTAACTTTTTCATTTTAGTACCAATCCTTTCTTGATTTATCTTAAAATTGAAAGAAGTGAGATTGCCACACCCCGCCCTCCCGTCCCGATGAACAGGAGGACTCGCGATGACCAGAGGGTTAAACAATTGCAGGCGGGGCGCGGATAGAGGATAGTTTGGCGAGTCTATTTATATAAACCGGCGTATCGTAACACTGGATATGCGCACAGAAATCATCTTTTCCCATCCTGAGCAGACAAACTGTCCAGGCATCCGCATTGTACCTTCGATAGTTGCTATTCAGGCTCGTTACGGGAAAAGAGCCGCTGCTCATTTCAGAATCATATGGGCCAACGGCTAATCTACCGTCCGATTTCGCTCCCATCTCTTTCCATGGCCCAGGATCGGTCTTCGCAAGATATTGCACGGTACTGCCAGGCCCGAAATGCATCCACCCTGCGTTCTCTCCCCATGCGTAGCCGTAAAACTGGCCGGTCTCATCCAGATACACACGCGAATGACTGGTGCTGAAGTTAATCCATCCCGTGACTTCGGACCAGGCAAAGCCGGACAAATTTCCCCTACCATCGTTGTTGACTCCCCAGTCGTAAGCGCCCCCGTTTGAGTAGCGTTCCCCGTTCAGAGGACGACCCTCGCCTAGGCATACCCAGCCGCAGTTCTCCAACCAGACCCAGCCTGCCAATATATTGGAGCCAATTTTTAATTCGGCGTGCGCCGTCCTGAGATTGACCCACCCTATGCTCTCTCCCCAGATCAAATTATTGCCTTCGCTAATTCTCCCGATCTTCGATTTGGCCATGCATGGTTGCTGAAGTTCGGCGTTTTTTCCCAAGTCGGAGAAGAATGGGAAATTATAGCGTTGAGGAAAGGGAGAATTGGCGGGTACGGCATTGGCAATGGAGGTTGCGAAGAGCGCCAAGGCAAAGATAATGAGCGTCATAATTCTTTCCGCAGGAGTGCTAAAATCGATGCACATTCACAAAACCACAAGTCGGTAGCCTGCATTTTCCGTGCCAACTTTACAATTTCTCCTTCATTAGCGAAAAATAGTCGTTATAAGTACCAGGCCAAACAGTTGGGGCTACG
>JAPLCW010000030.1 GCA_026392015.1 Candidatus Auribacterota bacterium | reverse complement strand
GCCGGACTATCTGGAATTGCTCCGTTTCTTTCTCAACCACCGGCGTTTTATGAGAAGCGAACATCTGGAGCGCGTTGATAAAAGTCCGGCCGAATTGCTGTTCGGCGAGCCCCACCTTCACTGGCTGGAATTGCTGGGTTTAAAGTTGTTCAAACGCGCGGCTTGAACGCTTAAAATTCCGTTAACCCCTGATCAAAGTCTTGCGCACCTGCGCGCATCAATCGTATACTACCTTTTGTTACCCAAAAACAGCCGTTTTTGAACCATGCCGTTTTTGGCAGCGTATACAATTTTGGTGTCTGTAATTCATTGTTCCTGGCACCAATTTCACCCAGAGGAGTCATCCAAATGAGCCCGAGGCCGATCTCTTCTCTAGAAGCTCAGATCGGCGAGGGTCCCGCCACGGCGGGATGGGTAACTCAGTGCTCTACATAACATCTTCTGCTGTAGGAAGCTGTCTCTCCTGCTTCCCCTCGCCCTTGGAAATGGGAGAGGGTCAGGGTGAGGGGTCTATCACATCATTCTCACACTCGCCCTCTCCTCCCTGAGCCGGGAGGAGAGGGGACTTTTTTCATGGAAATTTTGACACTACCACCTATCGTACATACAGGTACCCGGAGTAGTTCCAAGATGGGTCGCCCACACTGCCTCTCCCCCGGCACCCCCCAGTACAGCCGCCACACAAACACCATGCCATAGCGTTCGCATTGGGATAGCTATTGACGCCACCGCAGTGACTGTATCCGGTACTACCCTCTGTCCATGAACCTGTTGTATAAGTGTCCTTACAGCGGCTGATCGCTTGACTCTCATTCCCATCGGACATGAAAGAACGTTGTGTCGGGTCAAAGTAGTCAGTGTAATCGCCACATGTTAACCTGATGTATTCCGAGGCTAATAGTCTGATATCCGTATCCGATAGCTTGCCTACCGTTGTTTGTGTGGTTGATGTAATAGTCCCGATGGCGTCAGATAAGTCGTATCTGGTGCCGGGCAGCGCACGCGCCACCAATGTCCATCCGCCGCCGTCGGTGGTCATGTCGCAATAGGCCTGGAAGGCATTGGAGTTACTACCACCATCAGGATCTATCCAGTAAAGGCTGTCAGTGTTATACCCGTTTTCTTTCCAAACTTTACAGGATGTGTAAATAATCGGTGTTGATGTCGGTGTTGATGTCGTTGTTGGTGTCGTTGTTGGTGTCGTTGTTGGTGTTGATGTCGGTCTCGGCAACGCACTTAATGTTCCCGTCTGGACTCCCCAGCTTCCAGGTTGAGTGCAGAAGAACGTCACTCCCTGCTCAACATTATCGGCTGTGGCAGCGCACAGGTTGAACTTATCCTTGATCGCGTCGCCGATCTGTTTCGTGGTCTTCATCGTTGATCCGGGACCCGAGGCAGGCTCCTGGAAACCGGTCTGCACCGTGAGCGCCGCGCCGCTCGTCAGGTAGTCATACAGGTTCTGGAGCGTGTACATCCCGCTCCCCGCTGAGGGTGCACCGGGAGAGTCAAGGCTCCCGGCAACTGCCGTATAAGACACGCATACCGCGAACAACAGGCCGAGAGCTGCTGTGATTAACTTTTTCATTTTTCATCCATCCTTTCTTGTTTTATGCACATTTCTAATGCGGGTTCGATCCTTTGACTTCGCTCAGGACAAATTCATCGAACCCCTGTATCAACTGCAATATAGATCGTCGGCAAAATTCCCTCGGCCTGGCTCAGGAAGAGCTTCCCTGGAGGCGAGAGGGAATACTGGAATAGCGTTTCAACAAGGAGGGGCGCGGATGGGAGAAAGTTTGGCGAGACTGCTTATATAAATCGGTGTATCAGAGCACCGGATATGGTCACAGAAATTATCTCTTCCCAGACTGACCACACAGACGGTCCAGGCATCCACATTGTACCTTCGATAGTTGATGTTCAGGCTCGTTACGGGAACACAGCCGCTCCCATCCCGTGACTTCGGACCAGGCGAAGCCAGACAACTTGCCCTGTCCGTCGTTGTTGACTCCCCAGTCATGGGAGCCCCTGTTGGTGTAGCGCCCTCCTTCCGGAGGACGCCCGTTACTCAGACACACCCATCCGCAATTCTCAAGCCAGACCCAGCCCGCCAATATGTTCGAGCCGATTTTCAAATCGGAGTGTTTCGCCTTGAGATTGACCCAGCCTGCGGTTTCCCCCCAGGTCAAATTATAACCTTTTGTGATTCTACCGATCTTCGGTATTGCCATGACCTGTCGATTGAGACAGGGGCTCAAATCAAAATCAGGGGAGATGGCAATGTTCTCACATTGGGAAAGGTGATAATTTATGGGGGTGGCCTTCGCAAAAGCGGGAGCCGACAGAATGACCGCACAAATAGCGAGAATCAGCAATGCGTCGGAAGGATTTCTTTTCATTTACTCAAACTCAAACTCGAATCGCAAAGGGCCATGCCTGGATTGCTTACCTGAATGCAGGGGCAAGCGCAAAGAGCGGAGGGCAATAACGATATCACATTTTACCCCTCACCCTTCCCACAAGGGAAGAGGGAAATGGATCCCCATGCCTGAGTATGCTCCCTTGTCGATGCTCCGGATCGTAGGCGACCGAAACGCCTGCCTATGCCGAAGGTCCACTCCGCCGAAGGGAACCGGCGTTGCCATTTATACCCACCCGCCTCTTGTTCTGTCCACAGGCAGACAGAGTCCGAGGGGGCAATGAGGCCATGCGGTATCGCTGGGAGCTCCTGGTCTCCCGGCGAACGGAAAATTTAATCCGGACAAACACATCGGTATTTCATCCAAATCAGAAAAAAGGATGAAGTTGAGGTCAATCCGGCTTAAAGATCAAGGATCTTCTCCAGTCCCGAAGGGATCCCTTTGGGAAGAAGATCAGGAGTTATCTCCGCAGGTGGGAAAGCGCACAGCGCCCGCCCACCCTCATCCCGGATTTAACAGTTTATTTGACCCATATGTTGGTTTTGTAACGGCCGGTGGTGACCAGTCCAGTCGCCGGCCAGACTGAGTTGACTGGATTGCACCAGCCATCTCGGTCAATATCCCCACAATAACTTGTACATCCAAATCCACCATTGTGGGCGCATATCCCGTCTTGATAGGGCCATGTAATTGAATCACTCGCCCATTCCCCGCTGTTCACGTTATTTAATGTCGGATCTTCAGTATTTCCGCACTTTGTTTCGTGGGTCGTCGCGGTCGATGTTGTAGCCCATGATGCGCACTTGTTTCTATTTGTTGAGCTGGTCCATGAGCATTGTTTCCAGACATATCTAATTACACTTGCGTCCGGAAAATCCATCTTGATAGGGTTATTTAATGTTGACAGATTAACCAGTGCCTGAATGTTGGCATGAGATATCTTTGCACTATTCCCGGTAGGGCTCGGCGGGCTGTTATACGCACTGGTTGTGTTGAGAGAATTATCTCCCTGCTTATTTGCCCGAACTACCAATGTCCATCCGCCGCCATCGTTGGTCATGTCGCAGTACGCTTGGAATTTGTTGGTGTCAGAGCCACCGTCAGGGTCTATCCAGTAAATGCCGTCAATGTTATACCCGGCGTCTTTCCAGGCTTTGCAGGAGGCAGCGAGTGTCAGTGGTGTTGGTGTTATTGTTGGTGTTGCTGTTGGTGTTGGTGTTGGTGTTGCCGTCGGTCTCGGCAGCGCAACTAATGTTCCCGTCTGCACCCCCCAGCTTCCCGGCTGCGTGCAGAAGAACGTCTTGCCCGACTCAACATTATCAGCAGTCACATTGCACAGGTCGTGCAACGCCTTGATCGCGTCACCGATCTCTTTCGTCGTCTTCATCGTGGAGCCGGGGCCCGACGCTGGCTCCTGGAAACTTGTCTGCACCGTGAGCGCCGCGCCGCTCGTCAGGTAGTCATACAGGTTCTGGAGCGTGTACATCCCGCTCCCCGCTGAGGGAGCTCCGGGAGAGTCAAGGCTTCCTGCAATGGTCGTATGAGACAGGCATGCCACGAACAACAGGCTCAGAGCTGTCGTGATTATTTTTTTCATTTTAACACCAATCCTTTCCTGATTTATCTTGAAATTGAAAAAGGTGAGATTGCCAAACCGCGTCCCGCCGTGGCGGGACTCGCAAAGACCGGAGGGTTAAACAATTGCAGGAGGTGCGCGGATGGGGGAAAGTCTGGCGAGACTGCTTATGTAAATCGGCGCATCAGAGCGCCGGATATGGTCACAGAAATCATCTCTTCCCGGACTGGTCACACAGATGGTCCAGACATCCGAATTGTACCTTTGATAGTTGCTGTTCAGGCTTGTTACGGGGGCACATCCGCTCCCCATTTCAGAATCACCCGGGCCGCCGGCCAACCTGCCATCCGATTCCCGCCCGATGTCTCTCCATGGCCCGGGATCGGCCTTTGCAAGATAATGCACTGTCCGGCCGGGCCCGAAATGCATCCAGCCTGCGTTCTCTCCCCATGCATAGCCGTAAAACTGGCCGGTCTCATTCAGATACACCCGGGAATGACTTGTGCGGAAGCTGATCCATCCCGTGACTTCGGACCAGGCGAAGCCAGACAACTTGCCCTGTCCGTCGTTGTTGACTCCCCAGTCATGGGAGCCCCTGTTGGTGTAGCGCCCTCCTTCCGG
>JAPLCW010000015.1 GCA_026392015.1 Candidatus Auribacterota bacterium | reverse complement strand
TCCCGGCACTTCGACTGCGCTCAGTGTAAACTCGAGCGGGGATCCATTATGAAACCTGGATTCCTGCTGGAGTTTACCCTCGTGAAAACGGGGGCAGGAATGACATATTCAGCAATGTACCACCCATAAGTGACCCATTACCATCGTGAGTTCTGTTGTTGAGTGGGGGATGTCTCGATCAAAGGCAGATGTAACTCCGGCTCTTCTCCGGTAAAGATTTTTCGGGGGGGTTACAAAGGGCAACGGAAAAGGAGGTGATGTGGTGAGCTAATTTCAATTCGCTCTGACTCAGGGTGGCTCCGACATCCGGCAGGCCTGGGTCCCTGAGTTTATATACATGGGCGCCAGTGTCCAGATTACTGATAAAGAATCACGATAATAATTTGGACAGTAGGGATACACGGGCTGGATGCGGACATTGAAAAGAGAGGTGAAAGATGAAAAGGTTGATCGCAGCGGTGTTAGGCGTGATGTTCTCTGTTGGATTGGGCGGAATGGCAGTTGCCGGGAGCCTCGACTCTCCGGGAGCTCCCTCGGGGGGAAGCATGATGTATACGCTGCAAAACCTGTATGACTACCTGGTCAGCGGCTCGGCGCTGACTGTTCAGGGCAGTTTTCAGGAGCCCGCCTCGGCGCCGGGGTCTACGATGAAGACGACGAAGCAGATCGGCGATGCGATTAAAGTATTATTTGAACAGTGTGATGTGACCGTTAATGATGTTGCATTGAACAAAAAGTTTTTCTGCACCCAGTCGGGAAGCTGGGGAGTCCAGACGGGTAGAGTATGCATTGCGGGTACGCCGACGCCAACACCCACAATAACACCAACACCAACACTGACGCCAACGTACACACCGACACCGTGGGGTCCCACCCCCTGCGCAGCAAAAAGCGGCTGGTGGGGACAAAATGGTCTCACGGGATATGGTTGTTGGTTTGTTGGGAATCTCGGGGAGTCATGCACAACGGTATGCGGAAATAACGGAAGCCTCATATGTGATGCAAGTATGAGATGGAATGACTATGGGGACTGCCGTATATGCAAGCATTGGTATTCCGGGGCGGGGTGTCAAGAGACGGATGGTCCGCCCGAATCCCCCGACTATTATGTTGACGGGACTGTCTGTCGGGTTGATTCTATGCAGCCCATTGTGGCGCAGGACTGTGCGGCCACCAATATTCATACCAGGAGGTTCTGCGTGTGCGTGGGTATGTAGGGGTATGTAGGTGGTGCGCGCTTTCTGACCACGCAATGAGTGCGGGCGAAGCGCACCGTTAGAGCCGCCGCCGGCGAGGGAGTACGGTGGTAGTCCCATACCCTGTCTTCCGGCAAGCAGGAAGGGGACTCGTGTGCCAGCCGGCGGATGTCACTCCGGATCTTGCCTGGAGAGTCCTTGTGATATGGACTGGGATTGATTGAGAAAACTTCTGTCACGGTACTGGGGGATGGCAAAACGTACGAGAGAAGGAGGTGATGCGGTGAACTAATTCAATTTCGCTCTGTCTCGGGATGGCTCACCATTAGTCGGGGTGACAATCCTGAGTTACCCTAGATGGGCACTCCTGTCCATATGAGTAGTGAAGAATCGCGTGATCACCACTAATTTAAATTGCTATTCAGGACGCAGATGAACGCAGAGCACGCAGGTGCGGAAATGGCTCAAGGTAAAAAGCACAAGGCTGAAAGCTGCTGCCTTGGGCATCTGTGCTATCTGCGGAATCTGCGTCCCAATAAATTGGACGGGAGTGGTAATTGGGCTGTTGTGCACAATGAAAGGAAAGGTGAAATATGAAAGGGTTTATGACGGCGGTGTTAGGTGTGATCTTCGCGGTCGGGTTGGGCGGAATGGCGATCGCCGGAAGCCTTGATTCCCCGGGAGCTCCGACAACCGGCAGCGGAATGTATTCGCTTCAGAACCTGTATGACTATCTGACGAGCGGTACGGCACTCTCGGCGCAGAGCGGTTTTCAGGAGCCTGTATCGGAGCCTGGCTCAACGATGAAGACAACAAAGCAGATAGGCGATGATATCAAAGCCCTCTTTGACCTCTGCAATGTGGCTCCGGACAAGGTGTTGCAGGGGACAACATTTTTCTGCACGCAGCCAGGGAGCTGGGGAGTGCGGACGGGGACCGTACCGTTGACACCGACACCGACACCAACAATAACACCAACACCAACGATAACGCCATATGGCGTTTATGCATCCTGTAATGCCATTAAAGCGGCCACCCCCTCTGCAAGCGATGGCGTCTACACCATTGACCCTGATGGTTCGGGCGGGAATGCTCCCTTCCAGGCCTATTGCGACATGACCACGGACGGCGGCGGGTGGACGTTAGCCGTGAGAATACAGAACGACAGACTCCATGACGACACTGGTACGGTCGGTACCCTCACTGCGCCAGACCAGACCGCGAGCGCAAAACTGTCAGATGCCACCATACGGCTACTGGGTACGCAATACTATCGGTTCACGTGCGGGACCACTACCAAATTTTTCGATGCCACTCAACGTCCCTTCTGTGCGACCTGTGTTGACGCTGCGGGCGGTTGCATAACCAAGTATGCGTGTGAGAATCCGCCTGCAACTTATTATACAGCCGGCGATGATGGCTCCTCAGCGGGTGTGTCCGCGACCGGTTCCGGCGGGTGTGGCAGCAATATCGCTTATGGCGTCCAGGCGGGGTATACACACACGGGTTGTTTACAGGGAGGGGCTTGGAACGTATACAGCGGCGTCGTATGGGCGAAGTAGTCCATGATTTTGGCAGTTTGAAGCCGGAGTAACTTCAATTTCATGCTTCGGCTTTGATCAGGACAAATATTTCAAACCAGCAGGTATAGATGTACATAAATAAGAAAGCGTGGATAAATAGATGAAAAAGTTAATCAGATTGGCGCTGAGTGTGATGTGCGCGGTCGGCCTGTCCGGGTTGTCTATCGCCGGGAGCCTTGATTCTCCCGGTGCTCCCTCGGCGGGGAGCGGGATGTACTCGCTCCAGAACCTGTATGACTATCTGACGAGCGGTACGGCACTCTCGGTGCAGAGCGGTTTTCAGGAGCCCGCATTGGCGCCCGGCTCGACGATGAAGACAACGAAGGAGATCGGTGACGCGCTCAAGGCGTTATTCGAGCAGAGTGAGATAGCAGACGCCGACGTTGCGCAGGGAAAGAAATTCATCTGCACGCAGCCGGGAAGCTGGGGAATTCAGACGGGGACGGCGCAACTGGTGCCTACGCCTACAGCAACGCCGACACAAACAGAGACACCGACGCAAACACCAACAGCCACCGCGATACCGTGGGATTCGAGCGCGTGTACGGCGCGGGGCGGTTACTGGGCTCCCGACGGCTTGGGGGGAAGTGGCTGTTGGGTGGCAGCGAATCATAACGAATCCTGCACCAACGCATGCAGTAGGTATTCCCTTACGTGCGACACTCGCAGCTGGAAAGATGTCTCCTGTAACAATGTCCTCCCGCATTTCTACGGCAGGTCGTGCCAGGACTGTTGGGATCAGGATTGGCAGGGGGCGCCGATGTTCGGCTATGATGCATACGTGAGCAAGTACTCGTGTGTAAGTGGCACAAACCGCACCCAGGATTGCGACGAACTGAACTGGGTTAACGGGAACTGGCAGGACGCGCGGCGTGTGTGCGTCTGCACACCTTAGCGTTCGTCAAAGCTTTGTGCGCACTACCCCTACGACGGTTGCAGCGTTTTGGCCGCTGCCGGCAAGGGGACGTAGTGTGTCTCGCGCTTCCTTGCTGCTCTGCCTGCCGGCAGGGAAGCTGATCAGATTATGGATAGTTGTTGTCTCCGGATCAGAGAATAAAGACAGGAGGTAATAGATGTTACACCGCAGAGCCGGCCCTTGATTAATTACGCATGAGTAACCGTTAATCTCTTCAGGCAATCCCTCCCCCCCGTGAAATAAAGGCGGAGTGTGAGAGGGAACTGCGTTTTAAATTGAAAAGTGAGACAAGAAAGGGTTGATGACAAAAATGAAAAACTTTATCACAGCGGCTCTTAGTCTATTGTTCGCGGCGTGCCTGTCTTATCCGGCCATCGCCGGGAGCCTTGATTCTCCCGGGGCTCCCTCGGCGGGGAGCGGGATGTACTCGCTTCAGAACCTGTATGAATACATAGTGAGCGGCGTGGCTCTTGAGGAGAAAACCAGTTTCCAGGAACCCACCGCAGCGCCCGGCTCCACGATGAAAACCACAAAGGAAATAGGAGATGCTCTCAAAGCGTCTTATGACCAGTGCGATGTGACCGTTGACGACGTGAGGTCGGGGAAAAAGTTTTTCTCCACGATGTTGGGGAGCTGGGGAGTGCAGACAGGCACCGGGTTAATGCAGCCGACCCCGACCTCCACGCCAACAGCAACCCCAACCCCAACCATAACCCCAACCACAACCCCAACGCCGACGTGGGGCCAGACCAGATGCGAGGCGAAGGGGGGATATTGGGCAAATGACGGGCTTGGCAGCAATGGATGTTGGTTTCTTACCTTTTCAGAGCAGCTCTCATGTGACGGAGTCTGTGACTCGGTGGGACTCCGGTGCACGGCGGGGGATTGGAATGACGATGAACAGTGCAGTGTCTGTAAACACTTGAAGGGTGCGGGAAGTTATTGCCAGGACCACGACTATCCGAGTGCAGTCGCCCCCTTTGGGTGTCCGGACGGGAGATGCTATGGCCGTGCCGGCGGCACCAGTAAGAGCTGTTCTGCGCCCTCGACCAGTGACTGGTACCCTCTATGCGTTTGTCTGCCCTAGGTTACAGGCCCTATTTAGCTCGGCCACTTTAGGACCCGGCAGATGGCCTGGGGGCGTGAGGAGTGGGTTCAAATCGTTAGCCCATCTTCACCCCCCTTATCCAGGCGATAGCGGAGTTTCGGTAGTGTCTCAATTACAAGTAGAATATAGCCATTCTATGTTGTAGGGGCGTGATCCTTCGGCAAGCTCAGGACAAGTTTTATCGCGCCCGGGTTCGATAAATCGAACCACTACAAATCAAAGATATCCAAATTGAGTCACTACTGAAGTTTCCATCCACAGCCATATGGATCGGTGCGAAAATTTGACACCCTGATCATTTGCAGGTGGACGGGCGCTGTGCGCTTTCTCCCTGTAGTGATAATTCCGGATCTTATCTGGAGGAGATACGGGCGTTTTAAACCGGAGTAGGTACGCTTTTTACCTTTATTTGCAGGGTGGACATTGAGCGGAATTAATAAGGAGAAAGTCCCGGAAAGGGAATTCCCAACTGATATGGACCGGGGTTGATCGAGGTATCTTGCTGTCACAGTACCGGGAGATGACAGAAGATGTCGGAAAAGGAGGTGATTCAATGAGCTGATTCCATTTCGCTCTGTCTCGGGGTGGCTCGCCCATCGGCAGGCCTAGGGTCCTGAGTTTATATACATGGGCGCTCATGTCCAAACGAGGAACAAGAATCACCGATAATTTGGACAAGAACGGAACGCAGGCCGGTTGCGCACTATGAAAGGAAGGTGGAAATATGAAAAGGATGATGACGATAGTATTAGGTGTGATGTTCTTGGTTGGATTGGGCGGGATGGCGGTTGCCGGAAGCCTTGATTCCCCGGGAGATCCCTCGGCGGGGAGCGGGATGTACACGCTCTCACAGATCTATGACTACCTGAACTCGGGAACAGAGGCAACACCTATCGCCGGGTTCCAGGAACCAGGCTCAGCCCCCGGCTCGACGATGAGGACCACGAAACAGATCTATGACGACCTCAAGGCGAAATATGACCTATGCCCTGCCACGGCTGCTGATGTGAAGTCAGGCGTGAACTACTTCAGCACGGTGTCGGGGAGCTGGGGAGTGCGAACGGGTACATATGTTACACCACAAGCTGCTTGCGCAGCGAAGAGCGGCTACTGGGCAGCCACGCAACTCACCTATCCAGATGACTATGGCTGTTGGTTCCTCCCTCCCTCTGCCGGTGCGTCTTGCACTGAAGTGTGCTTGGCCTATGGGTTCGCAAGCTGTGTTGCTGCTAATTGGAATGACGACACCTCGTGTTCCATCTGGAAACATTTCGGCGGAACCTCTAGTTGTGCATCGTATGCTGATACTATGGCGCCCATTTCGTATTATGGATATAAGTACCGTGCTGCCGGGGTGAACCAGGTCTGTGATGCCAAGTTGGCTGGTGCTCGCCGGCTATGTCTCTGCAACCCATGAACGGCCGTCGCGGTTGGCCCGTGCCAACTTTCTTCTCAAGGGGTTTTAGGCATCATCATACTCCTAGTATTGTTGTCAGCTTGTTCATGGTTTGGTGAGCTGTTCCGTGCTCACACGGTTTTCTTTCTGGTGCTGTGGTTCGCCATTCCCACTTTCGCTTGGACGCTGGACTGTTCTGCAGCACTAGAGGACTTAGGCAAGGTCGCACTGTCCTGAATGCGTGTTGTGTTTATGACCGTTATGGTTTTGCTTAGCTTTGTCTTTTTTGGTTCTTAGCAATATGTACGAGACCAGTTTGCCAAGCATTATGTCGCAGGTTATGCAGTCTATCACGACGACGAGCCGGACTATTCAGATGATGACGGGTCATACTATCCTGAGCACATGTGGGCATACCACTGATATGCTCGTTGGGGGTTGTGTCTGTCACAGTTTGCGTGCTATGGATTTCGCTTCTTATTGCCTTGGGTTACTTGGCAATGTTGTACTGATGCCATTGAGGCGCGCGAGGCTAAATACCGCGATGGAGGCAACAGCAGTGGCAAAACCAACAAATGATGGATCAGCAGCAATGAGACACTATGAGAGTGCTGCCGCAGCTAAATCAAGTACGATGGAACCAGATGAGATATGATGCGCATTCTCCCTAGTGATAACCTCCAGAGGGGTAGAGAACTATCGCCATAAGTCAAATGGTAAAGCCGTTGTGAGCAGTAGAGCATTAGAACAGGCAAAATCAGTAAATCGGGCAGGGAATCAGGGAGAAGATCGGGGCGTGTAGAGTGGATTAAGGAAGTGCCAACAGGCATTTGCAGCAACGGAGGTTGCGAGTAACGGGGGTTAGATGCGAATGAGGCAGGCGATTCCCGGGGGGGTATGTCCCCTCACACCGGCATCAGCTTGGTATAATGTATTGGATTAACACCAGTTCAGGGACAAGTAAAAAGTGGCGAGAGAGTTAATGTCTATGCTTTCTGATTGCGGACAGGGTTTTTGTGTTTTCATGAAGGGGCTAACATGACTAACAAAAAAACTAGGCAAGATAGCATAAATCAGGGAATCATTATAATGGATCTAATCAATGCCATTACGGATATTTTTTACGTATTTGATCTGCAGAACAAATTCCTTTTTTGGAACAAGGCGTTTAAAAAGGTAAGTGGTTATTCGCAGAAAGAGCTATCCCGCATGAAACCGACGGATTTTTTTGATAAAAAAGGGGCGCAGAATATTGAAAAGGCAATCCATATTGTAGCGGAAAAGGGATTTAATGTTGCTGAAGAGGATTTTTTAACCAAGGGCGGCAGAAAAATCCCCATGCGCTTTACGGGCATTTTATCTAAGCCCCTTTCAGGAAGCCCAATGTTCTGCGGCGTAGGCGTTGACCTAATCGAGCGCAAGAAGCTAGAGGCTGAGCGTGAAGCATTGTTAAAGTGGCAACAGGAAGTCAATACGCTTCAGCAATCGCTTCTTGCACCCGCCACGTTTGAAAGCAAGCTTAGGATTATAACCGAAAGTATTGTGCGGATTTTTAATGTCGATTTTTGTCGAATATGGCTGATACAGCCAGGGGATCTGTGTGAAAAGGGCTGTATCCATGCCGAAGCCAGGGGAGGTCCGTACGTATGTCTTTATCGAGAAGAGTGCCTGCATTTAGTGGCAAGCTCCGGCCGGTATACCCACATAGACGGCAAAGGCCACTCCCGGGTCCCGTTTGGCTGTTATAAGATCGGGCGCGTCGCTTCCGGCGAGGATCACAAGTTTCTGACAAATGATGTGGTAAACGATCCCAGGGTGCATGAGCACGGATGGGCTCGCAAATTGGGGCTAGTGTCGTTCGCCGGCTATCAGCTCAAAGTTCCCGGTGGAGAAACGATCGGTGTTCTGGGTCTCTTTGCCAAACACCTAATAACGTCCGTTGAAGATGCGATACTGGACAGTCTCAGCGTTACCACCGCCTTTGTTGCTCAACAGGCCGCGGCGGCCAAGGAGGTAAGCCAGGCGCGGTCCATTAAAGCTGAGGCAGAGATAAAATCAGATTTTACCACCATGGTTACTCACGAATTAAGAACACCGCTTGCCCTTATCAATGAAGGGGCCTCTGTGATTTTAGATAAAACACTGGGAACTATTAACGACAAGCAGAAAAAATGTTTAGTGATAATCCAAAAGAGTGCGGATAGGTTGACGAGGTTGATTAACGGAGTTCTAGATTCTCTGAAGCTCGAATCCGGGAAAATGGAATTTAAGATGGAATACAGTTATATAAATAAGCTAGTTGAGGGGTTACAGAATGCAATGGTGCTTTTATCCAAGAAGAAGGGTTTGTTTTTTGAACTTCAGCTCTGCGACAATCTTCCTAAAGTGAAGCTCGATAGGGATAAAATTATTCAAGTTTTAACCAATTTGGCAAATAACGCCATTAAATGTACCAAAAATGGAGGTATTATTATTTGTACCAGCAGAGGAGATAATTTTATTCAAGTCATGGTTAAAGATACGGGCATAGGCATTAAAAAAGAAAATATGCAAAAACTATTTCAAGCATTCACTCAGTTGCAGAGAAAGATAGGCGATACAGGCCTGGGTCTATATATTTGCAAGAAAATAATAGCAGCGCATAAAGGAAGAATTTGGGCAGAGTCAGAATTTGGCAAAGGTACAGCTGTTTATTTTACTGTGCCCATTCAATAACGGAAAGCATGATATGGCCAAAAAGATTCTTGTTGTTGATGATGAACCGGATAGTATGGATGTTGCAACAGTTAGATTGAAGCACTTGGGGTATGAAATTATCCCAGTGGTTAATGCTGGGGAAGCGATAGCTTTTATGATTACAGAATAGATATAAAATTAGCTGTTGGGAGGGGAAATAGGGGAAGGGGTTGGTCATGGCACTCGTTAAGAAAAACGGTAATTGGTACATTGATTACTACTGCGACCTGGTGAGATTCCGGCAGAAGATAGGGCAGAGCAGATGCTTGCTATCCGGCAAGCTGAGATATTGCAGGGATCAAAGCGCATCGCAAAAGTGTTCTATTTAAAGAATTGACAGAGCATTACCTGGAATATTCAAAGGCTACTAAGCGCTCATACAAGCGTGATCTTACTTCGGCAAACCACCTTATCCCCTTCTTTGGCAGTTATAGACTAAACCAGATCAATTCTCATCTTGTTGAAAGGTGCAAGATTCAAAGAAGAGATGAGATTATGGGCATGGCCAAGTACAAAGACCGCGAGCCGAGGGATGTACCTATGGCAACGGTAAACCGCGAGCTATCTGTATTAAAGCATATGTTCACGATGGCAATTAACTGGGGAAAAGCCGAGAGCAACCCTGTAAAGGGTGTAAAACTCTTCAAAGAAGAGAACATTTCTCAAAGGATACTGTCTGACCAGGAGATTGAAGCACTATTGGCGTTCTCTTGCAACCATACAAGGGATATGACCCTGCGTGCTCTGAACACTGGTATGAGAAGGGGGGAGATTCTTAACCTAAAATGGGAACAGGTGGACTTAAAGCAGGGATACATTACCGTCATCTAGACCAAGAGCGGTAAAGAAAGGAAGATACCCCTTAACCGTAAAGCCTGGACATAAAGCCTGGGAGATATTGCGAAACTGTCCCAAAGATGGCATATTGAATGAGAACACGGCATGTATTGGAAGGAGGGAAATTATGGCAGGATGGCTAATATTTATTATAACAATCATGATCGTTATGATGGGTAGCTTCGGCTACGCAGACTTAGATGACATTAAAAGCAGCTCCGAGAGCGCGAGAGAGAGGGCTGAGAGCGCTAGGGATAGGTCTGAAAGCATCAGGGAGAGGTCCTATGACAACAGGGAGAGGATGGATAGAAACAGAGATGAGATGGACGAAAGCAAGTACAAGTTCGATGCTTCCAAAGACAAGATTCGTGCCCTGAAACGTAAAAAAGGAGATTACGAGGCCGTATTGCAGCAATTGCGTGAGAAGCGGGAAGAAGAGAAAATAGAACCTTCGAAATAAGCGAGCCTTGTGTTACGCATTCTTGATTGTGAATCGAACACTCGCGCCCGTAGCTCAGGCGGATAGAGCAACGGATTTCTAATCCGTTGGTCGCAGGTTCGAGTCCTGCCGGGCGCGCCAGTACTACAGTGATTAGTGATTAGTGAAAAGGCAGGACGAGAAGCTGTGGAGCAGGTGGTCTAAGAACAGCAGACATCATGAAATTCAGTAAGAACTAGGTTTGTCTCAGGGTCAAAAAATAAGGGCGCGTTTGGAGACGTTTTCAGCAATCCCCTTGGAAACCCGCCAATTATACCTTGGGAATCTATAGTGCAATATCAGTCGCAATTTCTTTTTCCCCAATAAATTAGGAACAACGTCCCGCCATATTTCCCCATCATGCTCTCAATTGTGATATAATTCATCTAAATAAATAGAATTTTTGGAGGAATATTCGGACAATGAAAGTCGCTATTCTTGGTCAACCCCAGGCGGGGCAGGTGCAGCTATTTAATCTTCTCACCGCTGTTTCTCAGGAAACGGTCATGCAGAGACCGCTCGAGGCGCATCCGGGGATCTGCGCGGTGCGCGATCCGCGGCTGAGCGTGCTGGCCGGCATGTACGCTCCGGAGAAGATCGTACCGGCAAAGATCGAGTTCACACTCCTGCCCGATTTCAGCTGCGAGGGGCCGGCAAGATCGACAATCATGAAGGGGCTGAAGGAAGCCGATGTCATCTGCTGGGTCTCGCGCGCCATGAGCGCCGAGGCCGAGGTCGGAGCGTTTCTCTCAGAGCTCATCATTGCCGATCTCATACTGGTGGAAACAAGGCTTACGAACATTGCGAAGGCCCAGAAGAAGAAGGCGAGCGATGCTCTCGAGAAGGAACTGCGCCTGATCGAGATGTGCCGCGCCCACCTGGAAAAGGAGATCCCGCTCGCGCGTGTTCCCTTCACCGATGAACAGCGTAAAGAGCTCACGGCCTATCAGTTTCTCACGCTCAGCCCGCTTATTGTCGCGCTCAACGCGTCGGAGGAGGTCCTCTCCGACGGCTCGGTCTCTGCGCGCATGCACGAGCGCTTTTCCCTCTCCTGCATCCAACTCTGCGCGGAGCTCGAGGACGAGATCTCGCGCCTCGAAGAAAAAGAGCGCGCGGAGTTCATGAAGGCGATGGGGATTGCAGAGCCGGCGTTGGACCGGATGACGAGGCTCGTCTTCAACTCGCTCGGCTACATATCGTTTTTCACCGTGGGGGATGACGAGGTCAGGGCGTGGCCTCTCAGGAAAGGCTCGTCGGCACTCGAAGCAGCGCACACGATCCATTCCGATCTTGCCCGCGGATTCATCAGGGCGGAGATGATGACGTATGACGACCTCGCCGCCGGAGGGTCCGAGCGAGCACTCAAGGAGCAGGGAAAGATATACCTGAAGGGAAAAGAATACGTGGTCGACGACGGGGATATCCTGTCGATCCGCTTCAGCGTGTAGAAGTTGTAGATATGGCTCATGACGGATTATTGTGAGCACTGAGAAGCTATAGTATCCCTCCTCTAGATTGCTTCGTCGCTCCGCTCCTCGCAATGACAAAACTTTGTGAAGCTATTTACGGGACACGACATCAGTATCTACTGACAAGAAACCACTACCTGTAATGAACGCCCCTCACCAGACCTCTCCCCTTCAGAGGGAAGAGGGTATAGTGAGGGATTTATAGGCAATATCTTATTCTTTATCAATCGGTTGTATATTGTACCCGCGTATAAATATTCACAATAATCTGTTATGAGTCGTAGATAGTATAGTTATACTTACCTGCAAGGCAGGAGAGCGCGTGTTTCGGAAGGAAATTAGACGGCGGCGAGCGCCCCGTGCGCCGGGAATCTCTCGGATGAAAATAACTGCTCCACTCCCATCTCGATGATCTTTTCCACTTCCCCGACGGCCTTGAAACGCTCATTCACAGTGACATCCCGGACCCGGGAAAAATCGTCGATGTTGCAGAGACGAACGCCGGGGATCGCGCCGATGGCGGGATCGATGTCCCGGGGCACCGCAAGGTCGATCAAAAAGATCGGTCTTCCGCCGCGCCGGGCGATCGGGACCTGAACGTCCTCTTTGCGCAGGATAAAGGAAGAGGAACTCGTCGAACTGATCACGATATCCGCCTCACCCAGCCGCTCGCAAAGAGAATCAAATCGCACGGCCGATGCGTCGAAGCGGGCCGCCATATCCCGAGCGGTCTCGTACGTCCGGTTGGCGATCATGATCCGGCTGATCCCTTCCTCCACTAATCTCTCGAGCACCCGTTCGCCGGTTTTCCCTGCACCGATGACGAGAACAGTCCGGTCTTCCAGAAGAGAAAATATTTTCTTGGCCAAATCGATGCTCAGGGAGCCGATGGAGACAGCGCCCTTCCCGATATCCGTGGAATTGCGCGCACTCTTCCCCATGCGGAGGGCTCCTTCAAAAACCTCTGCCAATACCCTGCCCACGCATCCAAGATGGCAGGCCTCCTGGTAGGCGCGCTTTACCTGACCGAGAATTTGGCTTTCCCCTATCAGCATCGAATCCAAGCCCGCGGCCACACGAAATAGATGCGTCACGGCAGCCCTCGATTCATCCCGGTAGAAATAGGGCGCGAACTCCTTCTGCGCCACGTGGTGAAATTTTGAAAAAAACGATTCGAGGTTCTTCGCAGGGAAGGCATTCTTCCTGACGGCATATATTTCCACCCTGTTGCAGGTGGAGAGTATGGCGCATTCCGCCACCGAATCAAATCCCTTGAGCGCCTTGAGGCCGGCATCGAGCAGATGCGGAGGGAAGGAAATACGTTCCCGCACATCCACAGGGGCCTTCTTGTGGCTCACACCGCATACTTCCAGGTGCATCGATCACTCCTTCACACTCTGAGTCGGCACGCCGCTGTATTTTTGAATTTAGAAAAGCGAACCCATTTGGGCTTCCTGTTATCCGGGAAGTTCACCTTCCATGCAGTATCCTGCGTCGCGTAGCGGCGGATAAATCATGGGGATCGTCATATGCTAAAGAGCGTGTGAGAATAAATCAAGCACATAATTGCACCTTTCATGGATTTATTTCCACTGCATGAGAATCTTTCATTCGCAATCCGCGTCAATTACGTTGGGGGCATAAATGTTCTAACTGGAACTATTTACGATCTTTAATGGGCTCTCTTCCAATTTGTGTGGGTAAGTATTTTTTCCCCTCCCCTGTTGTGACGGGGAGCCTGTGCTGTCGAAGTCCCTGAGCGCAGTTCGAAGGGACCCTGCCAAAGCAAGGGTGATGGTGGGGGTGTTGACTACATCCAAAAGTGTAAAGTGTAAAGTTTTAATGTATATGAATTTTTAACCTTAAACCTGTAACCGTAGTTATCCCCCCTTCTGCGGGGGGAGGGAATGGCTAAAGTAACCCACACAAAACGGAAGAGAGCCCTTTAATGTTTTAGCCTGGATTATTCACGAGGCGCACGTATTAAAAGGGGCATAACCACTGAGGGCACTGAGTATTTGGACGCAGATTTGCGCAGATGAACGCAGATCAACAAAAGAAGCAGATTGAACCCTTGAGGCTTTAACCACAAGCTGTATTTGTATCTGCGTGTTCTGCGTTCATCTGCGTCCTGAATAGCGATTAAGATATCAATGAGATGGTTGTGTGAACCGTTCAGTGACCTCAGCGTCTTCAGTGGTTAAAAGTGTGTAGTCTGTTGTGCTATTGGGCAGGTATGTCGGTTTTGAGGTGGTGAATAGATCAGGTTCGCCGTGGATTACGCTGATTATGCAGATTCGCATTGTGTAATCCGCCTAACCCCTGCCTGCCAAGCGGGCTGCGGGGAGGCGCTGCAGGTGGGGAGCGGACTCCTGCAGATCTATGTTTCACAGACTGAGCTGCGACCGGGCTTTGGGTAATGGATCAATTTGACTAAGGGCATAGTTTCTTCATGTTGTAGGGGCGAGATCCTTCGGCAAGCTCAGGACAAGTTTTATCACGCCCGGGTTCGATCTTTCGGCTTCGCTCAGGACAGGTTCATCGAACCCCTACAAATCGATGCTCCCCAAACTGACCCGCTACCGGGCCTGTGCGGTACTTTACCGGAATCCCTGATCCTATTATAATGTAGAGACGCCGTGAGAGCGGGTTTACCCGTTGCTCATTTTTTAATGCGGATTTGAGTTCGCTTTTAGGGCTACGTTTTGACGGATGAGAGCCTCATCATGCTATGAAATCACCCGCTTCTTCGGATGCGAACATTTTGAGATTTATATCCTCCATCAGGGAATCACCGCCCATGGAAAATGTTTTCAATCCATGGAGAGATATCGATGCAGAGCACGATACCGGTCCCGATGCCCCGCGTATCCGCGTGCGCCAGCTACAGTGCTACCTGAGATGCCGTTTGGAAAGTGCCACGCACCTTCTTGTGGGTGAGGCCTTAGGTTATCAGGGAGGACATTTCAGCGGCATTGCCATGACATCCGAGAGAATCCTCCTTGGTCACAAGACGTCAATGGGAATCTACCCGGTTCACGTCCTCCCCGATTGCGCCCCCCGGAGGACCAGCAAGCCGGAACTGGCGCCGGAAGGATTCTCCGAGCCCACGGCTACCATCGTCTGGCATGCCTTACTGCAACTCGGGATGGGAGCGGACAGATTTGTGTTATGGAATGCTTTCCCGTGGCACCCTTTTGATCCTGCAAGGGGGATGTTGAGCAACCGGAAGCCCACGAGGGAGGAACTGCGCGAGGGGCTCCCCGTCCTGGAGAAACTTCTGAATCTCTTCAAGGGGAGGTTGGTTATCGCCGTGGGGAAGACCGCAGCGATGCAATTTGATTATCTGGGGATTGACTGCAATAAAGTACGGCATCCCGCCCGGGGAGGCGCGACCCAGTTCCGCCGACAGATCAATATCCTAGGGTGACAGCTTACCTAATTGCCTTATTGTGAGCAAGGTGCAAACAAAATATATTGTCAACTAACCTGCCCATGTTGGATTTGACAACATAATTAGTATATATCTACATGCATAACAGCTAATTAGGTAAGATGGCACCGGACCTTCACAACCTCCTGCCACATAATAGTCACAATGCAGATCGCAAAAATCAGACCTATCTGAGAGATTGTCAGATGAGTTAGTCTGAGAAGAGACGCGATCGACGGTGTCCCAATAGCCGTAAAGAGAAAAGCAAAGGCGGCCAGCGCCCAAACGGTCATCGCCCTATTGGAAAAAAGGCCGAGCGCTGAAAGAGGCTCTTTTTCCGAGCGAGAGACAAAGGCGAGAATGATATGCCCCATGATCCAGGCGGAGAACGCACATGTCTGGGCCTGAGCAAGGGGGAGGCCACTCCGGAGGGCATAAAAGTAGGATAGGGTAACGGCCGCAAAAAGGCTCAATCCCGACGACAGAATGCCCTGAATCATCGCGGGGTTCAGAAATTTTTCCCTGGGATTCCTCGGCGGCCGCGTGTAGATCGTTTTCTCCGCAGGCTCAACGACAAAACCGACCGAGGCCGCCAGATCCATAAACAATTCCAGAACGATAATCTGGATGGGGGCAAACGGAAGAGATATGCCCAGAACTATCGGCAGGAGAAATACCATGACCAGGGCGGTTTTTACAGAAAGGTAGTATTTAATTCCCTTGCGAAGATTGTCGAACAGTTTTCTCCCCTCAAAGATACCCTGACCGATGGTGACAAAGTTGTCATCGGCCAGGACGATATCCGCCGCCTCTTTCGCCGCGTCCGTGCCCCGTATGCCCATCGCGATGCCGATATCGGCGCCTTTCAGCGCCAGGATATCATTCACGCCGTCGCCGGTCACCGCGACGACTTCGTTATTCGCCTGGAGCGCCTTGACCAGGCGGTATTTGTGCTCCGGGGTCGTCCTGGCGAACACGGAAACCTCTCTCACCGCTTCGATAAACTTTTCATCAGACATCATATCCAGTTCTTCCCCGGTTAAAACCTTATCCGCGGAAATACCCACGCTCCTGGCGATGAATGCGGCGGTGTTTGGATGGTCGCCGGTAACCATAACCGTTCTGATGCCTGCCCTTCTTGCGGCTTCTACCGTCTCCGCGACACCCTTTCTCGGCGGATCTTCGAAGGCAATCAGTCCGGAAAAATCCAGGCTCTTCTCCAGCTCGGCAAACGGCAGCGCGTTATCCTTCTGAGAAACAGTTTTTTGCGCAACCGCAATGGCTCGTCTCCCCTTGGAGGATTCCCTCTCCAGCGCGTTCTGAATCCCGGTTTTATCATCCTTGATAATCCCCAATATTTCCTCCGGTGCGCCGCTCACGGTGAGTTTCAAAATCCCCTCTGTCTCGCGAAGGATAGCCTTGGTTTTGCGTCCGTTTCCAAACGACCTTTCGCGCAATATTCTATAGGGGCACATTTGCAGCCCGAGCTCTCCGGCTTTGCCGAGGATCGCCCCATCCGTGGGAGACAGGGAAATCTCCGTCAGGCCAAAGAGGGCGGCCTCTAGAACCCTCCTTTCCTGTTCCTGGGGAAAGAGCGACACGACCCGCATCTTACTTTCCGTAATCGTGCCCGTCTTATCAGTCGCAATAATCGTGGCATTGCCCAGGACCTCGGCGGCCTTGATTTTCTTGATCAAGAATTTTTTCTGGGAAAGGCTGTACGCCCCCAACCCCAGGACCATGGTCACCACGATCGGCAGCTCCTCGGGAATGGTGGCAAAGGCGAGAGCAAGCCCCGTGAGGACCATCTGGCGGAAATCCTGTCCCCGCAGGAATCCCACGAAGGGGATGGCAATACTGAAAAAGAGGGCGACCGCGGCCAGGCTTTTGGCCAGCGACTTCATCGCAAGCTGCAAAGGGGTTTTGGGCTCTTTGATCGCGTGTGCAAGCCCCGCGATCCTGCCGATTCTTGTCGCGCTCCCGGTTGCGGAAACCTGTGCTTTCCCTTCACCAAAAACAATCAAAGTTCCCGCAGAGAGCTCGTCCCCCTCGTTCTTCTCCACAGGAAAAGATTCGCCGGTGAGGGCGGATTCGTCCGCCTGGAGACTATAGGAGGTGCAGACCCTGCCATCCGCTGCGATTCTCGTGCCGGGGGACAAAATCAAGATATCGCCGGGAACGATATCTTCAGTCCTGACCTCGACAATTTGCCCGTCCCGCAACGCCTTTGTCCTGGGGGCGGCTATCCGGGAAAGAGAGGCGATCGCCTTCTTGGCGCGATACTCATTCCACACCTCGACAAAAACCAGGGCAAGGATAATGACCAGAATCGTTATCGCATCCTCCAGCTTGCCCCAGAGGGAATAGAAAAAAACCACTGCCAGCAGAAGGAGGATCATCGGCTCGGTAACTTCCTCCTTCGCGATATGCCAGAAGCCGACTTCATAAGGCCGCGCGAGCCGGTTGGGACCGTACTGTCCGAGTCTTTCTTTTGCCTCTGTGCGAGAGAGACCCGTTGCGTGAAGATCTGTCTTATTCATAGTGCTCTCCGTTCAAGCACACGGGGTGTCACGCCGTGTGGCGCCTTCCGAAAGATCTGCCGTCACCTGTTATCATCCCAAACTTGACCTTTAACGGCAATTATCTATGCGGTACAATCTAAATAGGCGTACCCGGAAGCACCGGGGGCAGCATACCCCCCACCCTGACCCTTCCTTCGGCTGCGCTCAGGACAGGCTCCCCTCAAGGGGGGAGGGAAATTATTTGAGTTCCCTCGAGACTGATTCATTACGGGGGAAAATTCAGCATTCTTCCCCTTCAAGGGTGAGGGGATGCGACTTGAGTTCCTGCAACACTTATTCATTGCGGTGCAAAATTGAATATTCTTTCCCTCAAGGGGGGAGGGGATGTGACTTGAGCCCCCAGGACACCGATTCATTACGGAGGACAATTGAATATCCTTGTTTTTAATTGCGGGAGTTCATCCCTGACCTACAAGATTTTTGAAGCAACAGGGGATGAGGATATTCCCGTTCTTCTCTCCGGAAAATTCCACAGGGTGGGCGTTGTCGGACGCGAGCCTTCCTATTCTGAAATCAGCTACCAGGGAAACAGTCAGAAAGAAATTGTGTCTGTGAGAAACCACAGGGAGGCGTCCGCTCTCGCATTGAAGCATATACGGGCGAATAAAATCGGCATCGATTGTATCGGCCACCGCGTTGTCCATGGGGGAGGCTATTTTCAAAAAACCGAGCTTATTACAGGGACGGTCATAAGAAAATTGAGGAGGTGCCTGCCGCTCGCGCCGATACACAACCCGATCGCGCTTGATGTGATTGAAGAGTGCATGAAGACTTTCCCCTCCGTCACTCAGTATGTGACTTTCGACTCCGCATTTCATTCCACGATCCCCCCCTATGCCTACACCTATGCGCTGCCGAGGAAGATCATCGAGCAGTTCGGGTTCAGGAAATACGGGTTCCATGGCATTTCGTATCTGAATGCAACAAGGGAAGCGACCCGCTTTCTTCATCAGCCTCCCGGGCGCCTCAGGATTGTTGCGTGCCATCTCGGGACGGGGGGGTCAAGTGTCGCCGCAATCGAAGACGGCCGTTCGATTGACACATCGATGGGGTACTCTCCCCTTTCCGGCCTCATGATGAGCACCCGCTGCGGGGATATCGATCCGATGCTCGCGATCTACATCATGGCGGCATTTGAGTACCGCTCATCGGAGTTGGAGGAGATGCTCAACAAGAGGAGCGGCATGCTGGGGGTGTCCGGGTTCTCAAGCGACATCAGGGACATCGCGCGGCAAATGTCGGAAGATGACGGAGAACGGGCGTCGCTTGCATTCGCCATGTACGTCCATCGCTTAAAGAAATACATAGGGAGCTATATAATAATTCTCAAGGGGATCGACGCGCTGGTGTTTACCGACGATATAGGGGTCGGGAATTATTCTTTGCGGGAGAAGATCTGCGAGGATATGGCGTGGTGCGGACTCAGGCTGGATGAGGCGAGGAACCGGAAGGCCGTCCCTGAAGGGGTCTCTCTAATCAGCGCGGACGATTCAAGGGTGCGAGTCCTCACTATTCCCGCGTGGGAAGAGCGGACTATTTGTCTGGAGGGAATCAACCTGTTGAGGCGCGACGCATGATCTTGTTTTTTGATCCAAGCCCTCCGCTGCTGAGATGGTGCAAGGAGGAGAACGGCGTTTTTTCGGAACGGCGGTCGATGTTCGGTCCTGGGTGGGCGGAGGCGATTCTCCGGGACATCGGCGGCGCCGACAGGATAGACGCAATCGGCTACATGTTGCACAACGGCGGCGGGGAGATCACTGCGCCGGTGAGCCTCCTGTCCCACGATCTCCTCGCGAAGGTCGAGCGATGCATCGGGCTTCTTCCGGAGCATAACGATGCAACTTCCAGGATCGCCCGCTACTGGACCGATGCGTTGCCCGCGATCCCGCATATTCTATTCTGTGATACCGCATTTTTCATCGACCTCCCGGGCGAGGTCAGCACCTACGCGGTCCCGCATGAACTTCTCAAAAAGGGAATACGAAGGTATGGGGGGGACGGATTGGCGCATCGGTGGGCTTGGAATAAAGCGCAGGCGCTTCTCACCAATCAATCACAGAAGTTGTTGAGCGTGCACCTCGGGGACTACACCAACATCGCCGCGATACGCAACGGGAAACCATTGGAAACTACGTGCGGCTTCAGTTCCCTGGAGGGGATACCCTCCTCCACGGGCTGTGGGGATATAGATCCGACCATCGTCTTTCAGCTCCATTCCACCGGTATGTCGCTTGGAGAGATCAACGGATTGTTGTCCCGGGAGAGCGGTTTCACGGGCCTCTCGGGTGAGGAGTGCGCTTTTCTGGATCTGGCGCAGGGTTCCGATCCCAAAAGAGATGCGGTGCGGGAGATTTTCCTTTATACTGTAGTGAAGTACGCGGGGGCCTTCATTTCAGTACTCGGGGGCGTTGATTCCATAGTCTTTATGGGTGCGCAGGTCCGGGAATCTCTGAATATAATTTCAGAGATATGCCGCAGACTCGAATTTCTTGGATTGAAATGCGCCGCCGGCCCGCGTGAGAACGGGAAGCTGTGGCAGTTGTCTGCGCGGAACTCGAGAGTCGCGGTCCTCGGTATGCAATGCACCGCGTGGGAAATCATGAGGGAAGAAGCGGACACAGTGCTCAAGAAAGAGGTGTGACATGACAGCGGAGAAGAGATTCTTGATGGACGTGGGGATGCGGGATCTGCCTTTCCCGATGAGGGTGGTATCAAAGGCTGATCCCAACGGCCAGCCCACCGTTGCGAATATCTCCATTGCAGCGAGGATCATGCGGGAATTTGAAGCGCAATGGATTGATACTTTCATCCGCATCGTTCATGAACACCGCGACAGGATAGGGACAAACACACTGAGAGCCAATATCCTGGACTATCTCAAAGCCCTGAACGCCTCGATGGTCAAGGTCGATTTTGACTATCCGTTTTTCATCGAGAAGCGAACCCCGGTATCCAAAGAGAAGTGCCTGGTGAGATACCTGTGCACCTACTCGGCAAAGGCCACCCAGATAGAGAAGGAGGCAAAAATAACCCACGTGATTGCCGTTCCCGCCATTACCACATACCCGGTATCGTTCAAGGACGCCCCGGGGGGGTTATTCGGACAGCTCAGCATGGTGACTATAGAAACACAGTCTGCGAAAGATATCTTTCCGGAGGATCTCGTCGCTATTGTGGATGCACATGCGGTAGCCCCGGTATATTCGTATTTATCCAAAGAGGATCAGGAATATATAATTAAAAAGGTGCACTCGGAATCAAAATCCAGCGTTGTAATGATCGATGAAATAAAAGCTGAGATAGCGCATAATCCCGACATCCAGTGGTACGCCGTGCGCTGCGCAAATTTCGGAATGCTCCATTCTTACAGCACGATGATCGGAACCGAAAAAAGCATGTGGGTTCCGTTCAGCGGCTATGAGAGCAACGAGATATAGACGGGATCGCGAAGCGGGTTGCTGCTTTAAATTGGTCTCACCGGATACGCGCCTCTCTCCCCTCCGATGAGTCTATCCAAGCAGACCGAAGGCGATTCACAGGCGTTCCCCCATTACTGTGCCCCTCGGCCCTATCTCGGATGCCATATGCGCCGTAATTTTATATATCGCCACATGCTCGGGGAACGCGATTTCAAAAGCACCGGACTTCTTCCCTGTATGGATTCCCTCGATCACGCGCGACGCGGTAAAGCCTATCTCTTTTTTATGAAGCTCCTTCAGCATCCTGGCGTATGCGGTGCCTTTATCAACTATGTGCGCAATCCCGTCGATTCTATAGCCCGTCAGGGTATCATTGTTTAGCGTCGCCAATGAGACCAGGGGATTGACTTTCAAATTCTCCCACGTTTTGCTAATCGAGTAATCGACCATGTAGATGACGTTGCGGGTGATTTTCAGAAGAAATTTGGGGGCAACATTGGGCCTGCCGTCCCTGTCAGATGTCGCCATAAAAAGAAATTCTTTGTTCTTTAGCAGCGACTGCAATCTTTTTCTCATAGAAGTCAAATGACGGCCTGGTTGCTATCCTCTGGGCGTCGGGTGTAATAATCTCCTGTTGAGATTATATAGTGCAATCGACTATTGATACAGCTGATTTATTCGTCAATTCGGGTTCTTTGGTAGTGGCTCAATCCGGGGGGGCTTATCCAGAGGGGATCGATTCCTATCAATTCCCGCTGCCGATTATCTTGAGTGATTGAGCGATCAGATTTTTACTGTTTCAACCCAATCGCCTAATCACGTAGTCGCCTAATTGCCATTCATATTTTGGATCTGGAGGTCGGATTAAGGGAGCAAGGGACTAGTGTCGCGTCCCGGAAATGACTTGTCTTACGCATGTCATTGCGAGGAATGAAGTTACGAAGCAACCTGTTGGATGACAATGAGTTGGGATTGCTTCGCTTTCGCTCGCAATGACAAAGAGCTATGCGATATTTCTGAGGTGGCACACTAGTAATCCGCAGGGTTCGTGACCGTCCACGTCCAGTCAGACACGGTGTTACGGTTATACATCAGGTAGGCCTCACCGGGAGTCAGGCCAAAGGGTGGAGTATTATAATACCGCCAGCTTGAATCTGAAGTCTTGTACCAGGCATGGCCCTCGAAGGATTGAGTACCGAAAGAGAACGGCCAGAGTTTATCGCTCCATCCTATCAGCACGCTCCCTCTGAAGCCGCTCCCCGCAAGATTAGAGCCGGCCAGGGATTCCGTTGCCACGTAGTTATACCCCAGGTAGCTGTATCTGGATATGGCAGTGCCCTTCCCTGTAACCGTGTACCGGCATACATCCCCACGCGCCGCTTTGCCTACGAGATAGACGTTCTGATCCGTGTCGTTCACGCTGTTCTGGTACAGGAACGCGAAGCCCCTTGCCGGGTCGAGGGTCGTATTCGTCCCTCCATACGCTTCCCATGTACCGTCATTATTCCAGCAGTATTGGTCGAACGCCTGCGTCGAAGCATCAAACTTCCATATCTTATCCGCGTAACCACGGATCGTGTCCGGATGCCCCTGGTTCCTTATCCAATTATTAATATCCGGCGCCGAACCCGGATAGAACGGAATGAACGGCGATGAGGTGTCCGTGTATGCTTTCCAGTATGAATTATACTTCATCACGCGCGTGAACATCCCCACGATTAAGTCCGCATAGGTCGGGCCCTGACAGGCTATCCTGTAGTAGCGCACGTCCTTCGTGGATGGATGGCTTCCGCCGGTCCATGTGCCATCGTCTGTCCATGAGCTGCTCGCTCCCGCAGCGGTCACGCTATCAATACTGGTGTAGGGTCCGGTGAAGACATCGGCGACATAGATGTCGTATGTCACACCCGACAAACTGTCCCACGTAATGGTGATGTCTCCCTTTATTGGTGTTGAGGTGTCCTCATAGATGATATTGGTGATGACCGGCTGCGGACAAGTAGGCGTCGTTGTCGGCGTTTCCGTCGGCGTCTGAGTCGGCGTTACAGTGGGCGTCTGCGTCGGGCTCTGTGTCGGTGTTTGAGTCGGGGGCTGTGTCGGCGTAGGAGATATCGTGGGTGTCACGGTCGGCATTTCCGTCGGCGTCTGAGTCGGCATCTCCGTCGGGGTCACGGTCGGTGTCTCCGTTGGTGTAATCGTTACGGTCGGCATTTCCGTCGGAGTCTCAGTTGGGGTCACGGTCGGCGTCTCAGTCGGTGCCTGAGTCGGTGTCTCCGTAGGGGTCACGGTCGGTGTCTCCGTCGGGGCGCTAGGAGTCGCGCATACACAATCTGGAAATATTCTCCCCCTGTCGCTCCCTCCGCTGCCCGTGCCTATACATGGGCTGCCCGATCCAAGCGTATGATCCGCATTGTACTTAGGATCTGCCGAAATATTATTCGCTCCAACGATGACACCGGTAAACGCGTTACCGATTTCACCCAGGCCGTTATTCCACGTGTCGTTGTAGTCTAGTGTTCCCGTGGGCGAGACGCTGCCGAGAAGCTCCGTCTTTATGCCCCACCCCGAACTATTTGTGATGATGTTGTCCAGTAAGGAGACGGGCGCTCCATTCTGCATGTCCTGTCCCCAATAAATTCCATGACCCGCGGTCACGTCGCCCCACCCGGTACCATCATTATTATCAATGGTGTTATGGCGAACAGAGAGCTGGGCATCCACGTTTATCTCGTCATACGGGATGTAAAGATCAATGGGATTCCCGTCCTTTGCACCGTATCTGTCTCCGTTATATTCAAATTTCGCTGAAAAACTGTTGTTGATGAGGAGATTATTGCTGATGCTGCTCGCGCCATTGGCGCCCATCTTGAAGAGAAGGATGCCGTTCGCCGCCGTGGTGTCATGAATGTAATTGCACTCTATTGCCATTGCCTCTGAATAATACGTAAAGATTGCAGCATTATCGCTGTTGGAACCGTAGATCTCGCAGTTGCGGATAGTGCCGTTGGTAGCATAGCTGAAACAGACGCCATCCTGGGCGATGTCATAGATCGTGCAGCACTCGACCAGGGAGTCCGAGGAATATCTCAGCTGGATGCCCTCGTCTCCCGGAGTATGAGAGCCGTGGATAACGCAGTTTCGTATTGTGGCACGGGACACCGCGGAATTCGAATCAACCAGGTCTCCTGTACCGTTTATTATCTCCAGGCCTTCAATTGTCACGTCGTCCGCGGCGACGCGAATTATTACGGGGAACAAGCTGCGACCGTCTATGACTGGACGGACGGGCGATTCCGGGTCTTCGGCTCTCAGCGTGAGTGATGATTTGTTGATATTGATCCTGGCCGAGGGATTGTACGTACCGCCGGCAAGGCATATCACACTGCCTGGAGCCGCCGCGTTGATGGCAGCTTGAATATCACCCCCTGCCGGGACAATCGTGCTGCATGGCGCTGGGGTAGGTGTAATCGTCGGAGTGTTTGTCGGGCCGGATGTCTCAGTCGGTGTCCGCGTCGGTGTTCTGGTTGGCGTCTCCGTCTCTGTCGGTGTCTCTGTCGGCGTGGCCGTCGGCGTTTCTGTAGGCGTCTGAGTCGGAGTTTGAGTAGGCGTCGGGGGAACAGTTGGGGTTTCAGTCGGAGTCCCCGTTGGCGTAGGAGTTCCTAGATCGTGTCGTGTCGGTCCTGAACCGTACTTAGCAGGGTGCGCGGTAAAATTAGGCGCCGCATCCAACTCATTCGAGCCGTCCCAAATGCGAAAATAGACTTCAAGAGCGTTTGTGTCGGGGGCATAGATGACCATGTTATAACCATAGTTACTCCCGTCAAACGCTATTGTCGTGAGCCCCACAATCTGTGAATTATCAACGCGGAACGCAGCAATTTCATCCCCGACCGCGATTGTGATGTAGCCTGTGATATAGCCCCATGTTGTTTCCCAATATGAGGTTATTGATGGCGGCGTCCAATGAGGTACCGGTGTGGAAGTAGGAGTTTGTGTTGGAGTCATTGTTGGTGTGTGAGTTGGCGGAGGCGTATCTGTCGGTATGGGCGTTTCCGTCGGTGTGTCTGTCGGCACAGGAGTACCTGTTGGCGTGTCTGTCGGCGTCTGCGTCGGGGTCTGAGTTGGTGTGTCTGTCGGCACAGGCGTACCTGTTGGCGTCTCTGTCGGCGTCTGCGTCGGTGTCCGAGTCGGTGTCTGAGTCGGCGTATCGGTCGGCACAGGCGTAACTGATGGCGTGTCTGTCGGCAGGGGCGTTTGTGTCGGTGTATCTGTGGGTATTGGTGTCAGCGTAGGTGTGTTTGTCGGCGTATCAGTTGGTGTTTCCGTTGGAGTCAGCGTCACTGTTGGCGTCGCGGTCGGAGTGAGCGTTATAGTCGGCGTCGGACTCGGCGTCCCTTCATTCAGGGCATAGATGTGACCATCCATGGATCCGGTATATAATTTCCCGTCAGAGCCAATAGCTATGGATGAAGTTTTATTACCACCTGTATTGAGAGAAACTCCCGCCTCAAAGGTCCCGGCGAGTGAGCCGTTTGCAGTGAACGAGTAAATCCTTTGCTCACTCCCCACGACATATATTCTTCCGTTGGCACCGATTGCAGGATTGGTATCAATATCAGCAAATGCCTGGTAACTCCATAAAAGCGCCCCAGACGAAATTAACGCATAAAAAGTATTGTCCTGGGATCCCACATAAACATTTTCGGAGCTGTCGATCGCGGGAGACGAAATGACTCTCTGGCTCGCAAGGTAGCTCCAGGAGAGCGCCCCAGACGCGGTAAATGAATAAATGTTATTGTCATAGCTCCCGATATAAACTTCCCCTGTGGCGCCGATTGCCGGTGATGACTGGACTGTTCCACCCGTGCGATAACTCCATCCAAGCGTTCTGTTGGAGTTGAGGGCATAAATCCTGTCTATATCATAGGTACCCCAATATATCCTGCCGTCGGTCGCCACAGCAGGTGAGGAGAGGTGAGCACTGCTCGCACCGCCGGTTTGATAGCTCCAGGCGAGCGATCCTACGGAACCGTCCCATAAACTTAGTGCAATAAGATAAGTTCTCGCCTGGAGGAGAATTCTGCCATCTGAGGTAAGAGCAGGTGAGGATTTCCAATAATCTTCACTTGAAGTGCCGGGATGCAAATGCGCGTAACTCCACGCAAGGCTGCCCGTGGAATTGAATGCATAAAATTTGTTGTCCATCGAACCGATATAAACTTCCCCTGTGGCGCCGATTGCCGGCGACGAGGAGATATCCCCCGCCGTTAAATAGCTCCACTTTATCGCGCCTGTCGAGGTGAGAGCATAGAGTGTGTTATCGTCGCTCCCCACGTATACGCTTCCATCCGTCCCCAGTGACGGCGATGATTGGATGCTATACCCGGTAGTATAGCTCCAGGAAACCCCGGGTATCACAGGGCCAGAATAAGCGCTCCGTCCGGTATGCTGCCGGTTGGCGTGCAGCATCGGCCACGCGCTGGGCGCGAGAGCGTCAGCAGCAACGACCCGCGATGGTGAAAACGCGGCAAGCGCCAGGACGCACACTGCAGAATGTGCGAAAATTGAAATGCCACCGCGCTTGTCCTTAGATTTGCACTCACATCTTTGATGGAATCTTTCCATAGTTAATATCTGAATTCCGCTAAATGTGTTACTACGTAATGGGTCAGTCTTGGGGGGTATCCCTTTCACTTGTCATCCCGGCACTTCGACTGCGCTCAGTGTAAACTCGAGCGGGGATCCACTATGAAACCTGGATTCCTGCTGGAGTTTACCCTCGTGAAAACGGGGGCAGGAATGACATATTAAGCAATGTACCCCCCATAAGTGACCACTTACGTTACTACGTAACTTAACCTTGACGTCTATCCTCTAGACTCCTTGTGTGGGTGGTTGGTAATACTATTTTATTTAATTTCGAGTCCATTTCGGCGGTTTCGAACCAAGAATTGACAGATGATGATGCGAAAAACGTGACAGAAATAGACAAAATGTTATTACTTCCCCAAACGTGTCGACATAATCAGTAAAAAGTCACACCAACACCTGTTAAACCTACCTGCAAGTTCTATGCCAAACATGCGATCCTTTAGAAAGTTTTTTAACTAACTCATAATAAACTAGTTGCGGTTTATGTACATTTTATACAAAATGCAAAAAAGTCAATTTGTATACTTTGTTTACACTCCTTAATGTCAAAAGTGTATACTTTGTTTACAATTCTTGTCATAGCAAAAAGTATCTTCCGCAGCCTAAAGTGAGCCCTTCATATTGTTCTACGGCCTGAATGCAGGATAGTCTTTAGGTTCTCTTCCATTGTGCGTGAGTGACTTTAACTATCTCTCATCCCCTCAGAAGCCTGCCTGCGCGGAGCCGAAACTCCGCTTCGGCGAAAGCAGGGGGTAAGGTGAGGAGGGGGATGATTTGGGTTGCAATCTGAACATGCGATGATGGGGAAAGTTACACGTTATCCGGATTACACCTGCAGCACACCCCGTCCACGCCGGCCCCCTCCTTGTGGCCAACGACACCGACCGCGACTCCCACGTCTCTTCCGATGAGGGGGCTTGATCTTCGAGTCTGGGAGCTGATTGCCGGAAAGGGCTTTGCTCTGAATCTGGATTTGCACGAGGGGATCAACCAGCCGTTAGACATCTGCCTTTTTGTCACAGCAAAGGGGGGATACCATACGATTTCTTTGAATGGACGCGTGAAGTCAGGCATCGAAAAACTCTGCAGCAACATTCCCGGGTACAGCGATGTCCCGTTCACCACGTTAATCAAGCCCGCCGTCGGTATCCCTCCCGCGAGGGTGGGTGAGACGGTGACTTTCCATGCGCTCGTGCGAGAAGCCGGTAAAATTCCCCCTATCGGCGGCGATCCATCCAGGCTCATTCCCATCACACCGCATGTCGTCCTTAGGGATGGTGAAGAGCTGCACATCAAATGAGGAATGCGCGGGATCCAAACTTGTTAAGGGGATATAAAGACAGGAGAGCCAGCCTTTAGGCTGGCTCTCCAAGGTGAATCATTGCAGGGGTGGCAAAGATTAGTAACTGCGATACGGGCGCCCACCGCCACCACCACCACCGCCACCGCCGCCACCACCACCGCGCCTGCCGCCGTCTCTCCCTCTGCCCCCATCTCTTCTACCGCCTCCTCCGCCGCCGCCAGGACCGCCGCGATGGCCTCCCTCGGGGCGTGGGCGAGCTTCGCCAACATTGAGAGCACGGCCCTTCAGCTCTTTGCCGTTCATTCCGGAAACCGCGGCATCGGCTTCTGCCTTTGACGGCATCTCCACGAAAGCGAATCCTCTCGATTCACCGGTGAACTTGTCCTTGATGATCGTGGCGGATGAAACCTGACCGAAGGCTTCAAACGCCTGCCGCAGTTCCTCCTCCGTGACCTCGAAGGAGAGACTGCCCACGTAAATGTTCATGCGACCTCCTTTGTGCCCCTTCATGGGGAGCTCTGATAACGCCTTTGGCCGGTTCCTCACACGCCCTGCACGGTGCGTTCCGGCTCTTGATTGGGCGTCAATAAGACACGATACTTCATTCCTTCGACGCGTATTCTATCTTCGCGGTTTTCCGCAGTTTTTCCAGATAGTCGCCGATGCCCTTCTGTTTTTTCTCGTTATTCAGGTATAATGCTACCTTATCCTTGGCTTTCTCCAGGGGGACGGTTTGGGCTTCCTCCCGTCCGGTCAGCTTTATCAGATGATAGCCGAATTCGGTCTCCACCACATCGCTGACCTGCCCTGCCTTCATCGCAAACGCCGCTGTTTCGAAAGGCTTGGTCATCTTTCCCCTCTCGAAGTAGCCAAGATCGCCTCCCTGCGCTTTGCTGGGGCAGTCGGAGTTCTCGCTCGCCAACTTCGCAAAATCCGCGCCCTTCTCGATCTCCTTCTGTAGTGCCTCAATCTTCTTCTTTTTCTGTGAACGCTCCTGATCGCTCTCTCCCGGCTTGACCGCGATAAGGATATGGCTGGCCTTGACGCGCTCCGGGGTTTTGAATTCATCCTGATTCTTCTTGTAGAATTCGGCGATCTCCGCATCGGTTGCGCTCTGTGTTTTTGGCGCCTTTTTTTCCAGGAGGGACTGAATTTTCAAATCCTGGCCGACATCGTGACGGAGCATTTCCTCTGAAATTCCTTGGGATGCGAGCATTTTCTGAAATGCCTCGGGGCTGGGAAAGTGTCCGGAGATCTCTTTCATCTGCGCCTCTAACGCTTTTGCATCCGGCTGTATCCCCTCGCGTTCGGCTTCCTGGAGGAGGAGGCGCTGGTTAATGAGGGATTCGAGCGCTTGTTTCCCGAGCAGGGGTTTCATAGCGGCTTTTTGTTCCGGGGAAACCTGGCCGCCGTATCGATTCAGCAATGATTCCACAGCCTGGTCAACATCTGTCTGGGTAATCGTCACGCCGTTCACTTTCGCCGTCAGGGAATCTCCCTTTTTTGCATCAGCCATGGAGGACCCGCCCGCGGAGGCCGAGGTAATCCCTTCTTTTCCTTTGGATGGAAGAGAAGACGCTTCTTCTTTCCTGGCGCTGCAGCCGAAGGCCAGCAACCCACATGCAGAACAGACCATTACACCGATAAAAAACTTGATCATCTTTCTTCCTCCCTTAAGACAGGTTGTGAATAAAAAAGGCCGCCGGCTGCTACACCCTAACACCGGTGACCTTATAATATTTCGTTATCGCGCTATAGGGTAACTGAAATAGAAAAAATCACGGCGCGTATGTCATTTAAATAATCATAACATCATCTGCCCTAAAGTCAAAGCGATAATTGGAAAACCCCGTAGTGCCTCAGTTATGGTGAGGCAAACCACGGAAATCAGTAGCTAGTAGCCAGTAGTTAGTAGTCAGGAAAACTGCATAATGTTGGAAGGGAACAATAGACAAATTATATTCTTTCAATTCGCGCCTGCACGTCGGAGTGCGTTTCTGCACGCAGGCGTGTAATTCGTGGTTACGCCGATATATTCCCCCCCTTAACCTGGATTATTCATTAGAAGCATAAAAGAGCAATTTAAATGGATCAAAGTAAGCAACCGCGGATTTCGCGGATTGGGCGGATTACAAACAAGAATCCGCGTAATCAGCGTAATCCGCGGTGAAGACATTAAAAGTTG
>JAPLCW010000160.1 GCA_026392015.1 Candidatus Auribacterota bacterium | reverse complement strand
TTTGGACGCAGATTTGCGCAGATGAACGCAGATTAACAAAAGAAGCAGCGTGAACCCTTGAAGTTTTCACCTCACACTGTCTTTGTATCTGCGTGTTCTTCGTTCATCTGCGTCCTGAATAGCGATTAGGATATCAATGGGATAGTTTTTTGAACCGTTCAGTGACCTCAGCGTCTTCAGTGGTTAAAAGCGTGTAGTCTGTTGTGCTATTGGGCAGGTATGTCAGTTTTTAGTTGGTGAATAGATCAGGCTAGAGACTTAAGCCCGATTATAGCCGAGACTGAAGTCTCGGCTACTGCGCGAGGGGGAATTTTTGCTGGTGGAAGGGTAAGATTTTCCCTACGCTTACCTTAAACTTTACACCTTACACTTTAAACTGTAGTCACTCCCACCAATGGATCAGTCCTGTCTCGAAACAATTGATGAGTGAGGGATTGTAGGGCAATAGTCGAACGGAGAATCCGAACTGACCGCTCGATTCGCTGCGGATGGATCCGGTAAAAATGTGGATCCCGTTCCGCTCTGCCTTCTTGTGTGTGAGCGGAGTTGCAGTCCCCTCCACGATTTCTCCCTCTACGCTGAGCGGCCCGTGAAACAGCTCGACGTGCACATCTTCCGGGTTTACCTTTCCCAGCCTCACCTGGACCTCAACGGGGAGCTCGTCACCGACGCGCAGCTCGGAGATGCTCGATATCTTCACGTCCTCGATCGAAATATTCTCCCACTCCTTGCTGAGCGTGGATTTCCATTTTGCAAGCTTCCTCGCCTCGGCCATGTTTTCCGCGGTGATCGCGCTCCAGTGGACGAGGGCGGGGATATACACCTTGTCAACATGATCAGCGACCACGCGATTTGTGTTGAACACCGGACAGAGGGTCATGATCGAGTTCTTCACCATTCCGATCCAATCCCGCGGGAGGCTGTCCTTTCCCCGCTTATAGAAGAGAGGGATGATCTCTTTTTCGAGCAGTTCGTACAGCGCGAGACTCTCCACATGGTCCTGATACTCCCCGTCGTCGTACTCCTCGCCGCTCCCGATCGCCCAGCCGTTTTCGCCGTTGTAGCCTTCCGGCCACCAGCCGTCGAGCGTGCTCACGGTGAGTCCGCCGTTGGGGACAACCTTCATCCCGCTAGTCCCGCTCGCCTCCATGGGCCTCCGCGGGGTATTGAGCCATACGTCAACCCCCTGCACCAGCATGCGCGCCAGGGCGATGTCGTAGTCCTCAAGAAAGACGATCTTGTTCCTGAACGGTTCCTGCTCCGAGATATGGACGATCTCCTTGATCAGTTTCTTCCCTCCCTCATCGGCGGGGTGCGCCTTGCCGCCGAAGATGAACTGGACCGGCTTGCCCGGAATATTTAGCATGCTCGCGAGCCGCTCGGGGTCTTTGAGGAGGAGCGTTGCCCGCTTGTAGGTCGCGAACCTCCTCGCGAAACCGATGGTGAGGGCTGAGGGATCGAGCGCCTCCGCGGCTTCCATTATGTGGGAGCTGTGCGCCCCGCGGTTCCTGAGCTGCTCCTGGAGCTTGTTCCGGACGGATCCGATCAGGCGCTCCTTCAGCCTCTGATGGCTTCCCCACAGTTCGGCGTCCGGTATCTTGCTGATCTGCTGCCATACATCGGGCTTCTCCGGCTCATAGTGCCATCGCGTTCCCATGTAGCGGTCATAGATGCGCACCATCTCGTCCGAAATCCAAGTGGGGGTGTGAATGCCGTTGCTGATGTGCCCGATGGGAACCTCCTGGATCGGCACGGAGGGCCAGAGGCCGGACCACATCTCACGCGACACCTCGCCGTGAATTTTGCTCACGCCGTTGATGGAGGAAGCGAACCTGCATGCGAGGATCGCCATGGAGAACGGTTCCCGATCGTCTCCCGGTTTCTCGCGTCCGAATTCGAGGAGTTCCTCGATCGATATTCCCAATTTCGTACAGTAGTCGGAGAAATATTTCTTCACGAGATCCGGCTCAAATCTGTCGATGCCCGCCGGGACGGCCGTGTGCGTGGTAAAGACGCTGGTGCTGGCGACGAGCCCGCGCGCCTCCTCGAAGGAGAGACGGTGCTTCTTCATGAGATGCAAGGTTCGCTCGAGGGCCTGGAACGCCGAGTGTCCCTCGTTCATATGGGTGACGGTGGGTGTCAATCCGAGCTTGTCGAGGGCGCGAATGCCTCCGATGCCGAGGACGATCTCCTGTTTGATCCGCATCTCGGTCCCCCCGCCGTAGAGGTGAGAGGTGATATTCCTGTCCTCAATGGAATTCTTTTCGATGTTGGTGTCGAGGAGATAGAGCGGTACCCTGCCCACCTGGATTTTCCAGACCATGAGGTGCGTTTTCCTCCCCGGGAACGGGACGTCCACCTCGATAGGTTTGTCCTTCTCATCCTTCACCACCACCATCGGCATGTTGTAGAGATCATTTTCGGGATAGGTCTCCTGCTGCCATCCATCGCGGTTGAGATACTGCCGGAAATAACCGAAGCGGTAGGCGAGCCCGACTCCGACGAGCGGCAGTCCGAGTTCGCTCGCCGATTTCATGTAGTCGCCGCCGAGGACGCCCAGGCCCCCGGAGTAGAACGGGAGGCACTCATGAACGCCGAACTCCGCGGAGAGGTAGGCGATGTGGTGGCCAAGGTGGGCGCTATGCGTTTTCTGATACCAGGTGCCGTGCTCGATATACGTTCTTAACTCGGCGGCCACCCTGTCCATGCGCGCCAGGAAACCGTCATTCCTTATCAGGCGCTCGATATCCTCTTTTCTTAGGGATCCGAGCATTTTGACGGGATTATGAGATGTCTCCTCCCATGCGGCCGGGTCAAGGCTGCGGAATAGCTCCGTCGCGTCCGGATTCCATGACCACCACATGTTGTAAGCGATATCGAGCAGGGGTTTGAGCCGCTCCGGCAGAAAGGGTACCACCACGTAGCGCATCATCTTCTTCATGGACATCATCCTCCTCGGCAATAAGCGGTTATAATACCATTTCTTGATTTGGTTATACAGGCAGATTTTATCAGAAATGGAGCGCACTAGATCGGAGAGAGCAACCTATAGGTGATGATCCGTTGCGAACCCCAAATGACCAGCACTAAGGATTAAGCGGTAAGCAGTAAGAAAAACATAGGATGTGCGTGGCTCTGGAGTCTCTCGTCTCGCTGCTCATGGCGGTTCGGATTTTGGAATTTCGAATTTTGGATTTGTTTGGAAGTTTGCCTGCCCTGCCTGCAGGGAGGGCGGGGATTCTGATGTGTGCGGTTGTGTGTCATATGTCAGGTGTTGCATTCTTGCGTCCCGTATCCGCTACTTCTTCGGGGGGAGTGGCTCAATTTGGGTGACGTTGATTTGTAGGGGTTCGATCTATCGAACCCGGGCGCGATGAATCACGCCCCTACAACATAGAATAATGGTATCTTGCATATAGTTGAGCCATTGCCGGAAGGGGAAAAATATTGCGGGGAGGGCATTTTTCAGAGATAATCTATGTTTAAGAACTTTCCGGCCCCCGAATCATGCAGGGGAGGTCATTATCCATGACGTTTATTCCATCAGGGAGAGCGACGGCGATCGGCAGCATGCCGTATCTCGATCCCGAAACGGCGGTTTCTAAGATGCTGCGGGCATTCCCGTCTATTCCGGCGTGGCCGCAGCTTCCGAATCGCTCATTTCTGGAGAACATGTACGTTCAGTACAGCGAGGGGCTCCCCTGCCTCGTGGTGGACCGCGAGCACGAAAAGATATACTTCGATACCGGACGCGACATCATGCCGGAGATGGAAGTCTTTTACGGAAGAGTGATTGCCGGCGACCTGGATGCGTTTGCGATCGGCAGGGACTATGCCTCGGGGTTCTATTGCTTTGTGGAGCGACTCATGAGCGACAGCCGCGCGCGCGCAGCCCTCTCATGCGTGAAAGGCCAGATTGTCGGCCCGATAAGCTTCGGCCTCACCGTTGCCGATCAGACCAAGAGGGCGCTCCTCTACCACGACGAGCTAATGGACGCGGCGGTCAAATCGATCGCCATGAGAGCCGCCTGGCAGGCACGGCAGCTCAAGAAGATTTGCGACACAGTGATGATCTGGCTCGACGAGCCGTATCTCGCGAGCTTCGGATCGGGCTATGTGAGTCTTTCCGAGGGTCAGGTGTTATCCCTCGTCGGGGAGGTGGTGCAGAGTATCCACGAAGCGGGAGCGCTGGCGGGGATCCACTGCTGCGGCAACACGGACTGGTCACTCCTCATGAAAACCGATCTTGATATCATCAACTTTGACGCGTACAGCTATTTTACCGGCATGACACTGTATCCAGATGCGCTCAGGCAGTTCATCGGGAGGGGCAAAATGCTCGCATTCGGGATTGTCCCCACCTCGGACAAGATCAAAGAGGAGACGCCGGAGCGGCTTTCAGAAAAACTTGCGGGACAGTTCCAGACGCTGGGTGCGAAGATCGGAATGTCAGCGGAGGATATTTCACGGCAGTGCCTCATAACGCCGAGCTGTGGCACGGGGACGCTTGCGGAGGAAGTCGCGGATAGGGTGTTTGAAGTGATCGGAGGGGTGAAGATAAAACAGTAGTTAGTAGTTAGGGACTAGGGTAAAGAGATCGTGTGAGCGTATGTGCGTCTGCGCGTGACGGCGAGTAAACGTAGATACTCCCATACGCCGTCAAGGATCAGGGGTAATCTATATCCCTAACCCCTAGCTACTAGCCCCTAACTACTGAATTAGGAGGGAGAGTATAAGTGAAAGATATTTCGGTGATTCTCAAAGGCGCTGATGCGGGTGCAAGGAAGATCGTTGAGATCAGCGGGGAAATGTTGCGCGCGGCGCTCGAGAAGAGGGGAGACAGGCATCCGGTGGCATTTCCGGGCACAGCGTACTACCTTCCGTTGAGCTATGCTTTTCTGGGACTCAAGGTAAGGGAGCTTGCCCAACTGGAGGAAGTGCTCGCGGCGTGCCGGTCGCTTGTAGGCGAACCGCGTGATCGCGTGCCCACGCTCGATGAGGCGCTTGCGGCGGGGCGCGCGGCGGTAATGGCGGCGGAGGCGATTGAGGCGGTCAGGCTCCTTGACGGCCCGCCCCCATCCGGGATATGGCTCGGGGCGACAAGCGATGCGGTGCTCAGGAGCCAGGGAGTGAAACTGGTGGATGGGAGCATGCCGGGGATCGCGGCGATCGTGGGCGGCGCTCCTTCACAGGAGATCGCCGTGAATCTCGTCCGGGACCTCCAGGAGCGCAATATCCTCGTCGTAATGGCGGGCGACACGAACGGGGTCAGCCTTGCGGAACAACTCGAAGGGGCGAAGGTTCAGATGAATTGGGATACATTCCTTGTGCCCTATGGCAAAGAGCTCACGGCTGCCGCATATGCCCTCGGATTTGCCGTCCGCGCGGCGATGACGTTCGGCGGCATCACACCCACCGAGGCCGATCGCGGTGAGAAGATTTTGGCATACAACCGCGAGCGCGTACACGCCTTCGTCATTGCCCTCGGCCCGCTCGATGAGCTGAAGATTGCAGTGGCTGCGGGCGTCCTCAATTTCGGTTTCCCGATCCTCTCGGACAGCGACATCCCGGAGCTTCTGTCGTTCGGCCCGGAGAAGAAGGACCTTATCGTCGCCAACGTCGCCCATGACAAAATGGCGGAGAAGGCGATCGAGGTTCGCGGGATAAAAATTCGCATTACGAAGATCCCTATTCCTGTGCGGTACGGCCCCGCGTTTGAAGGCGAGCGGGTGCGCAAGGAGGATATGGCGATCCAGTTCGGCGGCAAGTACAGCGCGGGATTCGAGTATCTGTTCTCGGCGCCTCTCTCCGAGGTGCGCGATGGAGTTATCGAGCTCATTGGCCCCGACCTCGACGCGGTGGAAGAGGGCGGGGTACTTCCTCTCGGCATTGTGGTGAATGTAGCGGGCAGGAAGATGCAGAAAGATTTCGAAGCGATACTCGAGCGGCATATCCATCATTTTCTGAGCGAGGCGATGGGGGTGATGCACATTGGCCAAAGGGACGTGGTCTGGCTCAGGATCAGTAAGGAGGCGAGGAAGGCCGGTTTCAGGATGAAGCACATCGGAGAGATTCTCCGGGCGAAGCTCGTCAACGATTTCCCCTCCATTGTCGATAAGGTGCAGGTGACAATCTACACGGAGCTGCAGGGCGTACAGGAATGGATGCCCAGGGCGAGGGAGACATACCGTGAGCGTGACAGACGCATAAGAGATCTCGTCGATGAGGCGGTGGAGATGTATTACTCGTGTCAGCTCTGCCAGTCGTACGCTCCGAATCATGTCTGTATAATCACCCCCGAGCGCCTCGGCCTCTGCGGAGCGTACAATTGGCTCGACGGGAAGGCGGCATTTGAGATCAACCCCACCGGGGCGAACCAGCCCGTGAGAAAGGGAGAGGTGATCGACGCTGCCAAGGGAAAGTGGAAGGGGATCAACGACTTCGTCTTCGAGCGCTCCAACCGCGCAATATCGAGTTTTAGCGCTTATTCGATCATGGACGACCCGATGACTTCGTGCGGCTGTTTCGAGTGCGTGATCGCTATCCTGCCGGATGCCAACGGCTTTATGATTGTGAATCGGGAATACACCGGGCAGACCCCCTCCGGGATGACATTCTCGTCACTGGCTGAGTCTGTGGGCGGGGGCCAGCAGACGCCGGGTTTTCTGGGTATCGGCACGCGCTACATCCTGAGCAAGAAATTCATCTCTGCGGAGGGGGGGCTCAAGAGGATCGTCTGGATGACCAAGGAGATCAAGGAGAAGCTGGGGGAGGAACTGAAGAGCAGGTGCGAGGAGATAGGGGAGAGAGATTTGCTTGAAAAAATCGCCGACGAAACCGTCACCATCGATCCCGGTGAGCTCCTCCAATTCCTCAAGAAAGTAAAGCATCCCGCCCTGGAAATGGAACCGCTGTTGTAGAGTTCCCGCATTAGCTTTTATTAGGGAGCGCTCTTAAGGGAGCGTCGCACCGGAGGATAAGTAGCCGAGATTCGCACCGAGGCCCGTAGCCGGCCCTTAAGGGCCGGTTACCCTGTGGATAACCTCGTAGTAGAGGCCATAACCGGTGCCTGTAGCCGAGGTCATAGCCGAAAGCCCGTAGCCAGGGCCTTAACCGAGCTCTGTAGCCGAGGCTTCAGCCTCGGCGAGACTGCACATTCGACTCGATGAAATTTATGGATATCGTAGCCGAGACTTAAGTCTCGGCTGTGGGTGTGGATATCTTTATAATATATTGGCGAGCAAAGAATTATGAATTCAAGTAGTGTAAGAAAAATACGCATCGGTAACACGCCTGCCGATGGCGGAACACGCGCCTCCTCCATAGAGGTCGGCGGGGAGAGCTGTTTACCATACCATCAGTTCGAGGGAATCATGCCCTGCAAGCCGGTTATCGCCTGGGAGATTCCCGACGTGAGGCCGGACGACTGGTGCGAAACAGTCAAGGATCCGTACAGGGAATTGCTGGGCGATCCTGTTGGCTGGGCTCGGTATGTGGTCGAGAAACATGGGGCGCGTATTATCTGCCTGGATCTGCGCGGCGCAAGGCTGGATAAAGAGAATCGAAGTGCGGCTGCGTCGGTGGAGTTATTGCGCGGTCTGCTCAAGGATGTCAAGGTGCCGCTCATAATAAAAGGTCCTGGCCCGGGACAGAAACAGAACGAGGTCATCGCCGCGTGCGCCGAAGCGGCACAGGGCGAACGCTGCCTTCTGGCATCAGCGGTCGGCGAGGAATACAAGACGCTCGTCGCGGCCGCGATTGCCTACGGTCATTTGGTCGTCGCGGAGAGTCCCATTGACGTGAACCTCTGCAAACAGCTCAACATACTTATCTCCGATCTCAGCTTTCCGTCGGACAGGATTGTAATAGACCCTCTCACCGGCGGTCTTGGGTATGGGCTTGAGTACACGTACTCGGTCATGGAGCGAATCCGCCTTCAGGCTCTCTCGGGCGACGCGATGATGCAGATGCCGTTCATCAATTTTGTAGGCGGCGAAGTCTGGAAGGCGAAAGAGGTCAAGATGCCTGCGGCGAAGGAGCCGATGTGGGGGAACGAGAGGGAGAGGGGAGTTCTCTGGGAAGTTGCGACGGCAGTTTCGTTGCTCTACGCCGGAGCGGGCATCCTTGTCATGCGTCATCCGGCTGCAATCGCTGTGGTGGAAAAGACGATAGAAAATTTAATGAAAAATGGATAAACCACTAAAAACACTGAGTACACTGAAGGACGTGATAATTGGATTCAATGGACAGTTTTCATAGTAGGCGAGACTTAAGTCTCGCCTACGGTTATGCAATTTATCTCGGTGGTTTCAGTGTTCTTAATGGTTCAACTTGTTACGCATTATGAAACTAACCGGATTACAGATTTTCAAGCTCCTGCCGAACAAGAACTGCAAGGAGTGTGGGTTCCAGACCTGCCTCGCCTTTGCGATGAAGCTCGCCGCGAAACAGGCGAAGATCGATGCGTGCCCTTACGCCTCCCCGGAGGCCAAGGAAACACTCGGGGCAGCGGCGGCCCCTCCCATACGTTTGGTGACGATCGGTATGGGCGAGCGCGCGGTGCGGATCGGCGAGGAGCTCGTGATGTTTCGGCATGAGAAAGCGTTCTTCCACAAGACGGCGCTCGCCCCGCAAGTGGACGACCTGATGGGGCGTGAGGAGATTCTCGCACGGCTCAGGGAGGTGTGCGCATTCTCTGTCGCGCGCGCGGGGGAAAATCTGCTCCTTGACCTGGTCGCCATAAAGGAAAAGAGCGGAGCTCCTGAAAAATTTGCGCAAACCGTCAAATTCACCGCGGAGCAATGCCTTCTTCCGCTCGTCCTTGTTTCTAAGCGTTCGGCATGCATGAGGGCCGCACTGGAAAGTGTCGGGAGCTCAAGGCCGCTTCTGTGGGGTGCGGATGGAAATAACGCCGATGAAATGGCAGCTCTCGCGAAGGAGTTCGCATGCCCGCTTGTGATTGAGGGGGAAGGGGTAGAGGCTCTTGCGCAGATGGCATGCCGTGCGGCCGAGAAGGGGGTGGATGATCTGGTACTCTGCCCCGTTTCAAGCGGCGCGGCGGGGAGGCTCAGGGATTTTACGCTTTTACGCCGGCACGCTCTCTCCCGGTCTCTCCGGGGATCAGGGTATCCGCTCATCATGTCCGCATCGAGCAAGGGGTATGAGGGGGCCGTCGCCGCAGTGGGGGGGATATGCAAGTATGCGTCCGTGATTGTCCTGGAGGATCCGGCGCCATGGACTTATTTTCCACTTCTCACGCTGAGGCAGGGGATTTACACCGATCCGCAGAAGCCTCTCCAGGTAAAACCGGGCGTCTACATAATTGGGGACGCCGGTGGGAACGCTCCCCTGCTGGTTACCACAAACTTCTCGCTCACCTACTTTATGGTTTCGAGCGAGGTGGAGGCGTCCGAGATCCCTTCAAGGCTCCTCATTGTCGATGCGGAGGGGCAGTCGGTGCTCACCGCCTGGGCGGCCGGAAAATTCAACGCGGAGGTTATCGCGAAGGCGGTGGTGGCGCAGGAGCTCGCCGCGAGCGTGCCGCACAAACGCATCATCATCCCGGGTTATGTGGCGATGATCAGCGGCGACCTCGAGGACAAGCTCCCGGGCTGGAACGTCATGGTCGGTCCTCAGGAATCCGCCGATATCCCTGCGTACCTGAAAGAGGTGTGGGCACGCGCCACGGCATGACCCGTCCTCTTTCCCGTAGCCGGCCCTTAAGGGCCGGCTGCCCTGTGGATAACTGATGTTTATCTCGTAGTCGGCCCTTAAGGGCCGGCTGGATTGTGGATAACTTTGGTATGTCCCCGGAGCCATTCCATGAATTCCTACAGGATAAAATTTCTTCCCTCAGGCGCCGAGGCGCAGGTTGCCGCGGGAGAAAGCCTGTACGATGCGGCATTGACACTCGGGATCCAGATCAGGGGAGAGTGCGGCGGACAGGGGAGTTGCGGGCAGTGCCTTGTGAAAATCGAGGCGGGTGATTGCCCTCCCACACCGCATGCTTCGATCTCTCCGGATAAGGAACGGCGCGGATACCGCCTCGCGTGCGTCTCGCGCGTTCACGATGACTGTGTGGTGTTCGTACCGGAGGAATCGCTCACCCCTTCAGAGGGCCTTGATTTCGATGCTGTCATACTCAGTGAGGATGACCGGAAACGAGAGCGCGCCCTCGTGGGAATAATCCCGGTTCCTCCGATTGCGTCCTCGACGGTCCCCCACCCACCAATAGGTTTTGCGCTCGATCTCGGTACGACCACCGTGGTAGGTGAGCTTGTCGATCTCGGGACCGGAAGGTGCCTTGCCCGGGCCGCCGCCTATAACAGGCAGCTTTCCTGCGGCGCAGATATTATCAGCCGTATCAGCTATGCCGAGAGAGGGAAGGGGCGCGATCGGTTGCGTGCCCTTGCCCTCGAAACAATCAATGAAATCATAGGCCGTCTGCTTAATCGGGCAGATGTCGATGCGGGGCGGGTCCTCCTCGCCGCTGTGGCGGGGAACACGACTATGATCTTTCTACTCCTCGGCATGGATCCCTCCTCCATCAGGCGTGAATCTTCCGACGCGGTGCGCACCCGGTATCCGATTATTTACTCGCGTGAAGCGCAACTGAAGATCAACCCTCTCGCCCCCGTCATGTTTGCGCCGGGAATCGGGAGCTATGTGGGCGGCGACGTTCTCGCGGGCGTACTCGCCTGCCGGATGCATGAATCGGATAAGGTGACCCTCTTCATCGATGCGGGAACAAACGGCGAGATCGTTCTGGGAAATCGCGATTGGATGATGGGCTGCGCCTGCTCGACGGGGCCTGCATTTGAGGGGGTCGGAATCGCGTGCGGCATGATGGCTGCCCCGGGAGCGATCGAGGCGGTAGAGATCGCCCGGCCCAACGATTTGCCTTCACTCACCGTAATCGGCGACACTCAGGCACGAGGCATATGCGGCTCGGGTATGATTGATCTGATGGCAGAACTATTCAGGCACGGTATTCTCGACCGGAATGGCACATTGAACGCGGGACGCTCCGCACGTGTGGAGGAGCACGGCGGCCGTCGTGCGTACCTTGTGCGGAAAAAAGGGGAGGAGGGGGCGGCGCGGGAGATCTATCTTAACGATGTTGATTTCAAGAAACTGCTCCGCACCAAGGCCGCGATACAGGCGGCGATCAGGACGATGCTGAAAAACGTCGATCTGGAGATTCAGGCAATACAGCGCGTGGTGATCGCCGGCCGGCTCGGAGAGGCGATCGACGCTGCAAAGGCCGTATCCATCGGCATGCTCCCCGACATTCCGCCCGACCGATTCGAATACATCGGCAACGGCTCGCTCTGGGGGGCTAACCTGATGCTTCTTTCTAAAGAAAAAGGAGTCGATCTCAATGCCCTTGCCGACCGGATCACCTATCTGGACCTGAGCACCCACCCGGGTTACATGGACGAGTACGTCGCGTCGCTGTTTATCCCGCATACGGATGTGTGAGGCGGGAGTGGATTCTTATCTCGTGTCCCGTAAACAGCTTTAAAAAGTCGTGTTATTGCGAGGAGCGAAGCGACGAAGCAATCTATTTATCTCCAATAAATATTGATTGCATCGTTGCTTCGCTCGCAATGACGGCATAGTAGAAGGCTATTCGGAAACACCACACTAGCCGGATCTATTCACCAACTCAAAACTGACATACCTGCCCAATAGCACAACAGACTACATGCTTTTAGCCACTGAAGACGCGGAGGTCACTGAACGGTTAGAACAACTATCTCATTGATATCGTAATCGCTATTCAGGACGCAGATGAACACAGATTACAACAGTAGTTAGGGGTTGGTAGTTAGGTAGTAAGGAGAATGCTCTATTTCCGGGACATTATCCTTAGCACCCGGCTACTAATATCCAGCTACCGCCTTTCAGTTCCACTTTCCCTAATCCCTACCTACTAGTCACTAGCTACTGTTGTAATCTGCGTTCATCTGCGCAAATCTGCGTCCGAACATTCAGTATATTCAACCTCCTCAGTGGCTATGCCCCTTTTAATACGGGCGCCTCGTGAATAAATCCAAGTTAGGAGCGATTTTGGGGATAATTATAGATTCCAAGGGAATTCTAACCTGACTTATTCATCAACTCGGGATCTGACTGATCTCACTATATGATTAACCATTGAAGTGTAGGGGCTTGATCCTTCGGCAAGGTCACTTCGACTTCGCTCAGGGTCTTCGACAGGGCAAGTTTCATCAAGCCCGTTTTAAAACCGGGTTCGATAAATCGAACCCCGATCAACAAGGAGATGAATAATCCAGACTAGTGACTTCTCCGCAACTTGCCGGGAAATTTAAAATCCTCTGCTCTGAATGTGATGATTGTTTGGGGTTTGGGATTTGGGATTTTCTTGAGGCCGGAGGCTGCCCTAGGAGAGAGGGCCGAAGGCGGAGAGGAGCGCCGGAATCTGTTTCTGCGTGAGCACCCCTTTTGATACGAGGGAGAAAATAGTCTTCTTGTCCAGAAGGATGCTGATACCGCAATCGCGCAACACGATATCGGCCGGGGCGCTGTCGCCGATGATGATGATATTGTCTCCGGAAACCTGTTCCGCGCGCGCGACCTCCGCGATGAGGGCGCTCCTTTTCTGCGTTACTTTATCGCTCTGCTTGACCTTGCCGGTAAGCTTCCCCTTTTCCACGAGGAGGCTGTCGCAGCGGAGGTGGTCGATACAGGCGTGGGCGCGAAGCGGATCGAGGAATGGGTTGTATCCCTTGGGGATGAGCACCACCACATACCCCATTATCTTGAGTGAGTGGAGGAGATCCTCCGTTTCGGAGTTCAATCGCAATCCCGCGGTGATCGCTTTCACCGCATCCAGGCCGAGTCCGTGAAGGTTTGCAACTGTGCCCCGGCGCCCCGCCGCTGTTCTCCCCGCTTCCGCCAGGAGTTCCTCCCGGAGATGCTCCTCAATCAGGTTGCGGCTGATTGAGAAGACGACGATGCGAGGGTGTTTGCAGTATAGGTCCTCGACCTGGAAGAAGCAGCGTATCCCGAGCTTCTCCATTTCCGCGGAGACGCTATCCTTTATCTCTGATACGGAGTATGGTGATGTGGCCCGGTCCATGTCCATCTCTATAGCAAAAACATCCCCCCGTGATATCATCCGGGCCCAATCGATGTTAACGCCGTTATTGGCGAGGACAAAGGTGGCGTGGGAAACGATACCGGGGTGGTCTGCCCCGATGAGGAGCAGGCGCATCATGCGCTTTGCCTTCGTCCGCGGGCTGAACGATTGTTTTTCGGCAATAATCTGCAGGCCGGACTGGTGTGCGACAGCCTGCATCTTGGCGATGAACTGGGTGCCGCTGATTTTGGACTCTGTGAGGTCGATGGTGAGAAAAATGGAAAATAGGCCATGGAAGACGCTCTCCTCCATGTCTATGATGTTGCTCTTTGTATCGGAGATTATGGATGTGACAAGCGAAACGAGCCCGGTGACATCACGCCCCATTCCGCAGATAACGTAGATATCTCGTTCCCGCTCCATAGCGCCTCCCGAAGACTCACAATTCTAACGCAGCTCAATCCTTTAGTCAAAGTCATTTTGCCTCAACTTCAAGGTTTTGGTCTTAAATAGGGGAATATTTTGACTTAAACACGAATTATACGCCCGCGTGCGGAAACGCACTCAGGCGTGCAGGCGCGAATTTAACGAATATAATTTGTGTGTTGTTTCTTTGCAGCATTTATGGAATTTTTCTGACTACTGACTACTGACTACTGACTATTAACTACTGATTTATCTGGTTTCCCCTCACTTTCACTGACGCACTTCATCAACTCATTTTGCCTCGTGGGAATAATTTCTATCAAAAAAAGAACACCCGGGATGACCGGGTGTTCCTTTGCTGCAAATCCAGGACGTATATCCCGAACCTACTCCTGCACAGCCTTGCTTGCGGGGCACGTTCCGCCTTTCTTCGGCGCTGCCTCTTTCTTCATACTACATCCCTCGCGACCAGCCGGCGCCGCCTTCTCCTCCATGGGCTGGACGACCTGGAATTCCTCATACGTCACGACTCCATCCTGATCGCGATCCCACTTCGTGAAGACGCTCTTGGTCAATCCGAGTTCGGGGGATGAAATCACATAGGCGTCAAACTCAGCTTCGGTAATCTTCTTGTCAGCGGTTGTGTCCATCTTATTGAAGTCCGGCTTCGCCGCGGGCTTCTTTCCTGCAAAACCGTTGACCGCCAACAGCATCACCGCTGCGCAAGCGACGAGCGCTACCACTATCATGAACCTTCCGCTCACATCCAACCTCCCTCTGTTCTGGCCAGCCCTGCCTCCCCATCTCCCCGGCCATCAAGGCGCGGGGAAGGAGACGGCAAAAGCGCTGGCGTGGAAAAGATATAATAGATCCTAAGCCCTGGTAGACGCAACAGAATTTTGGCAATGGACGTAATGCCTCATTATTACGGGGGATATTGGGACTTAACCACGAATTACACGCCTGCGTGCAGAAACGCACTCCGGCGTGCAGGCACTTGTCTGTCGTTCCTTTTCAGTTTTCCCTAACTACTAGCTTCTAGCTGCTCTCCAGGGACTTTTCATCCTCAATCATGGAGTTCAGGGCGGAGAGCAGCAAAAGGTTCACGATGAGCCCCAGGAATGCGTGCATCTGGTGGTGATAGAATGAGAAGACCTGTACGAAAAAGATCGAAATGAGCATGGCTTTCCTGAAAAGCTCATAGGCAGCGAGCCTGGAGCGCCTTATTGCGAAGGCGCCGAGTATCGCGAGAACGCCTGCTACGGCTGATGACACGATACTCAAAATATCGCTGATGTCGAGGCCAAGCAGCTCGGTGAGCGCCGGGGCGGAAAAGCGCCCTTTTCGAAGGAGCAGGATGGCCACAAGGAGTATCAGGAGGTTTAGCAAAGCTTCGAGGACGAAAAAGACAGTGACTCCTTTCGCGAACCAGGGTTTCAGCACGAAGCGCGCATAGGCGGAATGCATCGAGGATCTGATGCGGGCGAAGAAGCCCGGGTGTCGCGCAGGGATTGCACGGATCTCTACCGCGAGCTTCTCGAGCATCTGAGTCATGTGGCTGCTCCTGTCCGAGTGTAAGAGATAATAGAGGAGCCTGTGTTTGTCCTCTACATTCAGGTCGTGGGTGGTCGATTCTCTGAGGAGTTCGATGCTGTTCGAGAGATACTCCGTCTGAGAAAAAGCGCGATGCTCGCGAAGAGCCCGGAAAAAGAGGAAGAGGAGGATAAAAATGATATAAATCAGCGCAACCGTAGGCCTGAAGAAGTAGTTGTTGTCGCTGGTGATAAATTTGCCGAGCTCGTCGATGAATGTCCCGAAACCGACCCCCGCCAGGACCGCCGAAAAACGCTTGACCGAACGATTCAGAAACGTGAGAAGGAGCACGGTTGACGCGAGCATCAACAGTCCGCCCCAGAGCATGTGCGCGATGTGGAGGCCTTTGCCGCCAAGCTGCGGGTAGTTGGTGAGGCTCAGGAATATTCGGATTCCAAGGATGGCCAGAACCGCGGAGATAAAGAACCGCTCCAGCAGATCGTCAAAATCAATGTCCCTGACGAATGAGTATGTACGAAACATTACAAATCTAAGTATAGCATAGCATGCGGCGCGCATGTAACTCAAACGGGCCTGGGGCAGGGACTCGATTACATGGTAAAATATAACTATTCTCTGTTGTAGGGGCGCGATCCTTCGGCAAGCTCAGGACAAGTTTTATCGCGCCCGGGTTCGATCCTTCGGCCGAGTTTATACTGAGCGCAGCCGAAGTGCTCAGGACAAGTTCGTCGAACCCCTACAAATCAAAGGCATCCAATTTGAGTCACTACTGGGCTCGAAAGGGTACTACATCAGTTTTGCCGGGGTCTGCTGACTTTGTTCGGATATATAGATTTTTATTATAACCACGGATAAACACGGATTAACACTGAATAACGTGAGACAAGTCGTGTCCACCCACATGTTAATCCGTGGTATATATACTCCTATGTAACTGATGCCTTACTCGAAAGGAAGAATTTCTATCCATTCAGTTCTTCTCATTTGATACTATGCCACAGGAAATTCATCTGACATTCGGGACCTGGCGACGCCACACGCGGGAGAAATATACGCCGGCAAACCATGGCTGCGTCAAAGGCTGAATTCAAGTATCGATGGGCAACACAAGGCGACCTCAACGCCTTCTTCGCGCTCATGCTGGATAACATGTTGAACCTCGTTATCCTCACCGCGATCCTCACCGGCGTCGGATTCCCAAGCGATTTCATCTATACAATGATGATCCCCGGCACGGCTCTGGGTGTGCTGGTCGGGGATCTTATTTATAGCGTGATCGCAATGCGACTTGCAAAGAAGACGCGCCGCGGCGACGTAACCGCAATGCCACTCGGCCTGGACACCCCGTCCACGATAGGAATGGCGCTGATTGTCCTTGTCCCCGTATGGCTCCAGACGAAAAATCCGCTCACGACCTGGCAGGTCGGTATGGCAACGACCGTTTGCATGGGCATTGTGAAGGTCGCCTGTTCTTTTATCGGCGACTGGATAAGAAAAACTGTACCTCCGGCCGGGCTTATCGGTTCGCTGGCGGGCGTCGGGATCACGCTCCTGGCGTTCCTGCCGTTGCTCCATATCTTCTCCGCGCCGGTGGTCGGCCTGATTGCCCTCGCGCTCGTTCTCTATTCCCTCGTTGCCATGAGAAGAATGCCGTTAGGCATTCCCGGCGCGTTCGCGGCGGTGGTGGTCGGAACGATTCTGTGGCATCTGCTCGGCCATTGGAACATGCTCGGTGCCGAATATCATAGCGTGGGGTTAACGCTTTTCTACGGTTTCCCAATCCCCACTCTCGGCTTCTTGCACGGCATGGGTCAAGCGCTCGATTATCTCCCCGTCGCCATCCCGTTCGGTGTGCTCACCATAGTCGGCGGGATAAACATCACGGAAAGCGCACGGCTCGCCGGCGATGAATACAAGACGAGGGACATCCTTCTCACAGAGGCCGTCGCGACGCTGATCGCCGGGATATGCGGGGGGGTGAGTCAGTCGACCCCCTACATCGGGCACCCCGCCTACAAGAAGATGGGGGCTCGCGCCGCCTACACTCTTGCAACCGGTCTGTTCATCGGTCTCGGCGGATGCCTGGGCTATGTCCAATTTATTGTCGATCTGATACCCGCCGCGGCCGTCACGCCGATACTCTTGTATATCGGCCTTGAAATAATGAACCAGGGATACCACGACTGTCCGAAAAGGCATGCGGCGGCGGTCGGCTTTGCGCTCCTCCCGAGCATTGCGGAGCTCGTGAGAATCATAACCACCGGACAACTTCACGTGAATGAGCTGATGCTCTCCGCACTGCCCGAGGTTTTCAGGGCGGAAGCGCTCCATTGCTTCAAGATAATCAACCTGTTGGGACACGGCTTTATATTGACCGCGATGCTCTGGGGCGCCGCAGTCGCGCTGATGATAGACGGCAAGACAGTCCGATCGGCGCTATATTTTCTTATCTGCGCCCTATTCACTTCATTCGGGCTTATCCATTCGGGAACCGCGACGGGAGGTCTCTATTTTCCCTGGAGAATTCCGGATCCAGGGGTATATCATCTCTGCATTGGCTATATCTTGATGGCGGGGGTGCTTCTGTTGCTGTCCATCCGGCGGGGAAAGGTTGTCGCGAGCCCCCCAAAAGAAATCTACGACGCCTTTTCAGGGATGTCAGCCAGGTAGAATGTCTGTGTCCTAGTGTGATATATCAAAAGTTTCTTTACTCTTGTCATCCCGGCGAAAGCCGGGATCCAGGCATTATATGTGCTCTATTTTGGATTCCCGCTTTCGCGGGAATGACAGAGTTGCTGTAAAGAAGCGTTAGTGACACCACACTGACAAGTTTCTCTTCCCTGGATCGACCGGTTCCTCCCCTCGAGAAATAACGCATTTCCCTCCCTTTCCGCTACAGGCCCATGAATGGCGGATAATCTCGGTGCGAATTCAAGGTTGCGGAGCCCAACGGGTAAGAGCGGTCTTTGTAGAAACCTAAACTTTAAACAGGCGCAAACAGGTAGTGGCTCAATCTGAAGGGCGTACATTTGCAGGGGTTCGATTCTTCGACTGAGTTTATACTGAGCGCGGCCGAAGTGCTCAGGACAAGTTCATCGCGCCACGACAACATAGAATAACTGTATTTTACATGTAATCGAGCCACTACCCAAAATCAGAATCGATAAATCCAGAATCCAATTATGCGTTCTCGTGCAGGAGGCGCCTTGACTTCCCGAACGGCTTCCGCACCGTAGGTAGGAGAGAGAATGGCAAAATCATGGCCGCACGACCACGCGAAACGATACGTCGGCGCCCGCGTACGACGCGCCGCCGGTACTCTGGGCGGAGCAGGAATTGTAGCCCCCTCGCCGCGCGTCCGTGGACCAGGAATCGCCGTTGGGGTAGCCGCAGGCGGCAGTCCAGGAAAAGTTGCTATCGCTATCGCCGCATGCCTTGTGATTCAGATTAAAGACGCTAGGGGTGGCACAAGCTAAAGGCAGGTCATTGGAACTGCTCTGAGTGCATGCGGTCTCGAAGTCATTATTTTCGGTTGTACCGGCATCATTTCCAAGATACGGCAGGGCTGATTTTCCTGTTGCTCCGGCCCAAGTGCGAAGAGAACTATTTATAGTACTCCAAGAGGTTCCCAGGCAGCCGGTAGTCGAGCAGAGATCCCGGCTTCCGTCCACGCAATCGGCAATGGCGAGGGCGGAAATTTTGCCTGCACCGCTTTGGCCGTTGTCGCTCGAGGTAATGGCCACACTATTAACATCGCTCACGATCTTATACCATTGACCCGCGGCGGCTGCTGCCATCCTCTCCGGTAATGTATATCCGGTGGCGCAGGTGTAAGCGCTCGGATTAGCGCTATCCACATCTTTGTTCCAAGAAACTGAATCGGCGAGGGTCTTGCTCCAGCAGGCGCTCCGGCCGTTGGTCGAGTACCAGTGCCACCCAGAAAGGTTGTTGCAACTGGTTTCGTTTAATGACCATGGCATTGCGGTTACGGTTGCGGTTGGAGTTGGGGTTGGTGTTCCGGCGATGCATACTCTCCCCGTCTGGACTCCCCATTTTCCTGACCCCGTACAGAAGAACGTTTTGCCCAACTCAACATTTTCAGGAACAGCGTTACACTGTTCAAACTTGGACATAATATCCTGGTAAATTTCCTCCAGGGTTTTCATCGTGGAGCCGGGCATCTCCGAGGGCTCTTGAAAATTACTAGGGATTTCCTCTTTCGTCCCCGAGTTCAGGTAGTTATAGACTTGGTTAAGGGTGTGCATCCCGCTCCCCTCCGAGGGTGCAGCCGATGAATCTATATTCCCACCGATGGCCGAATCAGACAGGCCCGCCATCATAATTAGGCTCAGAGCTATTATGACCAGTTTTTTCACCTGTATATCCCATCCTTTCTATGACGCTATATGTAGAGAATCACCATCATCGGGTTATTTTCAACCTGCAAGTTTCGTGCCAACATTACAGTTCCTTATTAAAAAATGATAAATAGTTGTAATGCCCAGGAAGGGAATCATTTGAATCCAAGTATGCAAGACTAAACATTTTGTTTAAACCCAAGTAACTGGCGATTTGCATACTTTGTTTGCATTTTCGAGAGCCCGAATTGCATACTTTGTTTACAATCCTTGCCATACACAAATGGTAATCTCCTTAGAATAATGAGTAGAACTCATCCTTATTGGGATTGGGCATTAGTGACTCAATTTAGGTGTCTTTGATTTGTAGGGGTTCAGTCCTTCGGCTGAGTTTATACTGAGCGCAGCCGAAGTGCTCAGGACTAGTTTATCGAATCCGGGCGCGATAAAACTTGTCCTGAGCTTGCCGAAGGATCGCGCCCCTACAATAGAGAATAGTTATATTCTACATGCAGTTGAGACATTACCGATTGGACAGAATGATCTGGACAGAATGATATTGCCAAGGTTTATGAAACTGCTATACTGCTCGGCTTATTTCCGTCGATTTCATATAAATAAGTGCATCTCATAGGAATTTGTTTTCTATAATTGAGTTAACCATCTGATTCCAAAGGAGTTAGTTCCAATGGGGTAGGGGCTATAACATATAGCCCAAGCTTGCAGCCGAGGCTTCAGCCTCGGCGCGGCGCCGGGGCAATGAAATCTAACTATTAAGGGCTTGTAGCCGAGACTTAAGTCTCGGCTACGCTGTGGATAACCCGGCATTCATGAGCAACAAAAAGAGACAGAAGGAAGTTATATGAGGGTGGCAAGAAAGTCCGCGCGAAGCGCGTTAAGTTCTTACAGTTTTTGACAACGCTGGTATTAAGAACATGAGCCTCGCCGTGGCCGACGGCATGAATGGGAAGGAGTTGTGATTTATATGACGAGTCTGATAGGCGCAACTAGATTCGAGGTTGTCTCCATCTGGAGTGTTCTGGTGATTGCTTTCCTGGGTCTCGCGTATGCCCTTTTCCTGAGGATACAGATTATGAGACAGGACAAGGGGACCGAGAAGATGCAAGAAGTATGGCGTGCGATAAGTGCAGGCGCCGATGCGTATTTAAAGCGTCAGTTGAAGATCATCGTCCCGCTCATATTTGTGCTCACGGTTGTGCTCTTTCTGTCCGTGTATGTCGTTCCCCCCAGTGGAGAAGCACTCCAGCGCTTCGCCGGCTGGAGCCCGGATAGGGTGTCCCTTATCGTAGGGATCGCCCGTGCCGCGGCGTTTGTGATGGGAGCGCTCTTTTCCCTCATGGTAGGTCAATTTGGGATGCGGATGGCTGTCCAGGGGAATATCCGTGTCGCCGCGGCGGCGCGGTCAAGCTTCAGTGACGCCCTGAAAATCGCGTATCGGTCTGGGACGATCACCGGCATGCTCACCGATGGGCTGGGGCTTCTGGGTGGGACCAGCATATTTATTATTTTTGGCATCGCATCACCGGACGTGCTGCTCGGCTTCGGATTCGGCGGAACGCTGCTCGCCCTATTCATGCGCGTCGGCGGCGGCATCTACACGAAAGCGGCCGATGTCGGCGCCGACCTCGTGGGGAAAGTGGAAAAGAATATTCCCGAGGATGACCCCAGAAACGCCGCGGTTATCGCGGACTTGGTGGGCGACAATGTCGGCGACTGCGCCGGAATGGCGGCGGACATCTTTGAATCATACGAGGTAACCATCGTTTCCGCTTTAATACTCGGCCTGGCGCTGGTTGCCATCACGCACCAGTTGAAATGGATAATCTTCCCGCTCCTTGTGCGCGGCATCGGGGTTATCTCTTCAATTATCGGGACCTACCTGGTGAAGGGCAAGAAGGGCGATAGATCGGGAGATGCGTTTTCGAGCATTAACCGCGGGTTTTACGCCTCTGCCGGGATTTCCCTGGTGGCGTTTTTCTTTCTGGCGATGTTCTACATGCACGAGTGGAGGGCATTCCTCTCCGTGGGCGTGGGCATATTCCTTGCAATCGCCATAGATGAGATTACAAAATATTTCACCCATACGCATTACGCCCCGGTGAAAGAAATCGCGCATGCCTCCAAAACCGGGGCGGCGACTCTGATTCTGCGCGGCCTCTCTATAGGTTTTGAGTCTTCCGCATGGCAGTTCCTTGTCATCGCCATCACCATCTGGGCCGCAATCATGATCTACTGGGGGCAGCCCGCGGTATTTGTTCTCTACGGCGTCGCGATGACCGGCATAGGCATGCTTACCCTAACGGGGAACAATGTGGCGATGGATTCATTCGGTCCGATCGCGGATAATGCAAATGGAATTGGAGAGATGGCGCACCTCGAGCCGCAGGCGCGACAGATAATGGCCGATCTGGATGCCGTCGGCAACACAACAAAAGCGATTACCAAAGGGGTGGCGATCGGCTCGGCGGTAATTGCCGCGGTTGCCCTGTTTGGTTCATTCCTCACCGATGTGACAAGAACTCAAGCCCAAATGGGTCTTGTGGAGCATCTCCGGCTTCTCTCCACCGGCATACGTGTTTCAGAACCGATCGTTTTTATGGATATGCTTCTCGGGAGCGCGCTCCCCTGCCTTTTTTCCTCCCTTATTATCAATTCCGTTGCCAGGGCCGCTGCATTGATCGTGGATGAGGTTCGCCGGCAGTTTCATATCCCGGGACTGATGGAAGGCAAAGTGAAGCCCGATTATGGAAAAGCGGTCGAAATCTGCACTGTTGCCGCGCAGAAAGAACTGATCGGGCTCGCGCTCATCGCGGTGCTGAGCCCCATTTTAATCGGTATGATTCTCAGCGTCGAGGCCCTGGGTGGGTTCCTTGCCGGTGTCATCATAGCGGGACAGTTGTTGGCGGTATTTATGGCAACCGCGGGCGGAGCGTGGGACAACGCAAAGAAAACCATCGAGGATGGACTTTACGGAGGGAAAGGCTCGGATGCGCACAAGGCTTCTGTGGTGGGGGACACGGTAGGGGATCCCCTCAAGGATACGGCAGGTCCCGCGCTGAACCCGATGATTAAGGTCATCAACCTGGTCGCGTTGTTGGCGGCGCCCATCATCATACACTATCATCGATCCGACCCGCGGATAGTTGTTGCCGCGCTGCTCTGCATTCTCTTCATATTCGGCGCCATCGTCTATTCCAAGCAGGGCGCGCTGAGCTTTTCGAAGGCAAAAGAGGGAAAGAGTTTCTAACGCCAACTTTTAATGCTTTAACCGCGGATTACGCAGATTACGCAGATTCGCATTGTGTAATCCACCAAATCCCTGCCTGCCGGCAGGCAGGCGCGAAATCCGCGGTTGAATATGTCAGGCTGTTAGAATTGCTCTTTTATTCGTCCGTTGAATAATCCAGGCTAGTGTCGTGTCATTGCTAGGAGCGAAGCGACGAAGCAATCTATTGGAATGCAAGGAGATGAGATTGCTTCGCGCTCGCTCGCAATGACAAACATACGCAAGATATTTCTGAGACGGCACATCAGCCTGATCTATTCACCAACTTTTAATGTTCTAACCGCGGATTATGCGGATTATGCGGATTACGCTGATTTGCATTGTTTAATCCGCCCAATCCGCGCAATCTGCGGTTTTATATGTTTAGCCGTTAAAATTGCTCTTTTATTCGTCAGCTGAATAATTCAGGTTAGCATAATGTCTGATAGACTGGAAATTCTCCCACCCCTGCAAGTATTGACAGAATATTCGTGTTGTACTAACCTGCGTATAAGGTAGTTACATACAACGTCTGGCTTATTATATAGTCCGGAAAACCCGTGCGGCATAATCGCGGAATTAACATTTTATTTACGCTTTTTGCCTTCCTTTTTATTATCCCCATCGCTGCCATTGGAATAGTATATCGGTATGAAAATTATGGATATTGTACAGATAAGCCTCTACTTTGGCATCCTTGGAATTCTTACCCTGCTTCTGGGGTCGTACATATTCAGAGTGCTGGGGAAGGATCGGCAGGGCGCCCTCGATTCTTTCTCTCGGATGGACAACGCCATCCTTCGCCTGGTCGTAGGCGGCCGGGGAACCTATGAGATGACGTGGAAAGAATACGCGTTTTCTCTGCTTGTTTTCAATGGGATCGGGTTTTTCGCCTTAGTGCTCCTTCAATTGTTTCAAGCCGGTCTTCCTTTGAACCCCCAGAAGTTGCCGGATGTACCGTTCTGGCTGGCGTTCAACACCGCCGTCAGTTTCATGACAAACACGAACTGGCAGGCCTATTCCGGTGAGGCTGTCATGAGCTATCTCACGCAGATGCTCGGCCTTTGCGTGCAGAATTTCCTGAGCGCCGCGACGGGGATGGGGGTGTTGCTGGCTCTCGCGCGTGGACTGAAGCGCCAGAGTGCGAAGACGGTCGGTAACTTCTGGGTTGATGTGACAAGGACCACTTTGTACGTGCTATTGCCTCTCTCAATTATTCTTGCTGTCCTGTTGGTCAGTCAGGGGGTCGTGCAATCCCTTGCTCCCTATGCCACGGTCAAAACGGTGGAAGGCGGCTCACAGGTAATTCCACTTGGTCCTGCAGCATCACAGATTGCCATCAAGCAGTTGGGCACAAATGGCGGCGGATTCTTCGGCGTCAACAGCGCGCATCCATTTGAGAATCCTACCCCCTTTTCCAATTTCCTCGAAATGCTCGCCATTCTGCTGATCCCGGCGGTCTCCGTATATATGTTTGGCCTGATGGTCGGGAGCCGGCGGCATGGTGCGTGCTTGTTTGCGGCCATGCTCGCCATCCTGCTGGCCGGTTTCATCGTGGCATGGTGGTCTGAAACCCGCGTTAATCCGATGATCGGAAGTCCGTGTTGGATGGAAGGCAAAGAAATCCGTTTTGGAGTTATGAACAGTGTCTTGTGGGGGTGTGTGACAACAGGGGCATCAAACGGCTCCGTCAATGCGATGCACGACAGCATGTCTCCCCTGACCGGCATGATCCCGATGTGCAACATGATGATGGGCGAAATAATTTTCGGCGGTGTGGGAACGGGGCTTTACACGATGATACTTTATGTGATTCTGACGGTTTTTCTCACCGGTATCATGGTGGGACGCACGCCGGAATATCTGGGCAAAAAGATCGAGGCGCGGGAGATGATCTGGGCAATTATAGGGATTTTGTTGCCGAGCGCCGTAATCCTTGTGGGATCGGCTATGGCATGCCTTTTGCCGGCGGCAAGAAGCTCCGTGGCCAATGGAGGGCCGCATGGCCTCAGTGAAATTTTATACGCATTCACATCCGCGACAGAGAATAATGGAAGCGCCTTCACCGGGCTTAACGCCAACACCGTTTTCTATAACCTGGCGCTCTCGGTGGCAATGCTGATCGGCCGATTCGGCGTGATCATTCCGGTTCTTGCGATTGCGGGCCTCCTCGTGAGCAAAAAGGCCGCTCCGCCGAGTTCCGGCACGTTCCCGACAACCGGCGTTGCCTTTGTTTTTGTTCTTATCGGGGTGATTCTTATCGTCGGGGCGTTGACATTTGTCCCTCCGCTTTTTCTCGGCCCCGTCGTTGAGCATGGATTGATGCTGAGGGGGATAACTTTCTGAGAGTTAAGGATTCACCATGAAGACGAAATCTAACAATATTTTTCAGGATATGGCGTTATGGCGGCGCGCCCTGCGCGATGCCCTGTACAAGATGGATCCACGTGAACAGCGGAGAAATGTCGTCATGTTCATTGTCTGGATTGGAGCGGCGCTGGTGACATGCACCCTATTGAGACATGCCACGGCGTTTAATATTCAAATCACTTTGTGGCTGTGGTTCACGGTTCTGTTTGCAAACTGGGCTGAGGCGTTGGCGGAAGGCCGCGGAAAAGCGCAGGCGGATGCGTTGCGCAAAACACGCAGCAAGACTGTTGCTCACCGGATGAACGGGGACAAAATAGAGACAGTTCCCGCTGCTGATCTTCGCGCCGGGGATATGGTGGTATGCGAAGCAGGGGATGTCATCCCGGCTGACGGAGAAGTGGTCGAGGGAATTGCCACGGTTGATGAATCGGCGATCACCGGTGAGTCGGCCCCGGTTATCAGAGAAAGCGGCGGGGACCGGAGCGCCGTAACCGGAGGAACGCGCGTCATCAGCGATCGTATTGAGGTGCGTGTAACTTCTCAGCCCGGCCATTCGTTTCTGGATAGAATGATCGCGCTGATCGAGAGCGCCAAGCGCCAGAAGACGCCGAATGAGATTGCGCTCTCCGTGGTGCTCATAAGCCTGACGGTGCTCTTCATTCTTGTTGTCGCGACTTTGCCGGCGTTTGCCCGGTACAGTGAACTGGCGGCAAATCAGCCCGGAGCTTCGGTAACCAGTATCGCTGTCCTGGTTTCTCTGCTGGTATGCTTGATGCCGACGACCATAGGCGGGCTCCTCAGTGCCATCGGGATCGGCGGCATGGATCAGATGATGCGCAATAACGTACTCGCCATGAGCGGGCGTGCGGTAGAGGCGGCAGGCGATGTTGACGTTATGTTGCTGGATAAAACCGGGACCATCACGCTCGGCAATCGCATGGCTACGGCATTTATACCGGTGTCAGGGATCGAGGAAAGTGCGCTCGCCGATGTTGCGCAACTCGCCTCGCTCGCCGATGAGACACCGGAGGGCCGCTCTATCGCCATTCTCGCCAAGGAGCGCTATGGCTTGAGGGGACGAGAGGTCGCCGCGCCCCATGCTCGGTTCGTGCAGTTCAGCGCGAGGACAAGGATGAGCGGCGTGGATTTTGTCGACTCCGAAGGCAAAGTCACATGCTCAATTCGGAAGGGCGCCGCTGAAGCTATGCGACAGTATGTGGAAAAGATGGGGGGGCTTTACCCCACCACGGTGGCTGCTGCTGTTGAACAGATTTCCCGAAGCGGCGGAACGCCTATCGTGGTAGCCGATTGCGGCCGCATCCTCGGCATAGTCCATCTGAAAGACGTGGTAAAGGGAGGCATCAGGGAGCGGTTTGCCAAGCTTCGCAAAATGGGCATCCGCACGATCATGATCACGGGGGATAATCCCCTTACGGCTGCGGCGATAGCAGCCGAAGCGGGTGTTGATGATTTCATGGCTGAGGCAAAACCGGAAGATAAACTAGATTTGATTCGCAAGGAACAGGCGAAGGGACACCTCGTGGCGATGATCGGGGACGGCACAAACGACTCGCCCGCCCTGGCGCAGTCGGACGTCGGTGTCGCAATGCATTCCGGAACTCAGGCAGCCAGGGAAGCCGGCAACATGGTGGATCTCGATAGCAACCCGACCAAGCTTCTGGAAATTGTCGAAATCGGCAAGCAGATTCTGATGACGCGGGGGGCTCTCACGACTTTCAGCTTCGCCAATGATGTGGCGAAGTATTTCGCGATCCTCCCCGCGATGTTCAGCACCCTGTATGCGGTGAGGGGCGGTCCGGGGCCGCTCTCGAAGTTGAACGTCATGCATCTCCATTCGCCCGAAAGCGCAATCTTAAGCGCGGTAGTGTTCAACGCGTTGATCATTGTTTCGCTGATTCCCCTCGCCCTTAAGGGCGTTAAATACCGTCCCATAGGAGCATCCGCGCTGCTGATCAGGAACATGGTTATCTACGGGCTGGGGGGGCTCATTGCACCTTTTATCGGGATCAAGCTGGTCGATATGCTCCTCGTGGCGCTGGGGCTTGTGTAAAGTGAGACACTACAGATGATCATTCTTAAATCATTTCGGCTATTTCTTATATTGATGCTCCTGACCGGCATCATCTATCCCCTCGGGATCATGACAGCGGCAAAGATGCTTTTCCACGATCATTCCTGTGGGAGCATGGTAACGCGGAACGGCATGCCCGTCGGCTCCGCCCTTTTGGCTCAGAAGTTTGAAACCGAGCGCTATTTCCATCCCCGCCCCTCTGCGTGTGATTTCGCTACGATTCCGTCCGGCGCCGGCAATCAGGGAGCGACCAGCAAGGCACTCACACAGTCGGTGCGGGAGCGAGCCTCAAAACTGCTCGCCTCTCACGCCCTTCCTCTCACCGCCTCCATCCCCGCCGATCTGCTTTTGGCGTCCGGAAGCGGATTGGATCCTCATATCAGCCCTGAGGCCATGGATTTTCAATTGGAAATGGTTGCCAGGGCGCGCAATCTCAATCCTGAAAAGCGGGCGCGGTTGCGGAAGCTCGCCCGGGAGCTAATAGAATCTCCACAATTCGGTATTTTCGGTGAACCCCGCGTGAATGTTTTACTCCTCAATCTCGCCCTCGATGATCTATAATGTAATCCTATTATGAGTGAAAAATCCCGGCCCAGTCCCGACGCACTGCTGTCCGCCATCAAGCAGGAGGAGATGGAGCAAAAGAGGGGAAAGCTCACCATCTTCCTCGGCATGAGCGCCGGCGCGGGAAAGACTTATGCCATGCTGAAGGTGGCCCACCACCGAAAGGCCGACGGGATCGATGTGGCAATCGCGGTGGTGGAATCTCACGGGCGCGCGGAAACCGAGGCGTTGTGTGCCGGGCTGTCGGTCATTCCCCTCCGTCCAATCGAGTATCACGGCATCACGTTGCGGGAAATGGACATGGACGCCGTTCTCCTGCGGAAACCGCAGATCGTGCTGGTGGATGAACTGGCGCACACCAACGCGCCCGGCAGTCGTCACCCGAAGCGCTATCAGGATGTCCTGGAACTGCTGGACGCGGGGATTGATGTCTATACGACGTTGAACGTGCAGCATGTCGAGAGCCGTGTGGATGTGGTCCGGCAAATCACCGGCGTGTCTATCCACGAGACTGTCCCTGATTCTGTTCTGGATCGGGCCGACAAGATACAACTGGTGGACCTGTCCCCCGATGAGTTGCGCGAGCGCCTGGCGGAGGGAAAGGTGTATCTGGGCGAAATGGCGGAAACGGCCGCCGCGCACTTCTTCCGCGAGGAGAACCTGACGGCGCTTCGCGAAATAACCCTGCGCGTCACGGCGGAGCACGTCGGCCAGGACTTGCGTGACGCCATGGCGGTTCGGCAGATCGAGGGTCCGTGGAAAACCAATGCTAAACTCATGGTCGCCGTCGGGCCGAGCCCGTTCTCAGAGGAACTGATCCGCTGGACGCGGCGCACCGCGTCTGCATTGGGCGCGCCGTGGATCGCTGTCTATGTGGAGCCCGCCGTCTCCTTGAACGAAGGAGAAAAGCAGCGACTGGTAAAAACCCTCTCGATGGCCCGGCAGTTGGGCGCGCACGTAATCACCACTGCGGGGCACGATCTCGTCAGCGCGCTCCTCCGGGTCGGCCAGGAGGAGCAGGTCACGCAAATTGTGGTCGGCAAGCCACCGGGACATCCGGTCTTGGAGTTTCTCAAGGGCGGATCTCCGGTTGAACGGCTCATCCGCCGGAGCGGAGATATCGACATCTGCGTGGTACGGGCCGAACAAAGAGAGGAGGGCCCGCGGCCATCAGCCTGGAAGACCGTCAAGTTCAAGCCATGGGCGATGGAGATCGGGATCGGGGCGCTGTCGGTGGCTGCCGTGACCGGGGCGTGCTGGCTCCTGAGAGGAATCACCGGTTACTGGGCCATCGCGTTGATCTACCTCACTATGGTGGTCTTTCTCGGCACACAACTGCGCCGTGCGACAATCCTGCTGATCGCGACCGCCAGCGCGCTGCTCTGGAACTTCCTCTTCATACCGCCCCTGTTCACTTTTCGAATCGGCAATTTCCCCGATGCGCTCATGTTCATCATGTATTTCATCGTGGCCCTGGTCATCGGCCAACTGACGGCCAGACTTCGTCTTAAGGAAATGGTTGAACGAAAGCGCGAGCAACGCACCGCGGCCTTGTATCGTCTCGCGCAGGGAGTGGTGGAGAGCACCAGCCTGGATGAAGGGCTGCGCCGGACCATGCAAGAAATTCAGAAAGCGCTCCATGCCGAATGCGCGATCCTGCTGGTCGAAGAGAGCGGCCAGCTCAGCGATCGCCCCCATCCTGCCAGCAACTGGCAGATGAGCGACAAGGAGAAAAGCTTGGCTGTCTGGGCCTTGATGCACGGACATCTCGCGGGCCGTTTCACCGACACGTTGCCCGAAGCTGATGCGCTGCATATACCTCTGCAAACCACCAAAAATAAGGTGGGTGTCCTGTCGGTTCATTTCGGCCTTCGGCGAACCCTCGCACTGGATGAACGTGAATTGCTTGAAACATTCGCCGATCAGATCGCGGTCATGATCGAACGCTACTGGCTGATTCAGCAGACCGGACAGGCCCGTTTGATGGAAGAATCTGAAAAACTGTACCGGACAATTTTTGATTGTATCTCGCATGAGATCAAGACGCCGCTGGCGGTGATACAGGCTGCCACGAGCGAATTGGGTTCGCTCTGCGATCACCTCAGGGAAGTGGGGAAGGGGCGGAATTTTATCAAAGAGATTGATACCGCTTCTCAACGCCTGAGCGGTATCGTCGACAACCTGTTAAGCATGACGCGAATTGAATCGGGAAGATACAGGCTCGAACCGGCATGGTGCGATGTGGATGAAATTATCTCCTCCGCCCGTCAGCAAATCGGCGACGCGCTTGCGCAGCACAAGGTCAGCGTTATTATTCCGGAAGAGATGCCATCCATCAAGGTTGATCCCGGTTTCCTGGAACAGTCCCTGGTCAACCTGCTGTCGAACGCCGCCCTCTATAGTCCGGAGGGCTCCGAGATAAGAGTCGCGGCGCATATGGACGATGGCCACCTCGTTCTCCGGGTTATAGACGAGGGACTTGGCCTGTCCCCTGAAATGGCGAGCCGCGTTTTTGAAAAATTTTACCGGGGCCCGAACGCGCCTCCCGGCGGAGTCGGCCTCGGGCTGTCGATCGTGCGCGGTTTGATCCAGGCCCTTGGGGGAGAGGTGACGACGGAAAACAACCCGGAGCGGGGTGCCACATTCACCTTGCGAATTCCCGTGGAAGCGAGGATAATCTCGGCAAACACATGACGGCGAAGAACAGACCGGCGGTGCTTGTCATTGACGATGAAATCCAGATTCGGCGACTTCTTCGATTCGCGCTTGAAGAGGAAGGCTATGCGGTATATGAAGCCAAATCCGGGCAGGAGGGGCTGACCGCCGCGGTGTACCGGCGCCCCGATGTGATTATTCTCGATCTGGGCTTGCCGGACATGGAAGGCATCGAACTGCTCAGGCGCCTCCGGGAATGGAGCAAGGTTCCGGTTTTGATTCTCTCCGTAAGGCAGGATGTGCAGGAGAAGGTCGCCGCATTGGACCTTGGTGCGGATGATTATCTGACCAAGCCTTTCCATCCCGGTGAGTTGGTGGCGCGCATGCGGGTGATCCTCCGGCGTTCGCCGGTGGAGCCGGAAGAGCCTGTATTTGAGTCCGGACAATTGCGCATTGATTTTCTCTCCCGCAAAGTGATGGTGAATGGCAAGGAGGTTCATCTTACGGCGACAGAATACACTCTGCTTCGTGTGCTGACTCAGCATGAGGGGAGAATTGTGACGCACCGCCAGTTGTTGCGCGAAGTCTGGGGCCCCCATGCCGAAGATCGTTCTCAATACTTGCGCGTGTATATGAACCATCTTCGCAAAAAAATTGAAGCGGATGCGACACAACCGCGCCTCATCAAGACCGAGCCCGGCATCGGCTATCGCATGATGTCCGAAAAAATCTGACCCATCTGAATGGCGCAATGAAAGTTTCATAGAGGGAGAGCATAACGGATCGTCCCGAAGGCAAGAGCGAGGTTCGTTACAGGATCGGCATCTGGTTCCTGAGAGAGGAGAGATATGGGATTAATCACGCAGGGCATCGATATATTTTTGCACCTTGACACGCATTTGAACGCCGTTATCCATGACTGGGGGGCATGGTCGTACCTGATCCTCTTCATTGTCATCTTTGCGGAAACGGGCTTGGTGGTCACCCCGTTTCTGCCCGGCGATTCCCTTCTTTTTGCCGCGGGCGCGCTCACCGCGATCGGGGGATTTAATCTTTCGTGGCTCTTTATCACGCTTAGTCTCGCGGCGATAATTGGCGACAGCGTCAATTACTCTGTCGGGAAGAAATTTGGCGAGAGCATGTTCCGAAACCCCGACTCCAGAATTTTCAAGAAGGAGTATCTTGACCGTACCCACAGGTTTTATGAGAAGCATGGCGCGAAGACGATCGTGATCGCGCGGTTCATGCCAATCATAAGAACTTTTGCCCCTTTTGTGGCGGGCATGGGCAAAATGAGATATCCCCGCTTTTTCGCCTACAATGTCACCGGGGGCCTTTTATGGGTTGCCGCTTTTGTGATCGGCGGATATTATTTCGGGAATGTGCCGGCGGTAAAGCATAACTTTTCCCTGGTCATTCTCGGGATTATCGTTGTTTCCGTGCTGCCGGGAGTGGTCAAGTTCTGGCAACACCATAGAAAAAGCAAGAGCAACGGGCAGAAATAAGGGAACTCCTATTTAGACTGGATTATTCACGGAGTGCCCATATTAAAAATGGGCATAACCACTGAGGGCAGTGAATATACTGAAATTTTGGACGCAGATTTGCGCAGATGAACGCAGATTACAGACAGTAGCTAGGGACTAGTAGGTAGGGATTAGGGAAAGTGGAACTGAAAGATGGTAGCTGGATATTAGTAGCCGGGTGCTAAGGATAATGTCCCAGAAATAGAGCATTCTCCCTAATACCTGACTACCAACCCCTAACTACTGTTGTAATCTGTGTTCATCTGCGTCCTGAATAGCGATTAAGATATCAATGAGATAGTTGTTCGAAACGTTCAGTGACCTCTTCTGTTTTTGCCGATCACAAAAATACGTCATGAGTACTATTGGGTTTGAGATGCGCATAACACGCGTGCCTAAAATATTTTTGGAGGAGTGAATAAGATGAAGAGCAGCGATATCACACTGAGTTACGGCGATCAGGTTTTGACCGGATTCATACCACAGGAATGGATTGATCAAGGCGCGTACCTCCCGCTCGTGATGCCGCCCAAGAGCAGGCCGATCACGGACCCGGCGGACGCTATCGCGTCGGCGCTTGAGAAGCCCGTTGGGGATATGACGCCGCTGGGAGAGCTGGTGAAGAATCGCTATCGCGGCGGCGATGTTGCCATCATGGTGGATGATTACACCCGGCCCAACTACCACACGCGCCTGCTCCTTCCGATACTCGTGGAGAAGCTGCAGCGTGACTACGGCATACAGGCGGAAAAGATAAAGGCCGTCGTATGCTCCGGGACGCACCGCGCGCCCACGGCCCCGGAGATGGAGGCGATCGTGGGGAAAGAGATGATCCCGCGCATCCGCATCGCCGTTCACGACTGCAAGAAGAATCTGGTGAAGGTCGGAGAGGTGGAAGGCCATCCCCTCGAGATAAGCCGCGACGTCGTCGAAGCCGGCCTGGTTATCGCTCTCACCGACATGGACAATCACTACTTCGCCGGCGTGGCCGGCGGGCCCAAGGCGTTCTGCCCGGGAGTGGCCAGCAACGAGATCATTACCTGGGAGCACCTGCACATGTTCGACGACGAGGGTTTTGCCGACAATGTCGCCCTCGGTATCTTGGACGGCAACCCGGTTTACGAGTGCAAGAAGAAGATAGTCGGCGCCACTGTCGCGGCGCTCACGCTGCGCGGGACGGAGGTGTATTGCCTCGCGGCGGTCATGGATCCCGGGGGAAACATGGTATATCTCAGGGGTGGCGAGACGTTTGCGGTCCATCGCGACGCGGCGAAGAAGCTCGCCGAGGTGTGGACCGTCACGCTTCCCCGACGCCCCGAGGCGGTGATCGCCGGAGCGCAGACGCTCGGCATCAACCTCTACCAGGCGGGAAAGGCGATCCACGCGGCATACACCGCGGTTGCGCGCGGCGGCCACATCATGGCCCCGGTGCCCTGCCAGGACGGTTTCGGCAACACCGAATACAAAAATCTGATGAAGGTTGCGGCCGCCGCCATGGCGGGAGAGAACAACCATGAGGCGGCGATCCGTAAGGGAACGCTCGCGGTCCTCGACGTCGTACGCAAGGATTTCAAGATAGGGAAGCAGAAGGCGGTGGACTTTTTCAGGATTCTGGAATATGTGGGGTGGGGGCATCTGCACATCATCCAGGACGGGCTGGGCGACGACGACAAGAAGATACTCCCCTTCGAATTCTGGGGAAGGGAAGGCGAGCCGGCGGATACACGGTTGAAGAGCTGGGTCAGGAAGTTCTGCACGGGGAAGACCGTCACGGTCATGGACGATCCGGGCTACGTGGTGAGGGTGGCACAATGAAAAACAGAATTCATGCGGAAAAAGCCCGGGAGCTCCCCGGCCTCACCCGCAGGGTCGAGGTCGAGGGTGCGGAGGCAATCGCCGCAAACTACTCCGATTATCTGAAGGACGAGTCGCGTCTCTCGGGAGGCAAGATCGGATTCATCGCGTTTCCGAAGAGCGAGTCCGACATCGCTGCGTTTCTCAAGAAGATGAACGAACGCGGGATCCCCATAACGGTTTCTGCGGGGCGCACGGGCATAGTGGGCGGCGCGGTGCCCATGAAAGGAGCGCTCCTCTCGCTTGAGAAAATGGACCGGATTCTCGGTGTCCGCAAGGGGGAAAGGGCAGGGGAATGGTTCATCCGCACTCAGCCCGGTCTGCTGGTCAAGGATCTCCATAAAAAGGTCGAAAAGAAAGACCTGAAGAGCGTGATTTCATCCCTCGCGGCTGCGGAACGGAAGGCTGTGGAAGAGTTCATGAGCGAAAAACGCCACTATTTCTACCCGGTCGATCCCACGGAGCTGAGCGCAAGCATCGGGGGAACCCTTGCCACCAATGCCTCCGGCGAGCGGAGTTACCACTATGGCCCGACGCGCAATTATGTGCGCGGGCTCAGCGTGGTTCTCGCGAACGGCGATGTGCTGAACATTCGCCGCGGGGAAGTCATCGCATCGAAGGAAAGGACATTTGAGATTGTCCTTACCGATGGGAGCGCGCTCACCGTTCCTCTGCCCACGTACCGCATGCCGGAGGTCAAGAGCGCAGCGGGATATTACATCCGGGACGGCATGGATCTGATCGACCTGTTTATCGGCGCCGAGGGGACGCTGGGGGTTATCAGCGAGGTGGAGGTTGCGGTTCTTGAAACGCCGCCCCATATAATGAGCCTCGTGGCGTTCTTCCCCTCGAACGAGGATGCGGTCTCCTTTTTCAAGAACGCACGGGAGGCCCTTCCCTCGGCCCTGGTGTTCGAATATTTCGATTCGTCCGCGCTCGACATTCTGCGCGAGAAGAAGGCCCTCGCCCGCGGCGCATTCGCGATACCCGCGCTCCCGAAGAATGCGAAGGCCGCCATTTTTCTCGAGCTGGTATATACCGAGGAAGATATGGACGGGATATACGCCGCGATGGATCGCGTGCTTGCCGCGCACCATTCCTCCACGGAAAACACCTGGAGCGGAACCAGGGTTTCTGAGCGCGAGAAAATACGGGCGCTCCGCCACGCGGTGCCCGAGGCGGTGAACGAGATCGTCGCGCGGAACAAGCGCGCCTTTCCCTCCGTGTACAAGCTGGGCACGGATATGGCGGTGCCGGGTGAAAAGTTCGAGGAGATGCTCTCCTTTTACAAGGAACTGCTGCGGGATGCGAAAATTCAATATGCCATCTTCGGACATATCGGCGAACATCACCTCCACGTGAATATTCTCCCGCGGACAGAGCAGGAAATCGAGCGCGCAAAAAAGATCATCAGGGAATATGCAAAGAAAGCGGTGGCGTGCGGAGGGACGGTTTCCGCAGAGCACGGAATAGGGAAAATAAAGCATCCCTATCTTGAAATCCTCTATGGGAAAGAGGGGATGCGCCAGATGGCCGCGGTGAAGAGGATCCTCGACCCCAAAGGCATCCTCAGCCGGGGCAATATCTTCCCCGAGGAGTTACTGGTGTGAGCATGCGTGGGTTTGCCATCCATCCCGCACAGCCGCACGTGCTTCTATGGTGCCGGCATCCCGGACTGGATTTCGACAGACCTTCGGTATTCTCGTGAGTGAGTGATTGGCTGTATGTTTTGGAGCGGACCGTATGCCACATGGATAACGGGGGGGGACATCGGTGAAAGACTCGTTGCGGATTGGTCTGTCGTTTGGACTGACTTCGGCGGTCATCACAACACTGGGGCTTATGGTCGGACTGCATTCGGGTACGCACTCCAGGATCGTTGTTCTGGGAGGCATTCTGACAATCGCCATCGCCGACGCCTTTTCGGACGCCCTGGGTATACACATTTCCGAGGAGTCGGAGAATGTCCATACTGCCAGGCAGATATGGGGAGCAACGGCAGCGACTTTTTTCGCTAAATTCGTTTTTGCGCTGACTTTTGCCATCCCCGTGCTTTATTTCTCTCTCTCCGTTGCCATTCTGGTCAGCCTTGTATGGGGTCTGGCTACCCTGACCCTTCTCAGCTATGCCATCGCCCGATCCAAGGGCGAACGTCCATGGAAAAGCGTGGGCGAACATCTGCTGATCGCTGTGGTAGTGATCGCCATAACTCACTATGTGGGCGACCTGATTGGAAAAATGGGTGCATGAGGCATCTTGCCCGATGAGGGCGCACAAGATGCAGGTTGTTGTTTCCAACAAAAAGGAGGCAGGCCGTGTATAAGTTTATCAGCTTGATTGGCACGTTGGTCATTTTGGGGATCGCCTACCTCATGTCCAACAACAAGCGGAGGGTGAGCGTCCGCATAGTGCTGTGGGGAACAGCGCTCCAGGTAATCTTCGCGTTCCTTGTAATCCCCAACAGCCCGCTCAACCAATTTGTCAAAAACGCTTTTGGCCTACCGGTGGCGCCGGGCGAGGCTTTTTTTAATGCGATGAACGATGCCATCATCAAGCTCTTAAGCTTCACCACCGATGGGGCAAAGTTCCTCTTCGGGAACCTTGTGAACAACAATGTTCCCCTCGGCATGGGGGAGAGCGGGTCGAACATGCCTGTGAAGGAGATATCGGGATATGTGGCCACAACAGGGGCGTACTTCGCGTTTTCTGTTCTCCCCACCATCATCTTCTTCTCTTCTCTGATGACCGTCCTCTATCATCTCGGCATCATGCAGCGGGTTGTCGCCTTCATAGCGTGGATCATGGAGCGCTGCCTCCGCACGAGCGGGGCCGAGACGCTCTCCGCCTCGGCGAATATCTTCCTGGGGCAGACCGAAGCCCCCCTTTGCGTAAAGCCGTTCATCGAAGAGATGACGAACTCGGAGATCATGTGCGTCATGTGCGCCGGATTCGCGACCGTGGCCGGGGGTGTGATGGCGGCATATGTGGGGATGCTCAAGGACTACTTCCCCGACATCGCGGGGCACCTTCTCACCGCGAGCATCATGTCGGCGCCCGCGGCGATAGTGATGGCGAAGCTCATCTTCCCCGAAGTGGAGATCCCCAAAACGAGAGGGGGCGTGAAGATACACCTCCCCAAGACCAACGCCAATATCATTGACGCGGCGGCGAACGGCGCAGCATCGGGCATGCAGCTTGCGCTTAACGTCGCATGCATGCTGCTCGCCTTCATCGCCCTCGTGAGCATGTGCAATTTTGGAATCCACCTCTTCGGCGTCCTCTGCAACAAGCTCTTCGCTACGAACTGGGATTTGAGCTTACAGTATCTGTTAAGCCTCCTCTTCGCGCCGTTCACCTGGGTGATGGGCGTGCCGTGGAAGGATTGCATGGTTGTCGGACGGCTTATGGGAGAGCGGCTGGCCATCAACGAGTTCGTGGCGTACCTCGACCTCGCCAGCCTTACCGCCCAGGGAGTGAAGATCGACCATAGGAGCTATGTCATCGCCACGTACGCACTCTGTGGCTTCGCCAACTTCAGTTCGATCGCGATACAGATCGGAGGGATCGGCGGAATGGCGCCCTCCCGTCGGCACGACCTTGCGAGGCTCGGCCTCAAGGCCATGTTCGGCGGCGTCCTCGCATCATGCATGACGGGAACGATAGCAGGTATGTTTGTGTGACCTCCCTTCAACGTGCAGCACAGATGAACACAGATGAATGACAAATGACAAAATGAGACCCAAGTCAGCTTTAAGCGGTAAGCTGTAAGCAGTAAGCATTATGCTTATAGCTTAATGCTTACCGCTCGCAGGCGATTTTGTCATTTGTGCTTTGGTATTTGTCATTGCGCCAGTATCCCGGTGCTCTCCGTGCCCTTTGTGGCTATACGTTTTAACCGCGGATTAGGCTGATTACGCGGATTCAAACAAGCACAGAAAGCCTGATGTTAAAAGCTGAAAACCGCCTCCTTGAACTTTAAACTACCGCATCCATCCGTGTTCTTCCGTGGCTCAATCTCCATTGTAACCGGCGTAGACACTGAATAGAATTTTATCGGTGTTCTCTGCAGTACTGACGTCAAAATATCTGTTCTTTTGGCAAAAATTTCTACATCGAGATATGCAACTCCTTGTTTCGCAGTGTAGTGCTTTATCTGTGTTCATCCGCAGTTATCTGTGTGTATCTGTGGTGCTCGTTAAAGCTTCAATGTGCATCACAGATGAACACAGCTATAACACAGATACACACAGATGGATTTGGTTGCGGCCAGCGGCCGCGTTGCGTCCTCTGTGACTACATCTTGCTGAATGTCCCGGACAGATCAAACTCTCGAACTTTGGTTACCAACGACTCTACAGGCAAATCGCCGGTTCCCTTCGAATGTTGGGTGTCGGTAGTGTCTCAATTACATGTAGAATATAACTATTCGTTGTAGGGGCGCGATTTATCGCGCCCGGATTCGATCCTTCGGCTGAGTTTATACTGAGCGCAGCCGAAGTGCTCAGGACAGGTTTATCGAACCCCTACAAATCAACGTCACTCAAACTGAGCCATTAACTGGGTGACCGCAAATTTGACAAAGATGATAAAGTGTGTTATTCATATAGTGAGTAAGCTTTGGAGCCGAAATTATGCGATTCAGAATAGCATTCATGCTTCTCGCAATTCCCGTGCTGTTCTGCGGTGTATTTCCGCTCGATACTTCGTATGCGCTCGCCACTACCACAACCGTGTATATTCTCAACACCGGCGATATCCACGAGCACTCCACATACCTCGCGCGGATCTCCTCGTATATAAAATATTTCAGGAGCACGCATGATAATGTGATAGCGATCGATACCGGCGATGCGATCAGCGATTACGCAAGTGACGATCCCAATAATGGTTCCCTGTATAAGTTGGGCACGAAAGGGAACGTGATGTTCCGGATCATGTCGGTTATCGGTTACGATCTCTGCACCATCGGGAACCACGACGTCTGTCACGGCGTCAGCCAGCTCGCCACCCTCATCAACCGGTGGGATATCCCGGTGATGGGGGCGAATCTCGAGAAGTCTCCCTGCGCCCTCCCGCTCTTAAGCGAGAAGCTGATCAAGTTCAATCACGTCTCGATCGGGATGGTGGGAACCATCTCCACGCACAGCTGGCATCTGAAGGGCAGTGACAAGAACACGTTCAGCGTCGCGAGCGTGCGGAGCGGGAAGGTCGTGGCGGCCGTCAATGCGATGAAGCAGAAGGCGGACATCGTGCTGCTGGTTACGCATGAGCTCGATCCCGATGATCAGCAGAGCGCTTCCGCGATACCCGGAATCAAGTTGATCGTGGGGGGGCATTCGCACAAGACGACTTACCAGTATTTAAAGAAGCCGGGTGTTTCGCTCATGAAGGCGGGGTGGCAGGGACGGTATGTCAGCAAGCTGGCGCTCACATGGGACTTGCAGAAGAAGCAGATTGTCGGCGGGACGCGGGAGCTGGTCGACATGGCATCGCAGCCGTATGAGGATAGCCAGGTAAAGAAGATTCTCCAGGGCCCCCTGGTGACGAAGAATAATTTTAACGGAGACGGCGCCACGGACTTGGCGGTGTACGAGGAGTCCACGGGAACGCTGCGCGCGATATCGGCGGACGGCACCTGGGACCGGAGCTGGAGATTCACAGGGCCGGAGGCGGGGGCGGTGCCGGTCGCGGGAGATTTTGATGGAGACGGGCTCTCCGATCCGGCGCTATACCAGGAATCATCGGGAACATGGCTCATGCTCCTCTCGGGGAGTGAGTATGCGCAATATTCTTACAGCCTGGGCGGACCCGGCTCTACAGCCGCAGCCGCGGATTACGATGGAGATCTGATCACGGACAGGGCGGTCTACGATGCCGCAAGTGGGAATATGATCGCTGCCTTATCCAGCTTCGGCTATGCGCAGGCGTCACTGCCCATAGGGGGACAGGGGTGCGTGCCGGTGACTGAATATTACGACAGTGACGGGATGGAAGAGCCGGCCACCTATCAGGAATCCACGGGGCTCTGGACTGCCGCGTTCTTGGGAGATGATAACACTCGCGCATCGGTAAGGTTTGGCGGTCCCGGTTGCCTGCCGGTCCCCGGCTACTACGACGGAGATGAAACAGCAGACGTGGCGGTATACCGGGAGACCACGGGTGAATGGATTGTCGGCGTATCCGAAGGGGAGCCGGGTCGAACAATGGCCACACTGGGCGGGCAGGGTGCCATTCCCGTGCCGGGGGATTATGACGGGGACGGATTATGGGACCCGGTCGTGTATGAGGAAGATGCCGGGGTGTGGAGGCTGTTGCTTTCGGGAAGCAACTACTTCCAAAGCACTGTTGTCCTTGGCGGGCCGGATTGCGTGCCGGTTCAATAAGGGGGATTTCGTGCTTTACCGAATCTCTTACATTTGTGTGGGTGAATTGAGCTATTCCTCCCCCCTCTGAAGAGGGGAGGTTAGGAGGCGGGTGGTTTAGGTTCAGATCTCAAAATGAATGTATAGATACAATAAGCGAAGTATCCCCGGATCAGTAATTTTCCGCCAGCAGTTCGTAATATGCCTGAGGATGTTTGCACGCCGGGCAAATCTGTGGCGCCTCAGCCGCCTCAACGACGTAGCCGCAGTTGCTGCAGTGCCACTTCACCGTTTTCTTCTTCTTGAATACCTCGCCGTCGGCAATATTGTTGATGAGCTTCCGATAGCGCGACTCGTGGAATTTCTCAACCTTCGAGATCTGCTCAAATGACTGGGCAACCTTGGGGAACCCCTCTTCGCGTGCAATTTTCTCAAAATCGGCGTAGAGCGTCGTCCACTCCAGGTTCTCTCCCGCGGCGGCGGCCTCGAGATTGGATTTTGCATCCCTGATCATTCCCGCAGGATACGATGCGGTGATCTCCGCGTCTCCTCCCTCCAAATGATTGAAGAAGATTTTTGCGTGCTCCTTCTCGTTATCGGCCGTTTCGAGAAAGATCCGTGAGATCTGCTCGAGCCCTTCCTTCTTTGCGGCGCTCGCAAAGTAGGTATATCTGTTCCTCGCCTGTGATTCGCCCGCAAATGCGGCGAGGAGGTTTTTCTCCGTCCTGGTGCCTTTGATGGATATCGCCATTGTTTCTACTCCTTTCTTGGCCGTGCCGATTAGCCGCAATCACCGTCGGCGCTCAAATATACCACACACCCTGCCGAGAGGGCATTACATCAGTTTGGGGAGCATCTATTTGTAGGGGTTCGAATTATCGAATCAGTGCGTGATCAATCGCGCCCCCGCAACACAGAAAAACTAGACCCCTGCTTGAATTGACCACCACCGCGGAGCTCTTAAGAAGATCATTCAGCATACGCAATATTATAGATGGAAAACCAGCCTCAAAGATGGGCATTATCCGGAGCTTCCCAATTTACCCGGATGGTGCGTGCGGTAAGCTCCTTGGGCCCCGTCCATTTTCCCTCACAATGGGCGCGATCACCGATGGTGAGCTCGTATATTTTGATCGGCAGGTCGCTCTCTCGTTTTTTCATTATGAGGATTCCCTCGGGAACTTTTATTGTGACCCCGCTGATCGTCAGTGTTCGCTTTTCGGAATCAACCGCAGTCAGCTTCCCCTCGATCTGATCGATGATATCGGCTTCCCTCTCGATCCTTGTTGCGGTGAATTCGGCCTTCCCGGAGAAGTTCCCATCGCCGTCCACGTAGTCTCCCACTTTCAGGTCAATGATGGTCAATTTGGATTCGTTGGGGCCCACAATTTCGGCATTTTTTGCGAGCATTTTTACCCCTGAAATCTCGACGATGCCTGCCTTCGCATCGATGGCGGTTATTTTCCCCTCGAGATCGTCAATTACGCGCCATGCCGAGACAATCGCTAACGATGCTGCGATCCAGAGCAGTATTCTCATGAGTACCTCCTTATCGTAATAAGCCACTTGAATATACATCAAGAGACTGCCGCTGTGCAAGAAAGAATGTGAAGAAAGAATGTGAAGCAATATGAAGCAATTGGTAGTGGGTCAGTCTCGCAGGGTCTCAAATCAGATCCCCTCCTTGTCGGAGGCGAGGGAGCTTGAGGCTTGTCCGCCTAATGCGGAGAGAAGGTGAAGGTGGGGGTTATAACGCCCTCCAATTTGCTTATCATCGCCAAAATTGTATACAAAGTTTGCACTTTTGGCATTTGGAGGTGTAAACAAAGTATGCAATTCGCCACTTTTCTTGGGGGATCATAATTAGTTCAATTATGAACTAATTATTCCAACAGTTTCTATTCGTGGGCATTACAATTATTCATTGTTTTTCTTGATACAAAATGTGGAATTGGCATGAAACTTGCAGGTCAGAAAATGCTAGAGGTTTACAATTCTATGGTGCATTAGCAGAAAGGATGGATATGAGAGTGAAGAAATCATTTATTTTAACTATGTATTTGATTTTGGTGACGGGGTTGGCCGGTTTAGCCTTTGCCGGAAGCATTGACTCACCCGGCGCCCCATCAACGGGGAGCGGGATGTACTCACTTTCTCAAATCTATGACTATCTGAACTCGGGGATAGAGGTAACGCCTGCCCCCAGTTTTCAGGAACCCGGAGCGGCCCCCGGCTCGACGATGAAGACGACAAAGGAGATTTACGATGACATCAAGGCCGTATTCAGCCAGTGCGATGCCACCGCCGAAAATGTCGAGCTGGGCAAAAAGTTCTTCTGCACGCACGCGGGAAGCTGGGGCATGCAAACAGGGAAAATAGTCAGTGCGGGCACACCAACCCCCACGCAAACCCCGACCCCTATGCCGACTGCGACGCCCACTAAGACGTGGTACGAGCAATACGGTCCGGCGGGGGAAGATAAAGTGGTGCTGATCGGTAGTTTGAATTTGTATGTTGCAAAGTGGACGAATAATGCCGGCACTGCTTCGAACAGCACAAAAGACTGGCAGACCGCATGCTCCTGGGGGACAGATCTTGACTGGTGTGGCAAGAGCACGGGCTGGAGATTGCCTCACCAGGATGAGCTAATAGCAATCTATCCTTACAAGACTAGCCTGGGTTCATGGGAGAATGACTATTATTGGTCCTCTGATGAGTTCGACTCATCCAGTGCCAGGGATGTCAGTTTCTACAATGGTAACGCGACCCATGACCTTAAGACACGCCTCGGTTTGGTGCGTGTGGTGCGCCCGGTCGAGTAACCTCCTTCGTGGGGGTAGGGGTCAAATCTTTATTCTTGACTTTTCGCTCCCCCGCGCAGGCAGAATGGTACAACATCTAAGCGCCTGCATGAACACAATCTGCGTTTGTCTGGATTACACCCCCCCTTCGTACCGAGTGGCAGGCTCGAGGCGAGGGTGTCCCTTGGTGCAACGTTACGCTTCCGCAGGTTGAAGGCTTCCCCTGGGCGAATTCCACACACGACCTGAATTATATTCATACGACGGTTTATGGTTGAGTCTGCATGAATTCATGAATATATAGATAGTGTTCGATTCGACAGGAGGTGACGTGAAAGGCTGAAGAGGCAGGTGCATAATTACAGTATTGTCCGGTTCTTACAGAAAGCCGGTTTATATAAAAAAGAAACAGGCAAACCAAAGGAGGGGGCAAAGATGAGAGCATTATCCATGGTGTGTGTAAGTGTAATGGTTGCGGCGGGAGGGTGCCGATATCCCCACTCACGGGGTGCACAGGCGTTGTGTATCTGAAATAGAACAGAATAGTTATCAGCAGGGAGGCCATGGGTTCGCCGAGTGTCTCTTCGCCCGGACGGGCTCGTGAGAACCGGTGGTCGCCTATGGATTACGTATGTTGAGGAAGCGCATATCTCTTCGTGCCGCCTTAATCGCTTTCGATGCGCTCCGTTCCTTATCTTTGATTTCGATCATGATATCGAAATTGTGTGGTTTGGAAAGTCGCAGGAAGGTTCCGAAGGCCGCCGGTGAAAGGGATTGTGCGTGTGCGCCGCGGCGCGCCCCCCGCTGCTGCGAGCTATAATCAACGATCGGCACGCCGTCGCGTTCCGTCCATGTCTTGAATACGAGAGGCATCGTCTCACATAGAAATTCCCCACGGTTATTGAGATGGTGATGGAAAATATCGAGGACGACGGGGATTCCGGTTCCCCGGCTTATCCTCAGGCAATCGGCCACAGGAAAATTTCTGTCGTCATTTTCAATCACGAGGCGCGACGCGATCCTCTCGTCGAGGGTTTGGTGCCTTCTGATGAACCGCTCGATGCTCTTTCCCCGGTTTCCGTACACCCCCCCGACATGGATCTGGACCTTCGCTGTCTGATCGAGCCCCATGATGTCGAGCAGGTCGGTGTGGTAGCGCAGTTCCCTCACGCTCCTCGTGAACACACCACGGTCGATGGAGTTGATGAGTGTGAACTGGTCGGGGTGCATTGAAATCCGGATCCGGTTTTCCCGGATGAAACTGCCAATCTCCTCGAATCTCTCCTTGAAAACCGAGCGCCACTTGAAGCGGCAGATAGGGTGGGAGGCAAAGGGGATAAGATCGGAGGTGACGCGGAAGAAAAGGATCATGTGCGCGACATTATAGCGGAGAATCTTAAGCAGGCAGTCGAGATTGCTCTCGACTTTGGAGCGCAGGAGATCAGTCGTGAAAGATCTAAGACGAAAGGTGCTCGAGCTCGTGCATCCGAGGCTGAGGTTGAGGCAGGGGTAGCCGATCCTCATCGCCAGAGCTCCCTGCCCTTCCCCGAGTCGCTCACCTGGATAAGTTCCTCCGGGAACGGATCAAAGAAGCTCTGGGCGGCGAGATAGTTCTCATCGAATCGTGCGATCAGGGATCGGAGAATGGCGATGGGAACGCTGAGTGGGACGCGGCGCGCGCGGTACTTCCGGAGGGAGTCGAGGAAGAAATCCTTTTCGCGGGGAGACATCTCTTTTGAAACGTAGCCAAGGGCGTGCATGAGGACATTGGCGCTCGGTCCCGGAGCGGGTGGGGCAAGGAGAGAAGCCCTGAGGTGGCGCGCATATTCGGAGAAGAGTTCGTCCACCTTCTTCCTCCCGCTATTCGCGACAATGACGCCGAGGATCTTAAGTCCCTTCTGGCTGTATGCCATCAGGAGAAGCTTGTTCCGCGTATGGAAATCAACGAGGACGCGAGCGGTGCGGCGTGCCATCGCATCCCTGAAGCGCGCCAGAGTGAAGATGCGGGTGAGGAAATGCTCGCGGATCTCGTAGTTCGTGAGCCTCCCCTCGTCTTCCACCGGGACTTCGGGAAAACGATGGAGCACCTCCTGGGCGAAAAATCCTGTCCCCTTCGAGTGTGCGGGGCCTGCCTTCCCCATGCCCGGGTACACCTTGACGCTCTTCACACCGCAGGAAGGGGATCGCTCCTTCAAAATGAAGGCGTCAATTTCCGGGAGCGAATCGAGGAACGATGAACAGAATTGCTGCATCCTGCTCGTGAGATCAGCGCCTGTTTCCGCCTGGATCAGCGAAAGAATTCCCTTTGTCGCGATGACCCGGACCGGCGCGCGGGGAACACCCAGGCCGATCTCCACCTCCGGGCAAATGGGGATGAACTCGGCGAAAGGCTTGAGCAGTTTCACTGCATCGCTCGATATCTTCAGGCCATTCCAGCGGCAGCTATCAAATTCGATGCACCTGCTGATAACTACTCTCGGCTTGGGATAACTGGTCATGGTGTCATCAATAGAAAACGGTGACATCTTACCTAATTAGCCTCCTAAGTGCAAGATGTAGCCAAAATATATTGTCAACTAACCTGCCCATACTATCCTTGACAACATATTTATTATACACCTGCTTGCATCTTAAAGGATTAGGTAAGATGTCACCGCCCGCGCCGCGATCAGCAATTTGCTGACTGTGTCGGCAACGATTCTGTTCGCGGCGGGCGTGTAATGTGCGACAAATAACTTTTTTGAGGATCCACTCAGAGCCTCTCTGGTCAAACTCTCTTCAACGTGGATCATGGGGGCGATCGTCTCCAATTGCTTGAGTAGATCGGCATACGGGAGCTGTTTCCCTCGCATGAGCAGTTTCAGTCCCTCCCTGTTCGGGAGGTGAACGAGGTAGAACTTTCCGCCGCCTGACTCGACCTCCCTTTTGAACGAATCAATAATCGCCATGGTCACGCGTGCGGGCTCCCCCTCAGGACGGTAGACATCCTCTGCCGGGTTTCCCCGGAGCGTATCAGAGATATGAAGCATAAACGAGATCAGCCTGCTCGTTACCCATATACTGGCTGTATAGTCGCGCGGGGTGATCCAGTGTTCGTAGCGTATCAGATCCCATGATGAGATATGATCGAGAATGCCGACGATCTGCTCGGGGTCGGGGGTGGGGGAGTCGACAAGTCGAAGGGTGCCGTTCTCGAGGATGTAGCGCGGCTTGAAAAACGGTATACCGGTTTCCGGATAGTAGAGAGCCCTGATCATATTGACGTTTCTCTTCACGTTCTCTGAGCAAAAGCCGAGGAGCACGATCTGCGGGGAGAATACGCGACCCTTTTCCTTCCATCGGAGGAAGGCCTGATCTGTGCCGTATCCTCCCACACCGAAGTTCAAAACCTCTGCGTCTATACCGGCCGCCCGCAGATTCCGCTCGAGGGAGTATCCCCACGTGTTCTCGAACGAGACGTCATCCCCGTGCGTGAATGAGTCGCCGAAGAGGGCGATCCTCAGTATGCCAGGGCGCGCAGTGGGGGGAGTGACCTGGCTGTTCGAGCCTGTCCTGATGCCATCGGCGTTGTAGGAGTAGATGCCGTTCATGGACCGGCTCCCCGGCCTCGGCGCCCATCCAAGGAGGGGGTCGTACATGATAAAGCTGGTGGGAGAGGCAAGATACGCGTGTAACTTCTCCTCGATGCTCCGGACGGGAACATAGTAGGGGCGGAGGTGTATCGAACCAAGGTAGAAGTTGCCGTCGCTGCTGGAGTGCCCGAGATAACGCAGGAGCGCTTCGCCGGAGAGCAGGCCGAACGCGATCGAAATACCGAGGAGGAACACCTTTGCGCGGATTTGTGTAGGCATCGTGGCTATTTGAAGAGGTGGATTGCGATTAGCCGGGCGAATATACCGATACTGGCTGCTCACGCCCCTTCACCGTGTGCTCGCCGCGACTGACCATTTTTCGCCGGAGATCTTCCGGGAGTTCCGCCCGCACCTCGCCGCTCACGAGGATCGTACTGCCGAGCTCCTTGTTGAGCTGTTCCAGGCGCTCGGCGAGGTTCACCGCGTCGCCGATCACGGTATATTTCATCATCGTCGGACTCCCCAGATTCCCCGCCACCACCCGCCCGGTATGGATTCCGATCCTGACGCTGAGTTGCTCCACGCCGCTCTCTTTCAAATAGCGGGCAAGACCCGTGCGCCGCCACTCTTCGTTGAGCGTTTTTACCCGGTCACGCATCGCCAGCGCACAGCGCACCGCCTGCGCGCAGTGGTCGGCGTCATGGTGCGGGGCGCCGAATACGGCGAGGATGGCGTCTCCCAGGAACTCCAGGACGCAACCGTGGTGCGTGTCGATCAGCTCGCTCATTGCGCCGAGGTAGCTGTTGAGCATTTCCACCACCTGCGTGGGGGTGAGTTGCTCGCTGATTGTCGAGTAGCCCTCCAGATCGCTAAAGAGAACGGTGACAACCCGTTCCTCTCCCCCCAGTTTCACGAGCTCTCGGCGTTCCAGGAGCGCTCGTGCCACGTCCTCGCTCATATAGCGCCCGAACGTCTCCCGGATGAACTCTCTCTCCTGGAGCCCCTCCGCCATCCTGTCGAAATAGAGGCTCATCAGCCCAAATTCGTCGCTCCTCTTCAATTTGAGGCGGGTGTCAAGTTTTCCGCGCGCGACATCCGACATCGCCTCCGTGATCAGGGATATTGGTTCGCGAACATTCCTCGCTCCCATCATGGAAATGAGCACGAGAAGGAACATCGCGACGCCGAATACGGCGAGCACCGTGAACATCACCTGATGTGTGATGGCCGCGATCCGGGAGACTTTCACATCCACCCCCACGATGCCGATGCTGCCGCCATTTTTCGAACGCAGAGGCGCGTACCCCGATAGCGTTGTGCCGAATTCGTCGGTATAGGGTTCATCCTCCACGGACGGCGCTGTGACTCCCTGCAAGAGCACCGGGAGATTCCGCGCCTCGTAGAGTTCTCCGGGAGCGCCCATCCGTCCCCCCTTCGAATAGTCGACAAAGAAGCGGAATTGGGTGCGCGCGGCGGTTGTGCGGAGGAGATAGACCGACTCGATGTCCGGGTCGGCGGAGGCGACGCGCTTGAAATATTCGGACATTTTCCTGTGGAACGGGGTTGTCTCCGCAGAGTCTGCGGGAATTGAGGAGAGTTTCTCAACATCGACCGAAAATGCGATGGCGGTCGCTGTTGTCAGCAGTCTTCGCTTCAACCCCTCCAATTCTACATCCACTCCGAGCCTGTAGAAAAGGATGCCGATTGCGACGAGTGCAAGGAATACGGCGCCCGCATACAATCCCGTCAGTCGGATGTGGAAGTGCTGCCAGATCTGGAGCTTACCGGGATGAAGGGGGAGCTTCTGAGCTGCATCTTTGTGCGGGGCAGCAGGCATCATGGTTTCCATAACGATGTGGCCGTTTGAAGAGGCCTCCACTATTGTATGCGAGGCGGTGACGGCTGGCAAGCTGTATGCGTCCAAAGTTTTTCAATTTACAGATTCCCTTCAAAGTTTTATGGGTGACTTAAGCCTTGTCTCTCCTTTCATGGGAAGCAAGGGAATAATAGCTACTATATGATATGACAATAATTGTAAACAAAGTATACAGTTTTAGGGTGCCGATGTGCAAACATAGTATGCAATTCTGTTGTTTGGCTTCCCGCAGGGCTTGGCTCTATTGCAGTAACATGCCTATTACCAACAAATAGCGAAAAAATCATATTATTCCTAAGATTGGCACACTACTTGCTAAACCAATTTAATAAGATTGTGCTGAGTAAAGCTTTCGAGGCCACATCTGTGTAAAAGAGTTTTATAGATAGAGGAGGTACGGAGTTTAAAACAAATTTTTTTATATGCGATAGGGAGCGCCAAAATATACAAAAATAAGGGGAGAGAGCATATTTCCAGGTAATATGTTAGGATTGAGTGAATTAGACAAAATTGGAAGGAAAACTTTTGGCAGTACCGGAATGAAGGAGGGATGAGAGATGAGAGTAACATTAGTTGTGGTTTTAAGCGTGATGACTGTGGCGGATATGTGCGGAATGGCGGTTGCGGGGAGCATGGATTCACCCGGCGCCCCATCAGGTGGAAGCGGGATGCACACGATGAGTCAACTCTATGACTACCTGAACTCGGGGACGGATTCATCAATCCCCGGCGGTTTCCAGGAGCCCTCGGGAACACCCGGCTCCACGATGAAGACCCTGGAAGAGGTATATCGGGATATCAAGGCGAAGTTCGGCGAGTGTGATGTTACGGCTTTCAATGTTGAGTCGGGCAAGAAGTTCTTTTGCACACGGTCAGGAATATGGGGAGTTCAGACGGGGACATTAGTTGTACCGCCAACCCCAACCCCAACCATAACTCCAACCATAACCCCAACCATAACGCCAACGATGTCGGGGGGCGAATGGGTCCTGGTCCCCGCCAACCCTACGATCGGGACAACAACTGACTTCTACGTCATGAAGTACGAGGCCAAGACAGGAGACGGCTCAGGTGCCGGCCAGAAAGCGGATTCCAGAGCAGCAGATAGCCCCTGGGTGAATATTAAGCAATATGATGGCACTACTATCAGCGCAGTAAAAGCTTGTGAGAATATAGGAACCGGCTATCATCTCTGTACGGTAAAAGAGGCCCAGACAATAAATCGCAACGTCGAGCAGGTGGCGAGTAACTGGGCGAATGGTACTGTTGGAAGTACGGTAGCGAGTGGCGGCGGCTTAAAGCGAGGCAATATAAGTTTAAATGATAGTGCGAGTTATTCTCACGGTTCAGCAGATTATGGAAGCGGCAGAGACGTAAAAGCAAAACTTGTACTCTCCAACACCCAGGAGATCTGGGACTGGAGCGGGAACGTCTGGGAGTGGATATATGGGGATGGAACAGATGGGCAAATTGGAACAACCGGTGGCGTTACTTGGGATACCGGCGGTTGGTACGAGTGGAATAGGACAAGCAGCCCTAATTTAAGCGAGGAGCGATCTGTCCTGGGTCCGTCGGTTACTAGTTGGACGTCAAGCCAGGGAATAGGTCAGTACTCTGGCGGGTCATCGAATAATAATAATGCCTTCATTCGGGGCCGCAACTGGGGCGGTGAGGCGGACGCCGGTTGTTACTGCCTGGCTCTGGACGACGCCCCCTCGGTCACAAACCCGGGCATCGGATTTCGCTGCTGCAGGTAGGGAATGGGGTCAAATCTTTATCCTTGACTTTTCGCTACTCTGCTTGAAAATTGTCGAACCGCCTATCTTTCCGCGCTGCCTCTATGTCTCTCGCGGCGCTCCGTTCCTTGTCTTTGATTTCGATCATAATGTAGAAATCATACGGCCTGGAGAGTCTCAGGAACTTTCTGAAGGTCGAAGGTGAAAGGGATTGTGCGTGCGCGCCGCGCCCCCCGCTACTGCGAACTATAGACGACAATTGGTACGCCGTCCCGTTCCATCCATGTCTTGAAAACGAGAGGCATTATCGCAGACAATGACTCTCCGCGGTTATTGAGTGTTCTGCTCAACAGGAAATTAGACTTTCTTCACAGCTCAGTTTTGTATGATCTCCCTCCATGGTCCTCATGGTTTGTGATCTCACACAATCGGCAACCGGAAAATTTCTGTCATCATTTTCAATTACAAGGCGCGACGCGATCCTCTCATCGAGGAATTGGTACCTTTTGATAGACCGCTCGATGCTCTTTTCCCTGTTGCCGTACACTCTCCCGACATGGATCTGGATCTTCGCTGAATGATCGAACCCCATGATGTCGAGCAGGCCGGTGTGGCAGCGCAACTCCCGTACGCTCCTTATGAACACACCCTGGTCGATGGAGTTGATGAGTGTAAATTGGTCGGGGTGCATGGATATCCGAACCCGGTTTCCCCGGATGAGCTCACCGATCTCATCAATTCTCTTCTTAATTCAGCGGGAACTCGCTGCCTATAGAGGCGGAGATGAGAGCCGATTTCTGTTGCCATTCCGGACCTGATCGACTGGATTCCTGCTCCTGCAGGAATGGCGATAGGACGAGCGAAGATCGTTCCCCAAAGTACAATACCTGTAAAGGCCTGGGTGTCTATAATAGATTTAGATTTATCTGTCAACTATTATTGGAACCGTCCTGTAATGCATCACTTATGGGTGGTACATTGCTGAATATGTCATTCCTGCGAAAGCAGGTTTCATACTGGATCCCCGCTTTTGCGGGGATGACAAGTAAAAGGGATACCACCCATAAGTGACCCCTTACCCGTATATCGCTTTTTACTTAGTAGTGCGCATGAGCATTTGATAATATTTTCATTTACCGTGTCTGACGTACACGCGAGGAGGATGACTATGAAAATCCTGGTTATCGGAGGGCTGGGGACAGTCGGTACACCGCTGGTCGAGGAGCTTCGCACGCGGCGACACGAGGTGTGGGTGGCTGATCGCTACCTGAACCACGGATTAGGAGGGCGCTATTACTTCCGTTGCGACATAGGATATTGCCGCCAGGTCGAAGAGCTATTCGAAAAACAATCTTTCGATTACGTCTATCACCTCGCAGCCGAGTTTGGGCGGCGCTATGGGGAGGACTTCTACGAGAGCCTCTGGCATTCCAATGCCATTGGCACCAAGAACGTGCTGAGAGCCCAGGAAAAACACCGCTTCCGGATGATATTCACCTCCAGCTCCGAGGTTTACGGAGACTACCAGGGGCTCATGACGGAAGATGTCTGGGGAAAGGTGGCCATCAGGCAGCTCAACGATTACGCCATAACCAAGCACGTAAACGAATTGCAGATCCTCAACACAGCCGACCGGGCCGGCGTGGAAACCGTGCGCGTCCGGCTCTTCAACACCTACGGGCCCGGGGAATACTATTCCGAATACCGCAGCGCTGTATGCCAGTTCATCTATCGGGCGCTCCACGATCTCCCGATAACGGTGTATCTCAACCACCACCGCCAATCAAGTTACGTAGCCGAAACCGTCCGGACAATGGCAAACATCGTCGAACAATTTAAACCCGGAGAAGCGTACAATATCTGCAGTGATCAGTATCACGACATAAAGACGCTCTCGGACATTGTCCTCGCGTACCTCAAGAAAGACGACTCCCTCGTCGAATACGTCAAAATCGAGGAGCACAACACCCGGGATAAAAAGGGGGACAATCGAAAGGCCAAGCGCGATCTCGGCCACGTCTGCACCATACCTCTCGAAAAGGGGATTCCGTTAACGATCGAGTGGCAGAAGAAGGTCTACGGGAAAAAATAGCCCCTCTGGGCGCATCCCCTATCATTTGTGTGGCCTCATGCCGGCAATAAGGATCTTTAGTATCCTCTCAGCGGCATGGCCATCCCATAATTCCGGGGCTGGTTGGCGGGGTGCTCTATCCATAACTGCTTTGCTTACCCCTTCCAATATGCTCTCTTTCACAATACCCACAATGATATTCGTCCCCGCGTTCACGGTAATAGGCCTCTCGGTATTTTCCCTCAGGGTCAGACAGGGGATGCCAAGCACGGTAGCTTCTTCCTGAATGCCTCCAGAGTCAGTCAATACCACTTTAGCGTTTTTCATCAATCCGATAAATTCGAGATATGGAAGCGGAGGAGCCAAGTAAATGCCCTTTTTGTCAACAATGTTCCCCTGAATTAAAAACAGAAAATTGCCCTCCAGGCCGAATTGCTTGAGCATCTTCTGCGTCCGCGGATGCGCGCAAAAAACAATCGGCAGATCATGAGAGAGTTCCTCGAGGGCTCCTATGATGTCGCTCAGCGTGCGCTCATTATCCACATTGCTGGGGCGATGAAGTGTGAGGACGGCATAGTCGCCGGTCCATGTTTTCATAAATGAGGGCATCTTCACGGCATCAATGTGTGCAAGCAAGGTGTCGATCATGACATTCCCGACAAAATGAATCTTTTCTTTGGGGATTCCCTCCTTGATCAGATTCCTGTCGGCATCCTCGCATGTCGTGAAGAGGTAATCCGAAATGGCATCCGTGAGGAGTCTGTTTATTTCCTCCGGCATAGTCCGATCATAGCTGCGCAACCCCGACTCAACATGCGCAATAGCAGGCCTCTTCATGCCAAAGCAGCTTGGGATTTCATACGTGACTTTCGAGGCTACCAGAGCGCACGCCAACGTTGAATTGACGTCGCCGACCACAACCACCAGATCCGGCGTAATACTATCCAATACCTTCTCAAATGCTATCATGATTCTGCCCGTCTGCTCGCCATGGCTGCCGGACCCGATCTCGAGGAAGATATCCGGCTCGCGGATCTCCAGCTGCTCAAAAAAAGACCGCGACATCTCATAATCGTAATGCTGGCCGGTATGTACCAGCGTAATCTCAACTTCCGGGTAGTGTTGTGCTGCACGCAGGAGGGCGGCAATCTTCATGAAGTTGGGACGGGTTCCCGCAACAAATACGGCTTTCATGTATACCCTCGCATTCATGTCGATGCAATACGGGCATGCCGAACCCGCCGGCTTATCGCATCAAGGCAGATCCCGGTGAAGATATAAATAAACGGGAGCGCCGGCGTCATCATCCGCGGTTCTATGTACAACAGGAGATGGCATGCAAAGAAGTAACAAGGTACCGCCATTATAAAAATGGTCTTCCTCCAGTTGTGAGCCGAAAGCATAACACCTATCAGGGCAAGAATAAAAAGCAGCCATTCAATCCACTTAAAATAGCGGAAGAACGACGCGGTTCTCCGATACAGATATGGAACAATTTGATCTACAGGTTTTTGCGAGGCTTTCCCTTCAATCTGGCCAGCCGATTCGTCTAGCTGATCTGGTGTAATCCCCGTGATGTTCCCGCTAATCAGGATTGGAATTCTATTCACGATGCATTTTAGCACGAATAGCGGATGTTTTTTGACAAAGCGGATCACCTCCGCGCGCCTGACCTTTTCTCTCTCAAATGGATTCGGATAGTACAATAGAATCTCCTCACCTGCACATTCCGGATAACTCTTGCCTTTTTCAAGTACGCCCTCATACTCAAGGAGTTCTCGATGCGTCATGGGCATGTACAAATCCCCCGTTCCACCAAACTGCCCGAGTCCTTTCATCATAACTGCGCCGATGAATGAGGGCATTATCATTATTCGTTGCAATACATGATAATTCATGGCTATGTTGGGGGATACCGCAAGAAGATAAGAGATAAAAAAGAGGGAGCCATAGCGGATGACAAAACGCCCCCCCCTCGCCAGGAGAAAGGCGACAAGCATAAATATCGCTAGTCCTGCATAATCCTGGAGTAGGAGGGCTGCACATCCAATAAGCAATCCGGCCATGCTTGACCGAATAGCACAATTTTTCTGATTGCAGAGAAGCAGATAAAGTGAGGCACTCATAAGTAGCATTGCCGGCACACCCGGTTCAATAGCAACATCATAGCGCGCCAGGATCGGGCTACACGCAACTATAACCACGGCAATTATGCCTGCCCTCGCTGATGCTATACAACACGTGATCTTATAAAGGATATAGCAGGTGATCGTCGCCAATAGAATTTGAAAAAGCTGTATAGAGAGGTGGCTGGAAATCCCCACGTACGAGATAAGAATAAGCAAGAATGAGAAGCCGGGTGGATATTCCAGAAGATACGAAATGTATCTGCCAAAATATTTTGAATATATTACATATCCTTTCCCTTCCGTAATGTTCTGAGCGGCTTCTTCAAAGCGGATAACCTTCGCGCCATAACTCTCCGCCAAAGGAGAAACCTCCTCGTGAAGATACCAGCTGTCGGGCACTGCATAAATATATGCGCATCGCACAATTGCGATCAGCGAGAAAAACAAAAAACCATTTATCAGGGCAATTCTTTTTTTACGGTTCAATGGACTCATATATTCAATTCGGATCAATCCAGATAGTGTTACCCTACAATTTTAGAATCCCTTCATTTCCCATTATTAAGTGCGTATATCGTGTATCCGCCGATACTCTTTTCAATATGATAGTTATCCAACATGAATTTTTCGAGATTCTTTACTTTCCAAGGATGTTCATGGTAAATGAAACATTTTGGCCTGTTCTCTGTCATCTCCTCCAATGAGGGATGTTCCACCTGAGCCACTCCGCCGTAATAAAAGGTCCAAAAAAATATTTTGTCGGGGCTATCCTCTTCCTCCCATCACACTATTATAGCCTGAATCGATGGGATCATAACATAAAAGTATAAATAGCAGACCCGCCGTTTCTGAGATCGTGACTCCAAGAGCTGGAACAATTACACTATATGGTTGAGGGGTACGTTCCCCCGGCTGGAGCAGGGAGCCCGTAGGGCGACCGAAGCCAGCCGGGGGAACGCCTGTCCGCAACGAGGAAGGCGACACCATGAGTGATATCGAGCACAAGACAAAGGATGAGGGCAAGGCGAAGGGGACAGGTACACGACGATATCTGTCGGCGGAGAAGAAATACCAGTTGTTCCTGGAAGCCGAGAAAGGCGAGCAGCAGCTCGGTGAGTTGCTGCGGCGGGAGGGGCTGTATTCCTCGGACCTTGCCCGTATCCGGGAACATGTCAGGGAGGGTGCGTTGGAGCGGCTGAAGGCCAGGCCGGGCCCGAAACCAAAGACCGTGTCGATGGACGAGTACACGGCGCTCAAGCAGGAACTGGAGGCCAAGGAGCGGGCGATGGCGGATCTGAGCGTCGAACTGGCGATCCTGCGAAAAAAAACGAATGGGGGTTCGTGGGCGAGATAACCGGCGAATGGCTCGCGACGGAGACGAAGATGGAAATGCTGGGTCTGATCGAGGAGTCGGCTGTGCAGGGCGTTTCCTGCCGCCGAAGTTGCTCGCGGCTGCTGATTCATCGCAGCCGCATTACGCGGTGGCAGCGAACACGCCGGGCCGGAGGCAACCTGGAGAACGGAAAGCCGGGGCCGGAAAGGCCTCTTCATCGACTCTTGCCGGCTGAACGGGAGACGGTGGCGGCGCTGGCTCGACGGGAAGACCTGGTGGATCTGTCGCATCGTGAGCTCACGGTTACCGCGTGGGACACGGGGCTGGTCTTTGTCTCGTTCAGCACCACATACCGGGTGCTGAAGGCTGTCGGCCTGATGGGCATGCGAGGGAAGGATCACCGGCACAACGGCCACTCGACGGCCCCCATACGCAAGGATCTGACGGGAGCGAATCAGCGCTGGTGCGGGGACATCAGCTACCTGCTGACGCCGGTAAAAGGTCACTACCTGTACCTGTTTATGGTGCTGGA
>JAPLCW010000142.1 GCA_026392015.1 Candidatus Auribacterota bacterium | reverse complement strand
AACCTGTTCCCTTCACTGTCATCCACCTCGGACGGAGGATCGCAATAGTCATCTACATAAAAATAGGCCTGCCCTTTATCGTAATAAGGCGTCTCGGTGGGCGTCTGTGTGGGCGTCTGGGTGTTGGTGGGAGTGGCCGTCCGTGTGGGGGTTTCCGTCGGCGTCTCCGTGGGCGTTCTTGTCGGAGTCTCCGTCGGTGTAGGCGTTATTGTCGGGGTTTCTGTAGGTGTCGGAGTACAGGTTGGAGTCTGTGTCGGTGTCTGAGTGGGTGTCTCAGTCGGCGTTTGCGTCGGAGTCTCTGTCGGTGTCTGCGTGGGTGTCTCAGTCGGTGTTTGCGTCGGAGTCTGTGTCGGTGTCTGAGTGGGTGTCTCGGTCGGCGTTTGCGTCGGAGTCTCCGTCGGTGTCTGAGTGGGTGTCTCGGTCGGCGTTTCTGTCGGGGTCTCCGTCGGCGTCTCCGTGGGGGTCGGCGTTATCGTTGGAGTCTCGGTGGGTGTCTCCGTAGGAGTCTCCGTCGGTGTCTGCGTGGGTGTCTCGGTCGGCGTTCGAGTCGGGGTCTCCGTCGGCGTCTCTGTGGGGGTCGGCGTAGGTGTGAGTGTCGGCGTCTCGGTCGGCGTAGGCGTTATTGTCGGTGTATTTGTCGGTGTCTCCGTGGGCGTCGGGGTCAACGTCGGTGTTTGTGTAGGTGTCTTTGTCGGCGTCTCCGTAGGTGTCTGGGTCGGTGTCTCCGTCGGAGTTGCCGTCGACGTTGCTGTCGGGGTCTGGGTGTAAATCGGTGTGTCTGTCGGTGTTGGTGTAACGGTCGGCGTCTCCGTCGGTTGATCGATACAATAGATAGTATTATCATCAGAGCCCACGCATACCCGCCCGCCCCTCCCCAGTGAGGGAGAAGAATCCACCCAACCCGCGGCAAGATAGCTCCAGTGGAGCGTACTATCGGAATTAATCGCGTAGAGTCTTTTGTCATAAGAGCCGACATATACCCTGCCATCGCTTCCCAGGGCGGGAGAGGAACGCACCATATTTGTGGTCTGGTAGCTCCAGTTAAGCAAGCCGTCGGAATTTAAATTGTAGAGCCTCCTGTCATTAGAGCCGACATACACAGATCCGTTCATTCCCACGGCGGGAGAGGAACGCACCATATTCCCGGAAAGATAGCTCCAGTGAAAAACCCCGTCAGGACCAAACACACTGAGATTATTATCATTGGAGCCGACATACAGTCTCCCGTCGCTTCCCAGCGCGGGAGAGGAATATAGATCATCTCCGGTCATATAACTCCAGCCGAGAGCGCCGCTAAGATTAAATGCGTAGACCCTGTTGTCCCAGGAACCGGCATACACCCTCCCTTCACTCCCCAGCGCAGGAGAGGAGTGCACACAATTTCCCGCCCGGTAACTCCAGTTGAGAGTGACATTGGAATTAAATGCGTAGAGATTATTGTCATAAGAACCGACATATACCCTCCCCTCGCTCGAGACCGAGGGGGAGGAATAAATGCGGTCAGCGGCCCTGAAGCTCCACTGGAGCGCCCCCGCAAGAGAGAACGCGTAGAGATTATTGTCATATGCGCCGACATACACCTTCCCGTCGCTTCCCAGCGCGGGAGAGGAATACACCAGAGTGCCGGTCCGATAGCTCCAGCAGAGCATACCTTTAGACTGAAGCGAATAGAAATTATTGTCGAGAGAGCCGACATACACAGAGCCGTCACTCCCCAGCGCGGGGGAAGAGTCCACAAAATTTCCCGCCCGATAGCTCCAGATGAACACCGGTGTAGACGGCCCCGTATATTCACTCCGCCCCGTATGTCTTATATCACGGCGAAACATCGACCACTGAGCCGGCCCCGGTGTCGGGGTGATCGTCGGCGTCGCTGTCACCGTCGGGGTGTATTGGGATGTCGGAGTTATTGTCGGGGTGAGCGTGGGCGTATTCGTCGGCGTCCTTGTCGGCGTACGGGTTGGCGTCCGGGTCGGGGTTCGGGTCGGGGTCTGGGTGGGTGTGGGGGTAGGCGTCACAGTCTCTATGGAATTTACCGCGTTGCCGAGATTTATTCTAGGCTTGGTAATGGCAACCTTGCCGTCTGTTATAGAATTCCCGGTGTTGATAAGCTTTGATCTCACCTGGCTGGGGGGCAGGAAAGACCCGGTGATAGATTTCGCTGCACTTTGCAGACACGCAGCCGCACCGGCGGCATAGGGACACGCAGCCGAGGTGCCCCCAAAAGTGGCAGTATAGCCTCCGCCGACCGCGGTCGTATATGCCTGATTGGAAGGAGCGAGCAGAGACAAGAACGAAGCTGTATTCGAATACGAGGTGACCATGTCGCCCGCCGCCGTATCCGTGGCATACCATCCGGTCGAACATCCGGTGGTCGGAAGCTTTGACGGAGCGCAGGAATCCCCTGAAATGCAGGGCAGGTAGGTCCCAAAAGCAGAATCATACACTGCGCCCACGGATATTACATCCGAAATGCATGCGGGCCAGCTTATGGAATCACAGTAGCCGTCGTTCCCCGAAGATACAAAAAGTGTCATGCCCACAATTAACGCATCGGCCGCGGCGGAGGTCATGAGAGGTTCAGAATCATCACAGCTACTAGAATATTTTCCCCCTCCAAAGCTGGTACTGATGATCATGATCGGGTTGTCAGGGTCGTCATATTGATGCGTGATGCACCATTCCCAACCTTCTATCATATCTGAGGTATTGGCGCTGCCCCCGCTCCCAAATGCAATCTTCACCGCATACAATTTGGCATTGTATGCAACTCCGCCGATATAATCCCCCGAAGTCCCTAGGTTGCCCGCCGCAATGCCGGCGCAGCTTGTTCCATGACCGTGCACATCCATGGGATCGCTGTCGTCGTCTCCGCAGTCATAGCCGCCGATTACCTTACCGTTGGGCAACGCGCCTCCCCCCAGTTTCGGGTGTGTATAGTCAATCCCCGTATCGCAAATGGCAATCGAAATACCTGAACCGTTATAGCTATTTCTCGCCGTGGAAGCGTTCATCAGCGGGATCCCTTGAGCCAGATGCGCGGTGAGTATCGGATCGGTTTCAATCGACAGGACATCGCTGTTGTTGATCAGATCCTGGAGACCTTCAAGCGTCACTTCGGCCGAGAAACCGTAGAGATACACAAACCTGTTGGTGATTCTTATCCTGTCGGGATTCAGAGGTGCGATAACCTTGTCCAACGTGGCTTTTACCGTTTCCCGAACCTGTTGTCTGACCCCCAGATCCATTAGCGCCGGAACCCCCTCGGCACCCGCCGGTTTGCGCAGATTTATAATAACGCGCACCTTCGTTGCCCCTTGCTCGAAATCAGACAAGGGGGAATTATACAAGGAGATCTTGGGGCTTTGGGAAAGGGACTTGATGAGTGCTTTATTCTGAGGTTGAGAATGGCACAGCGAAGCAAATGAAACAAGAAGGCTCAGGGTGATCAGCGCTATTTGATACTCTCTGCTCTTTCGGCATGTCCGCATAACACCACCTTTTTGATAGAGCTGCAGAGAATAATTCGTATCCGGCTTCTCTTTATATATCTTCAACGCCAACCCGTGTTTGTTTATAGTACTATAAGAATTGCAGCAATGCTAAAACAATTAATAACGTAATGGGTCACTTAGGGGTGGTATCCCTTTTACTTGTCATCCCCGCGAAAGCGGAGATCCAGTATGAAACCTGGATTCCTGCTGGAGTTTACCCTCGTGAAAACGGGGGCAGGAATGACATATTCAGCAATGTACCACCCATAAGTGATGCATTACTTAATAACTACTGCGTGCCCCCCCCAGAAAACGTGAAAAATTCGCCAGTTCATTTCCTTCTCCAATCCATAGGCTGCAGGGCTTGATCCCCGCCAGCGACTCCTGCCTGTCAGCAGGAAGGGACAAGTATCAAGCTTGCCTTGACGCTGCCTAATGCACGGGTCGGATAACGATTGTCCTAAGCCTGTCAAAGGATCCAAACCCCTAACCTGAGCTATTCACTAACTTGAGACTGACCTTATCCAAATATATCGTAACACATTGCATTGTAGGGGCTTGATCCTTCGGCAAGCTCAGAACAGATTTTATCAAGCCCGTTCTCAGCCTGGGTTCGATGAATCGAACCCCTACAACACGCAGATGAATAATCCAGGCTAAGATACTATTTCTGTTACAACTTCTCAATTAGGGCGGAGTAAACCTCGAATTAGTTGTCTGACGGAATGCGGCAGACAGAAATCTTTGCTATTTTATAGCTGCAATCTGAGATTAAGTTATATCTCCCCTAAAAAAAGCCGCCCCCCATAGTATTATTACTGAATATTCCCATTCTTGCGCATAACGTATGGCATATATTCAAAGCTGGAATGGTAAGAATAAGCCATAATAACTAACTCTATGGACACATCCCTATTATTGTGTAGTAGCATATTCCGTGCCAAAACTGCAATTTTTGTTTCTAGTTCGAATAATATCTGTAACGAATTATATATGAACGAGTTATAACTTAATATGAAGGGATCGGAATTATTTTGACAAATTCAAAATAATGACTTTGCATACTTTGTTTACACCTTTGAACGCTAAAAGTGTACACTTTGTTTACACTTTTTTGATGCAGAAACGGACTTATAGCGGGGGATGACCCCACTTACGGGACAATGGGTCACTGATGGGTAGTGCACTGCCTGATTTATCGGCATTATCCCTGCGGAGGAGATTGCAGGAATGACATATTCAGCTCTGCAGGGGGGCCTTAAGGCCCCCCCTACGCTGTGGATAACTTTTTTATGCCCCCTTAATTGTCCCCTTATCTTCGGGGGGGCTATTAACCTGAAAATATTCCCATGCCAATCTGAACATGAGCGTTGACAGCAATTGCCCGGCTGGTATTCTTACATTATGAGGCGAACTGACTTATTCTGGCTGTTGGCACTGCTCGGTATTCAGCTCCTTTTTTTCCCGGCAACCGCTTTCTCCCCATCCCATCTCCTCGCGACCAGGTATAGCGATGTGATCACACAACACCTCCCCCATCAAATGTTTATCCGCGATTCGCTCCTCAGGTCCGGCTCCTTTCCGCTCTGGAACCCTTTGGAATGTTCGGGCACACCCGCCTTTCCCAACCCCCTCTACTTCACACTCGCTCTTCCACATCTCCTCCTCACCCCCCTCCCTCCCCCCCTGGCGCTCAATCTGGGTTTTTTCATCCACATCCTCCTCGCGGGAGTTTTCACATACGTATTCGCGCTCCGGATAGGCTGCGAACGGCCGTCAGCGCTCTTCGCGGCGATCGTTTTCTCCCTCGGCGCGAGAAGCCTTTCGCATGTCCAGGCGGGCTTTTACTCGAGAACAATAATTTTCGCGTATATCCCGTTCCTCTTCATCTGCGCGGAAAAATGCCTGCAGAGCCGTTCGCCCGCTTCTTCTCTCCTCCTGGCGCTCTCTCTCCTGCTTGCGCTGCTGAGCGGCGAACTTCAGCTCCTTCTCTACACTATCCCGTTCCTTATCATTTACGCCATCCTGAGGCTGCTGATTTATCCGGGAGGATTCACGGACGAGTACGGGAGTATGGGAGTGTCGGGGTATGGGAGATACTCCCAAGGAAACAGCGGCATATCATCACACCCCGATACTCCGATACTCCGATACCCCGATACTCCGACACTCCGACACTCCGACACTCCGATACCCCCACACTCCCACACGCGCACGCGCGCACACGGCCTTCTCTTCCTCCTGCTCGGTCTCCTCCTCTTCCCTCCCCTCTCCGGCTTTTATCTCCTGCCTGCCTTGCGGCTCTCGCCTCTCCTTTCGCGATCGCTCCCCGTCGGCCAGGGGCACTACTCCTTCATGCCGACCCCCTCTCATCTCGGCCTCATGCTCAACCCGGCGCTCCTCAGCGACTTCAGCCCCGGCATCGCCCCCCCGTGGGAATCTGCGCTCTACATCGGCCTCGCAGCGATGCTCCTCATTCTCCGCGCGTCCTGCAACAGACACTCGCGTCGCGATTTTCTCCTATGGGGAACACTCCTTGTCCTCGCGGTGCTGTGCTCTCTTCAGGAACTGAAGCATGTTCATATCTTGCTCAACAGAATCTTTCCCATGCTCGGCGCATTCCGCAACCCGGCGAGACTGCTCTACCTCGCTCCCTTTTTCGGCGCGATCCTCTCCGCAAGGGCCCTCCATAATCTTTTACGCTCTTCTTCCTCGGCGTTGCAGAGCCGCTCCCCGGCGCCCTGGCTGTGCATTTTCCTCGCCGGAATAATCCTCTTCATCTGCGCCACCGGATGGCTCTCCCAACAGAGCGACGAAATACTTATGAATAATTACAATGTCCGGTTCTCCGCGCTTTTCGGGAAGGGGCAACTCAACCCGATTGATCCGCGCATCATGCAACAGGACGCGGTGAATTTCAGGAGAAACGGGCTCATCTCTCTGCGATGGCAACTCTCTCTCCTCGCCTCTCTCTGCTCCCTTTTTCTCATCATGGAGAGGCGCGCGGCAAAACCGAAGGTCTTCATGCTTCTCCTCGTGGGCCTAACCGTCGCGGACCTGTTCTACTTCGCGCGACACTACCTCGAAACCCATTCAATGGCCGAGCTCTATCCGTCGTCCGCTCTCCAGGAGAAGATCCGCGGAGAAAATATCAGCGCACGCATCGTCGACACGTCCGCACCGTTCGCGGCGGCCTTCTGGACGGACCTTCCGTTTTTCGCGACCACTGCGCGGGGGATCTCGCGTATCGACGGCTACTCCCCCGTCAATCTCTCCGCCTATGTACGCTACATAGACACAATGACGGGTCTGACCAATCCCTATGCACGATGGTCAATTACCGTCCCCCGCATTGCGCATCCCGAACTGCTCTCGCTTTTAAATGGGGATCTGCTCCTCTCCGAGCTGCCGCTCGATCAGCCGCAATTGGAGCTTGTGGGGGAATTCAGAAATGTTCCGCTATACAAACAGTTCCTGGGGGGAATGACCGTCCCGCATATTTTTCTCTATCGCAATCAGGCGAGTCTTCCGCGTGCGTGGCTCGTGCCGGAGGCGGAGGTCTGCCCGCCGGGAATGGAAGGCGCGAGGTTGTTGACGATCGACCCGCGCCAGAGGGCGCTTATTCCGCCGGGGGCGATGACGCTCACAGGCGGAGAACCGTATCGCCCCATCCCCATAGCTCCGCGCACGCCCAATCTGGTAGAGCTGGAATTCGAGACGCGCCTCCCAAGCTACTTGTGCACGAGCGAGATTTGGGCACCCGGATGGACGGCCTCTGACAATGGCGCCCGGCGTGAGGTGCTTAATATCAACATGCTTTTCCGCGGGCTCTTTCTCTCTCCGGGGAAACACCATATTTTTCTCTCTTACAGGCCGCCGGGATTTCGGACGGGGATGGCGATCTCCGTTCTCACACTCGCCCTGATGGTCGCGGGGCTCGCCGCCGCGAGAGTCCGCAGGAAGAGCTGACCTGTTAACCGCGGATTACGCGGATTACGCGGATTCAAACAACTGCAAAAGGCATGATGTCAAAAGTTAAGAACTGCCTCCTCGACCTTAAATCTGCCGTATTCATCTGTAGTTCTGATATTGTATTATCCTTTTTAATCCGCCCAATCCGCCTAATCCGCGGTTAGTATCGTTATCCATTGAAGAACTGAATCTATTTCAGTAAATTCAGTGGTCTCAGTGGTTGAAGCCGTTTGATCGACTGGCCCTATATGGCTTATTCAGCTGCATGCTCTTTCGCGTGAGAAAGACCTATCAAGAGACACACGTCACCCGGATAAGGGAATTTATTCAATTTGATGGGATTGTCTCAGGCGGGCTTTATCATGGTAAACACGAAGCGGCTTTTATGGAAAAAGGCAATCACCCTATTCGACATGAGCAACCTTCCGATAGCGCTGAGCCTCAACGGATATTCCCATCTCAAGGAGGGTTCCACGAATCCGACAGAGCGCATCAATTCAATCCAGGCCCGCGGCGGCTGATGTTTCTCCCACTCGATGTCCCTGCCGAGCGGATTCCGGAGTCCCAGCATCGGGAAAAAATTCAGATGAGAACATTCCGAGATCACCACCTTCCCTCCCGGGCGCGTAAGATCGTACATCTTCCTGAACAGAAACTGATACGTTCGCCTCGACTCATCGCTCTCTCTCATCGTGACACAAGAAGCCTCGTCCAGATGATTGATCGAGTTGTGGGAAATAATCAGATCGAATGCGTCGTGAGGTGAACTATAGTCCTGAAACCTCGCGGGACACAAGGTGACATTTTTTGCCTGGAGCAGCGATGCTATCTTCTCAAACTTCCGCCTCCAGAATTCTTCGGAACCCTCGATCCCCGGTTCAAGACACACCGCTCTCCTCGCGCCCGAGCATGCCGCATAGAAGCTGTAGATGCCTGGGCCCCCGCCGATATCGAGCAGTTCCTTCCCCTCAAAATCCACCCCCTGGAACAGGAAGCGCGCATAGCGAAGCGCGAAATGCGGATCCACTTGAGAAATCAGGCGGCATCGGGAATCCAATGAATCTTCTCTCTGTTTATTCATGAGTGGGCCCCGCGCAGCCTAATAACCGCAATCAAATCTATCTGTACTGCTAACACCAAAATGTTTGTTTTTTTGCAATGCATCACTTATGGGTGGTACATTGCTGAATATGTCATTCCTGCCCCCGTTTTCACGAGGGTAAACTCCAGCAGGAATCCAGGTTTCATACTGGATCCCCGCCTGCCTGCGCGAAGCCGCTTCGGCATAGGCAGGCTTTCGCGGGGATGACAAGCGAAATGGATACCACCCATAAGTGACCCATTACTATTTCTTAAGCTTTATGCTTTATACTTCATGCAACAGATCAGTTCCCGGGGCGTGTGGCTCCTTAGCTTGGGGGGCATGAAGGCCCCACTACATAACTGAGGGGATACCAGATTACAACTTTTCCAGGACTTTCCCCGTTTTTTTAAAAAAGATTAATAGCTCACCGCAAAGGCGCAGAGCACGCAAAGAGCGATCGCAAAGAATAATTCATAATAGACTGGCTCTCTGCATGATCTATCATCTCTGCGTCCTCCGCGTCTCCGCGGTGAAATATATGATCTCTTCTTTTTCCAAACTTGGAGTAGTACAGATGCCATATTTTGTATCTGTCTGGTAATTACCAGTAATGAATTTAGTGCTCACTATTTTGGGGAATCTCCTGACAATTTTTCAACTGAACTATGCTTGCCTTCCTAATTATAATGATTCCCTCTGCCCTGTCATAAAACATCCCGCTCAGTAGCCGAGACTAAAGTCTCGGCTACGCTGTGGATAACCATTCATGTGAGGGAAGGCGGGATTTAGCGCTTTGCCATCGTCTCGACTACTCCTCAGCCGGATCCAACATCATCACGGCAACCTTTTCCCCTGCTTTGGCCACCGTCTTTGCTTTTGGAAGAACTATCAAACCACCCCCCATCACAAGAGATTTGAGTATCCCTGAGCCCTGGGGTCCGGTGGGCGAGGCATGGTATCGCGTGCCTTTCAGGCAGACTTTCGCGCGGATAAAATGCACCCGGTCGGCCGGTTTCTCGATCCGCTTCTCCAGAATGGCGGTAATCAACGGTCTGTCCAGCCTCTTCTTCCCCATCATCCTGAGGATCGCCGGACGGACGAATATTTCGAAGGAGACAATTACTGAAACGGGATTCCCCGGCAGTCCGAAGACCGGTTTCCCCCTGATGAGACCAAACGCGAGCGGTTTGCCCGGCTTCATGCATACCTGCCAGAACTTCATCTTCGCGCCCATCTCGGCGAGCACCTTTTTCACAAGGTCGTGCTCGCCCACGGAGACACCTCCCGACGTGATGATCATATCACATGCGGCAGCCTCTCTGAGTTGGGCATGGAGTTTCGCAGAGTCATCCGGAGCAATCCCGAGGTCCACCGGCTCGGCATTGCATTTTTTTACGAGTCCGACAAGGGAATGATTGTTGCAGTTCCGCACCTGCCCGGGACCGGGAATACGATCAGGAGGTATCAGTTCATCTCCTGTGGCAAGGATGGCGACTCTGGGACGCCGTATCACGCGCACGCGCGTTCTTCCCATCGCGGCGAGCATTCCCATCTCCTGCGGGCGGATCGAATTCCCTTTTCGCAATACCGCCTCTCCCTTTCGCACATCCTCGCCGGAGCGACGGATATTCTCCCCCCTCTTGACCTCCGCGCAGCAGCGGACGACTCCATCCTTTTCTTCGGTGTCTTCGACGATAATTATCGCATCCGCTCCACGAGGCACGGGGGCGCCGGTCATAATCTTTGTCGCCCAGCCGAGCCCCAGCGTCTTTTTCGGCAGATGCCCCGCCGGGACATCTTCAAGGAGCTGCAGGATCACCGGAGACCGGGGACTTGCCCCTCGCGTGTCGGCGCTCCGCACGGCATAACCGTCCATTGCAGAATTGTCAAAAGGAGGAATATTGTTCCGCGCGCGCGCGTCTTCGGCGAAAACGAGACCGAGGGCATCACACGCATCCACTACTGTGGAAGGCCCCACTTTGATATTATTGAGGATCAGGGTGAGCGCATGTTCTATCGTAATCATTGGCTGATTCTATCATGATCGGAGAGAAGAGCCAAGAATGACAAATGCCAAAATTCAAAATGTAAAATTCGAAATCCCAGACAAAGCTCAAATCCATATCACAGAATCCTAACTTGCGAACAACCCCGGCCAGCGATAATGAGACATTGTCGGAATTATAGATTCGCCAATCCAGCAATGAAGTACAACACTCCGAACATATATTGCTCGCGAGCAATAGCTATTGAGGATATCTTATGCCGGACTTGATCACGCACCTTTGCTCGGCGCAGGTGGTGAGGCGCCTCTGCCGCCTTCCATTATTCCCTGTGTTCGCGCTTGGGGTTATTCTTCCCGATCTCATCTCACGGCCCTTTCACATTCTTTTTCCATCCACCTTCTGGTTTGTCGAGCCGCTCCATTCCCCATTCGTCTGCCTCCTCTATTGCGCGCTCGCCAGTCTCATTTTTGTCCCCGCAATAAGAAAGGTGTGTTTCTTCTCTCTGTCGGGCGGCGTGGCTCTGCATCTTTTTCTCGATTCGTTTCAGAAACAGATCGGGCCGATGTACTACTGGCTGTTTCCGTTCTCCTGGAAAAGCTGGTGGTTCGGATTTTTCTGGCCGGAGGATGCGCTCTTCTTTTTGCCGGCGACGGTGCTCATTACCCTGCTAGTCTCCTGGATGATGAAGGGAAAGGAGATTAGCTAAATGAGCCGGGGCTGAAGCCTCGACGTAACTACTCAGGCAGTCAGGAGCCAGAATCCAGAATGGAAAAGCAAGAATACAGAATC
>JAPLCW010000156.1 GCA_026392015.1 Candidatus Auribacterota bacterium | reverse complement strand
GCCGGACTATCTGGAATTGCTCCGTTTCTTTCTCAACCACCGGCGTTTTATGAGAAGCGAACATCTGGAGCGCGTTGATAAAAGTCCGGCCGAATTGCTGTTCGGCGAGCCCCACCTTCACTGGCTGGAATTGCTGGGTTTTAAGTTGTTCAAACGCGCGGCTTGAACGCTTAAAATTCCGTTAACCCCTGATCAAAGTCTTGCGCACCTGCGCGCATCAATCGTATACTGCCTTTTGTTACCCAAAAACAGCCGTTTTTGAACCATGCCGTTTTTGGCAGCGTATACAATTTTGGTGTCTGTAATTCATTGTTCCTGGCACCAATTTCACCCAGAGGAGTTATCCACATGAGCCCGAGGCCGAGCGCTTCTGCAAAGCTCGGCGAGGCGAGGGCGATTGTGGGTAACTCCAGCTTTGAGTCAGCGTTTTTGTGAAAATCGCACCCAATTAATTTTAGAGGTATCTACACCTGCAAGATCAAGTGGCGATTTTCCATTATTGCCAGGCATCCTTGAACAGTTGAATTTATGAAATCGATAGCGCATTATCAAGAGACTAATCGAATTATACGCTGTTTGATATGACTCAAATCCAGAAACCTTCTTGAACTTTTGATTGAGCTGCTTGATGACATTCTCAACAATGTTATTATCGGGCCTTAAGTTTGGATCTCTGAAACGCTCTATGAGGTTCGGAAATCTGCGTCTCAGGACATTCAATCGTTTACTCAGCCCTGCTTTTCTGAGTTCATTCTGGTGGCGCTCCAGGTATTCCAGCGCCCTCATGGCTGTCTCGACTATGTTACACCTACAGATGATCCTGGTTATAACAAGGAATCTCTCAGCCCAGAGCTTATCGCCGCCTCTGTAGTGGTACTTAAAGTAGTACTCTGTGGCTCTATACGCATGATAGGTGCAGAATTGATGAGGTTTCCCCGGCAACAACCACCGGCTCGTTCCATAGAACTCTGGTAAAAGGTCGCTGATCAATCCCTCAAAGGGATAGCCAATGCAACATTTAGTGACAAAGAAAAACCACGCTACATTGATTCCATCTTCTACGGGCACGAGATCCCAATGGACAATATCCTGTGAACCTAAATCTACAGCGATGAGCAAAAACCATTCAACGCCCTTAATCCAGAACATTTTTTCGTCTACCAACAAATATCCTGACCACTTGGGCTTAAGCTATTTGGCAACGTCGATCGTGGACTTGCAGTTGGCGCCTAAGGCATTGATGATCTCGAAAAGCCTGTAGGGTGCAATTCCAAGCCGGCGACTCACGGAACGATAGCTTGATTCGTTGTCGTAGTAGAGATCGCAGGCTTTAATTCCCCGAGAAAAGTCACATGACTGTTTTTTATTCCAGAGTTTGAATGCTCTCCTGCAATCGTTACAAAACCAGCGTTGATAAAAGCAGGGTTTAATACCCTGTGATGTTTTACGGCTCTTTCTCCGGAATCCAAGCTTCTTGGTATTGAAGCTTGAACAAAAAACACAACGTCTTTTTCGCATACTAGGCCTCCCTAAGCTCTGTACTACAGAGCTTAACTGGAAAGCCTAGTATACAACTTGCAGTAATTCAGCTAGTGAGAACACTTGTTATCAAAGAATAGACACCAAAATCTTATACGCTGACAATTTTGCATACTTTGTTTACACCTCTGAGAGCCAAAAGTGCAAACTTTGTTTACAGCTCTTGTCATATAGGAATGATAATGTCCCCAGATGATTTATAGAACTACCTACTATACCGGCATCTGAAAGTAAGATTTATCAAACCCTTCGCAGCGGGTTGGATGAAGCCGACCATTACGGCAATGCGCAAAATTGATTTTTCACATCTTCTGGGACCTACCCCACTCTCTCTTTTCTCAATTTGACTGTGACTGAAAGATGTTGTATTCTTTACATTAAATGAGGACTCAACGGCTCTTCTCATACCTTTGTATCACCCTTTTCGCCGCGGGTTGCGCGGGGCCTCAGTATTATCCAATCCAGGGCCCTCCGAAACACCCGGTCACCATCAGGTCGGTCAATTTCGAACGGGAGATCCAGGATAAAGACTGGAAAGCACTCGTGGACGTAGCCGCCGACCGCTCGGGAAATATCGTCATTCTCGACGCATTCACACACCAGCTCATCATGTGCGATCCGCAGGGGGCGATACTCCGCAAGATCGGCGAGAGCAGTTTCTGGAAAAAGACATTTCCGAGGCCATCGAGCCTCGCCGTGGATAGCGAGGGGCGGATATTCATCGTCGATACGAAGGAAGACTCCATAACAATTTTTGACCGCACCGGCGCATTCAGCATGAAGTTCGGACAGAAGGGATCGACGGCGGGCAGCTTCAAGCGCCCCACCGGGATAGACATCGACGAGAGCCGCAATCTTTATGTGGTTGACGCGGGAAACAACCGGGTGCAGAAGTTCGACGCCCGCGGCGCGTTTATCGGCCAGATTGTCTCCGGGCCAAAGGTGATAGAGAAGATTGATATATCGGGAGCCGGCGGCCCCATCAAGTTTATTGCATGGCCTCAGTTCAAACAGCTCAGGGATGTGGCCGTCGGGCCGTTCGGGATGTTCTACATTCTCGACGAAGGGATCTGTGTGGTACATGCGTACAGCACAGAGGGGGCGTATCTCTTCAGCTTCGGCGGGCGAGGAAGACGCTCGGGGACATTCGAGAAACCGAGCGGGATCACGGTGGGGGCGATGGGGATAGTCTGTGTTTCCGACGAGAGGAGAAACACTATCCAGATGTTCGATCCCGAGGGGCGGTTCATCACGAGCATCGGCGCGAGGGGGAAAGGGCCGGGGCAGTTCGACCAGCCGCAGGGGCTCGGCGCGAGCGCGGACGGCAAACTACTGGTTGCGGACAAGGGTAACCGGCGCGTGCAGGTTTTTTCATACGCTGTGCCGGTCCGCCAGGCGGCCCCGTCGCCTAAGCTGGAGAAAGCGGTGCGCATCGCCATCTTTGATTTTAAAAACAATAATCCGCAAGCGCAGTCGCGCGGCTATGGCGAGGCAATCTCCGAGATGTTCATCACCGCATTCGCCAAGAGGCCGAATTTCGAAGTGATTGAGAGGAAGCAACTGCGCAAGGTGCTCGACGAGATCGAACTCGACCAGTCGGGAGTTGTCGAGAATGAAACCGCCAAAAAGGTGGGCAAGGTGCTGGGGATCGATGTCGCGCTCGCGGGAGGCATCGCGGCTTTCGCCGGCTCGATCCAGATGGATATGCGTCTCCTGGATGTCGAGACCGGCAAGGTTATTCTCGCCGATTCGCTCGAGGCCAACAGCGAGGCCCAGCTCCGGTCTCTTGTGAACCACGAGGTGGGCAAGCTTGAAAACAGCTATGTTGTCCGTTTCTATGCCCCCTTCCCGCCCGCGGGAATATCCGGTGAGGCTTGGGTGCGCGAGTGCAGGATTTCATGGAAACCCAACGAGGAGCCCGATCTGAAAGAATATCGCGTCTATCGGGCGGAAAAGGCCGAGGGGCCCTACACGCTCATCGCAAATACGAGGAAGACGGAGTGGGTCGACAAAGGGCTCGGCGATGGGACAGAATACTACTATCGCATCGCTGCGCTCGATATCACCAACCTCGAATCGAATCAATCCGAACCGATCAGCGTGTCGACCCGCGGGCGCCCGGCGCTCGGGAGCATCCAGGTGAAGGAGAACGTGGAGGTCAAGCGCTCCGCATTTTCCTGGAGTGAAAACGAGGAAGGCGTGACCGGCTACATCGTCTACCGCTCCTCGACTCCCGACGGGAATTTCACCCGCGTGGGAGAGAGCCGCACGCCGAACTTTTCCGAGAAGGGATTCGGCGACGGTGAGACCTACTACTACAAGGTCGCCAAGAAGTACCGGAACGGCATCGAGAGCGAACCCTCAAAGCAGTTCGCGTCCTCAACGAAACCGCGTCCGTCCGCTTCTCAGGGGCTCGCCGCCAAGAGCGGCCTCGCGCGAAGGGTAAGTTTGGAGTGGAAAAACCCTAAGGAAAACGACATCCGCGAGTTTCGCATCTATCGCAGTGATGCGGAGGACGGCGACTATAAGAAGATAGCGTCGGTCAAGCCGGGGTGGATCTCCGCCCCCTCCTATGTCGATGGCGGGCTTCCCGACAATACCACCTACTTCTACAAGGTGCAGTCCGTCGACAAGGACGACCTTGAGAGCCCGATGAGCGAGGCGGCGAAGGCAGTCACCAAACCCATCCCCTCCGTTCCGCGCGGTTTCGCCGCTGCGAGCGGGAAGGCGAGGAGCGTCCCGCTCACATGGGAGATCAACCCCGAGAAAGACATCAAGAAATATGTTGTATGCTCTTCGGACAAGGAAACTGGACCGTTCCGAGAGATCTCCCAGACAAGCGAAAACAAATTCAACCACACCGGCCTTAAGGATCGCTCCACATACTATTATAAGCTCAAGGCTATCGATTATGATGGATTGGCGAGTGACTTCTCCCCTGTTGTCTCTGCAACCACGAAGCCGCGCCCGGCACAATCTCGCGATCTCAAGGCGGAAACCGGACTTGTAAAAAGCGTGCGCCTGACGTGGGCTGCGAATCCGGAGAGCGACATTGCTCAGTACGTTGTGTCGCGCAGGGCGGGGCGTCTGGGGAGCTTTACCGATGTCGGAAAATCAAGCTCTGATAGCCACCTGGATCACGGGCTCGAAGATGGCAAGACCTACCAGTACACCATCAGGGCTGTTGACGCGGACGGGCTCATGAGCGATCCCTCGGAGAAGGTCGAGGCCGCGACGAAACCGTGCCCCTCTAATCCCGCCTCTCCCACCACGAGTGTCAAGGACGGCCGCATCACCCTCACCTGGGCGGCAAACGCCGAGCCCGACATCGCCGGCTACGAGATCTTTCGCAGCAGCTCCTGGGATCTCCTGGGCGCGGGGAAGAAAATCGGAGAGGTCACATCGCCTCTTTTTGAGGATGGAACGGCACAAGCGGGGAAGAAATACACTTACTCCATCGAAGCCTTTGACAAGACGGGGCTCCACAGCCAGAAGTCCAAGGGCGTTTCCGTCCAGGTCCCGGCGCAATAGGCAAGGTCATCCTTCAACGCCGTTTCCCCATTGCGCCGGGCAACTCGTAGATCAGGATTGTGTCTCCCCTACTCTTTCCGGCTTCCGGCCTGAATACCTTCAGAAGTTTCCCCCTCTTCATTACTTCTCGGTAAAAATCATTCATAAAAGTTAAGCACGCAGGCAGCTTTTCGCGTTCGACAAAGCGTAGGGAACGTAACTCGCTTAAAACAGCGTAATCGTATCGGGAGAAATCCTCGATCAGGTCGTGCATATGCTCCGGCGTCATCCACTCCTCTTCATAATTCTTACTGCCGGCCTCCATATAAAATCCCAACGGACTCAGGACACGCGTTACGTCAAACCCCTTCCCGCCGCGGACGGCCCTGCGCTGGAGCTCAAAGAAGTGAGAGGTCATCTTCCTGTAACCGTAAGGGGAGCGGGGGCCAGTGAGCTTCATACGCTGCTCGCGGACGATGCTCTCCTCCGACCGCGTGACGGGCACAAGCTCGACCAGCATCCTGCTTCCCTCGGGTAAATTGCCGGCGATCCATTGCGCAGAAAGAACCGACGTAGTGGGAAGCATCAAGTCGCGAACACAATTAACGCTGTCGCAAAAAGACGGCAACAGGAGTGCCGCACACAAGAGGGTGAAGTACGCCGCCGGCCAGCGGCCGATGCGCATCGCCACCGCTTCCGTTACTCCCGCCGCGGCTATGGCGAAAAACGGATAGCAGATCAGCATGTACCGACCATGGAAGAGATGCGAAAATCCGGCGACAAAATAAAATGCCATCGGAAGAACGGCGATGAGAAAAGTGCTGCGTCGCCGACTCAACAGAAGGTATATCGTCCCGGCGACGGCCGCAGCCGCCATTGCCCTGCCCATCCCCTCCGGCATATAGCGCAAGAGAAGCGACAGGTGCAGATTGGGGATCTTCATCCATGCAAAGTCACCCCCTCTGAAAGGCGCAAGAAGGATACCGGCAGTGGAGAAGTACTCGTGGGGAGATAACAATAGGAAGGGACAAACCGCGAGAAACGCCAGCGCGCCTGTTAGGATGCTTTTACCGAAAGCGACGCGCACCTGTGGTTTCCAATATTCATAATGCGCAGCTAGGAGGATCACTGCGCAAAAGATGCCGGTATATTTCGTTCCCGCGGCAAGACCTGTAAAGACTCCCGCAAGGGTCGAAAAGCGCATATCCCCGGATTCTCGCCAGCGTACAGCGTAGAGCGCCGCGAGAAGCGCAAATACCATGAGGAGAGGTTCCGTGCATCCATAATGTGCAGAGCATACCGGCAGGGGCATGACGGAGAAAAAAGCGCATGCGGCGAGGGCGCAGCGCCGTGAAAACACACGCTGGGTGATCATGCAAATGAGCATGAGTGTGGGGATCACCAGGAGAGCGCTCAGGGAACGCGCGATCAGGTACCAGGGGGTAGGATCCGTCAGATACCCGAACAGATACTGATCGGTATTTGCGTAGATTCCTACTGCCTTGCCCGCCAGATAGTAAATCACATAGAGCGTAAAGAGCAGGTAGCTGTAGAGAGGGGGATTGGTAAACCAATGGGGGTTGAGGTCCCCCGAACCGTATTTCAACGCGGTGTAGATAAATTCGTCCTCTTCGATATATGACTTATACGGGAGCTGATTCGCGATTCCCCAGAGTCGCAGGGTAAGCGCGAGCAGGACGATGCACCAGAATCCAATTCTATAGATGCCGCCGCGCGTCGCCCTGTCATCCCCGAATGACATTGGTGCTCACTTTCCACGCTCGATCGCGCGGATTATCATTGCTATTGCTCGTGAAAGGGGTTCCCGCATCGTGACCCCCGAGGATGTCTGATGTCCGCCTCCACCGAATGCCCGTGCAATCCTGCCGACATCCGTCTTGTCCAGTGCGCGCAAGCTCACGCGGACCCTCCTCTCCGCTTCCTCGCAAAAGAACGCGATGACTCCCACTTTGTGTAATGTGAGCGGGTAGCGGGTGAACGATTCCGTGTCGCGCGGATTAACCCGCAGCCGTTGCCACTGCTTCCTCGTCACCGTGGTCCAGGCGATCCTTCCGCGGTCGGCGGTATGGAGCCCGGACAGTACGAGTCCGGCAAGTTTCAGGAGGCCGGGTGTGTCATTCCTGTATATTTTCGTCCAGGCGCGCTTCGCATCGACCCCTTTTGCGAGAAGGTCCGCGGCGATTTCGTGAGTGCGCGCGGTGGTCCCAAGAAAATTAAATGACACCGTATCGGTATGGATGCCTGTGTAGAGCGCCTCCGCAGTGTGCGTGTCGATCTTGAGGCCGCACGCATGGAAGAGATCGTACACCATCTGGGCGGTCGAGCAGGCGCGGGTATCAATAACCTTCAGTTCGGCGCTCACGCTGTTGTTGGGGTGGTGATCGATGCATATCCTCGTGGATTCGATTTGCTGCATCGTTTCGTAGAGTGCGCCGAGCCTGTCATTGGTGCTGGAATCGAGAATGAAAATTACGTCGGCACTCGACAGCAACTTCTCGTGCGTCCTCCGGTACGTGCGTAGCCAACTCTCGCCCCTGAGGAAACGATACATCGCAGGGACGGGAGACGGGAGCAGGGCACCGGCGGATTTCCCCATTGCCCTGAGCAGCCGTAGAAGAGCGATGGATGAACCGACCGCATCGCCATCCGGATAGAGGTGTGTGGTAACAACGAATCTCCTCCCCCGCGCAATGATGCGGCGTACCGCCTTCCAGTCAGACATAGAGTTATCCGAGAGACGCTCGTAATTCATTGACGCCGTGCGAATAGAGCACCTATAATACTTGCAACGGTAACTTAATTCAACATCAATAAGGGTGCTGCCGTACTAGCTAAGTCTCGTCGGGGTACAGATTCTAAAACATGGTACTCCTGCCCCCGTTTCCACGAGGGTAATCTCCTGCAGGGGTCCAGGCTGCATGCTCTGGCTCCGCGGGGTGAGATTACACTGGCGCAGCCGTGGTGCAGGGATGACAATTGAACTGAAATGCCCCCAAGACTGACGCATTACGTGCCGCCTTTATTAACAACGAAGGCGCGGATCCTCTCATGGAGCGCAGATTATTAACAAGATTCATAGCCTTTGGCGCGGTGATCATTGATACAGTGCTCATCCTCGCCTCCGACCTTCTCTCTTTCTGGCTCCGCTACGGAATCGATGTCCAGCAGCGCAACCTCGATGCCTACAAAACTATCGCGCTCCCCATCATCATTTTTCGCCTTATCTGCCTGTATATCTTCGGCCTCTATGAGAAACCGAAGTACAAGACAAACCTCGATAACCTTTTTAATATTGTGAAGGCCATGACGGTGAGCACTCTCATCATCGGAGCCGTGGCGTTTTTTGCACACGCCTTCGCCTACCCGCGCACGGTGATCCTTATATCCTGGGGTATTACTGCCGGGCTGATCATGCTGTGGCGGGTGTTCGCGAGGTATCTGATTAATGCATTTCTGGGCCGCGACTATTTTGTCTCACGCCTCCTCATCATCGGCACGGATCGGAGCGCGCTTCGCCTGATGCTTCGACTCACCCGCCGCGCAGGCGTAAAGTGCCAGCTCGTAGGGTATATCGCAACCGGCAAATGGGAACCTATTGTTCCGGGGGAACAGGTTCTGGGCTCCATTGAAGACATTCCCGCCATTATTAAGAAATATGACGTAGACGAAGCGGTGATCTCCTCTCCCGGCCTTCCGCGGGATACGGTCGCCCAGATATTCTCCTGTTTCATCAATACGGATATCATTTTCAAAACTGTGCCGGACCTCTACGAAGCCGTCGTCGGCAAAGTTGCCGCGACAACCGCTGCGAAAAACATACCGCTTGTGGAGCTCACAACGGTGCGCTATGGAAGGGGTGCGTACAGCGGCTTCAAGCGGGTCATGGATACCGCTTTCTCTTCTATCGCCATCCTGTTCAGCTTCCCAATTCTCATGGCTCCTATTGCGCTGATCATCAAGCTCACGTCGCCCGGGCCTATCCTTCACCGGCAGGATCGCGCCGGACTTCATTGCCGCCCCTTCACAATGCTTAAGTTCCGGACCATGGAGGAGGATTCGGAGAGGGAAACCGGGCCGGTCTGGGCGACTCACGGAGATACAAGGGTGCTGCGCTTCGGCCGTTTCTTAAGGCAGACTCACCTTGATGAGATTCCCCAGTTCTTCAATGTGCTTAAAGGAGATATGAGTATTGTCGGGCCCAGGCCTGAGCGTCCTCACTTTGTCCGGTCTCTTATGTCCACCATCCCGTTCTATGCGGAGCGCCTCGAAGTGAAACCGGGGATCACGGGCTGGTCCCAGGTCAATCTGGACTATGCTTCAGACCTCGAGTCTCACGAACAGAAACTCATCAGTGATCTCTATTATATCGAGAATATGTCGCTCTCTCTCGACCTCTGGATAATGTTCAAGACGATCCCCGCGATTTTGAGCCGGACAGGTGTGTAACCAGAGCCGCTGATTATTCATTTCTCGTCAAGAAATTAACTTGGATCATTCATCAAACGTATTGCATGGCAATTAAAGGATTGGAGTATTTAGCAGCGGTTTGGATGGATTACAGGCAAGAATCCGCGTAATCAGCGTAGTCCGCAGTCAAGGTGTTAAAATTAATTAATAGATAATGTGAAAACATGCTCAGGGGAATCGAGGAAGAGTTCGGGGAACATCGGACGGGAGAAAAATACCCCTTATCGCGGCGTATATTTTCTTGCCGAAGATTTTCCTTGCACAGCCTTTTCCCCACTCCATCGCATAGAGAGTGGAGAGGCGCAGGGGAGAGCGTTTCATGATATGCCGCATAACCGGTGTCGCATCATCTCCCCTCAGACAAAATCGCTTCAACGCATAACGATCTGTTCCCGGCTTGTTGTAACCGAAGGCCGAGCTGCACACAGCCTCATATCCCTCTTCCGCCGCCGATGTCGTGACGAGACGGTTGCAGTAGCCGCCCGGGAGAGAGAGATAGCGCACACGTGCTCCGAGCGTGTCTTCAATGATCTTTTTTGAATCCCCGAGTTCCCGACGCAGTTCGCTGGGTGAAATTTCACTCAGGTCTGCGTGGCTCAGGCCGTGCGAGCCTATCTCCATGCCTGCCTGCAGCATCTCTGCGATCTCCCTCCACCCCACCCAACCCTTCTGCCCCACGGCGTTCACGATAGGGAAAAAACATGCCGTGTATCCCTCTTTCCGGAGAAGCGGGAAAAGGTGCGTATAGGCGCTCATCAGGCAATCATCAACGGTGATGGCAAATGATCGTTCCCACTCCTCCGGGAAGGAGAGCAGCCGCTCCAGCGATAAAGAAATGTATCCCCCATTCCTCAACCACGCGATCTGCGACTCAATTGATGCGATCGGGAGGGAGTACCCGACGTCCTGAATTGCGTCGTCGAGACACTCTCGCACACCATGGTATAGAAACACAGGGATTCTTTTTATCATGCGGGACATTCCACGTTTTCCCTGGCTATATTATCCGCCATCATGTGCATGGATTTGCTCCGTACGCTACCGCCTTTCATTTTCTTTTCCACGGCTCCTCATCCGTTCGAGATCCACCCCGCTGCCCCGGCCTGCGCGCAGCCTCTTCGCGGCGCTCCCTCCGTTAATAGCGATTTCCAGGAATCCGCTGCTCCCCCATATCGCGAGCAGTTCCCCTCGCGGAACCGATTCATAGGAACTGCTGACCCCTTTTATCCCCTTTCCTCGAATGCGCACAGTGATCTCGCCGCCCCCCTTTGTGATGGGGGAATCCTCCTCAATATTGGTGATCAGATTTCCAAAGGCATCCACATAGAGCACCTCGCCCGCCGCTGAGCGGGCCGAGAAATCCCGCGGCCTGGGAAACGATCGCGTTACAAAATTCCGGCACGTGGGTCCAAGGCGCGCGGGGGAAACACCGTTCAGGAGATGGGCCACAACAGGTGCCATAATATCACGCCCATGGAAAGTATGGCTCACTCTCTCCCGCCATAGCTTTGCGTTTTCCAGAAACCGCGACCCTTTCATCGCCCCCGTACCGAGCGCGAGAGGGAGGATGCCGTTATCCGGAGCGATGAAACGATGACCATCCCGCTCTGCATACAGGATTTTTCTGGCACTCCCCACGCCGGGATCTACAACGATCATGTGCACCGTCCCGGCAGGAAAGTAGCGGTAGCTGCTCCTGAGGGCGATTGCCGCTCCAATGACGTCTCCGCGGGGAATGGAATGAGTCACTTCAATAATGCATGCGTGGGGGGCAATCGAGAGAATAGCCCCATTGAGCGTGCCCGCATACCAGTCGCCCAACCCGAAATCGGTGATGAGTGTCACAAAACCGCGTGGCTTCATCTGTGCAGAGACCGAATTGCCCCTCTCTCAATACGCCGCCACCGCTTCAATCTCGATATCAACATCCTTCGGGAGGCGGGCGACCTCCACGCAAGCTCGGGCGGGAGGTCCTGATTGAAAGTATTCACCGTACACCCTGTTGACGGCATCAAAGTCGCCCAATCGTCTGAGGTAGAGGGTTGTCTTCACCAGACTTGGGAATGAGAGGCCCTGCGAGTTCAGAATCGCCCCTATATTCTCCAAAACCCTTCTCGCCTGCTGCTCTATGCTCCCCGCGACAATTGTTCCGCTCTGCGGCTCCAGAGGGATCTGACCGGAGATAAAGAGCAGATTCCCTGCGCGGACCGCCTGTGAGTAGGGACCGATCGCTCGTGGAGCCTTATCGGTGGCGACTATTATTTTACCCATAACAACCTCCCTATGGTGAATGACAAATGACCTGCCTCCGCCGAAGCGGGGATATGGCTCCGCGCAGGCAGGTCATTTGTCATTCACTCGCACCTCACGCTGAAGGAACTTAATGCCCTTCCGCACGCTTTCAAGGCTGTGTTCGCGAGAGAGCTCGATGACCTTCAGAACTTCGGCATTCCTCAGAAGCGCAAAGGCGCGGAAGTCGACTCCCCCCTTCGAGGGCGGAAGATGATCCTCACATCCCTCGACATCGTGAATATGAAAGCCACATACCCGATCACCGGCACCGCGAAGGTACTCATCATGTCCTGGAAAGCCGAGATTCTGCATGACCTGGGCATGGCCGATGTCATGCCAGTAGGCAATAGGGCCACCCTCAAATCGCTCGAGAATTTCCCGGCATTCATCCCGGGATGGTATCTCCCTGTAATAAAACCGATTCTCGACCGCGAGCATTATGCCACAACGCAACGCCTCCGGGCAGAGCTCCTCAATGCTCGCGAGAACCCTTTCGAAATAGCGCCGGGAATTGCGCCTCCGCTCCTCCGTCATGCGCTCCTTGACCTTCCTATACTGCTCGGAGCGCCCTTCGCCTCTCCTGTAAAGGTTCATCAACTCACCCTGGACAGACGGCACCTCCACACGCCCGAGATGCAGAACGAGCACCTCCGCCCCTACAGATGCAGCCGTTGAGAGGGAACGCTTCGTCTCCTCAACCGCCCTTCTCCGTTCCGTTTCATCGATGGACGAGAGGAGAAGCGCCTCCGAGCGCGGCCTGTCCGGGATAGGACAGGCGGGGAATGGGCAGAAGTTGTGCACGCTAACGATCCGGATCCCAAGAGAGTGGCAGCAGGCGGAGATATCGGAAACTTCTGCCGGTGTATGGAAATAGCTTAGCTCGATCGCCCCGAGACCGAGCTCTCGGAGCACAGCGAGAAACTCTTCCGGGGCAAGCCGGCCGTCCGCATTCCACGAGGTAGAGAGCGCAAGCATTGTCTTCTCGCGCGCGTGAATTTTACCTTCTCCTCGCTTCTTGAGCTTTTCTGCGGCGTTTTTGGCTGGGCTTTTCGTAGTGTCGGTGTTTCTTGACTGACTTCATGATGCCTTCCTTGTCAATCTTCTTTTTTAAACGCCTCAAGGCTTTCTCTATCGACTCATTTGGCCTCAAAATAACCTTTGGCAAGCGAACCCCCTCCTCTCATCTATAGCGCCGGTAAGAACATACCAGAACGCAGCATGGTCACCCCGTCCTGTATGTACGAGCCGGCGGCAGCGGCAACTCGCTTTGTACGTTTCATCTTCGACGAGCGCCCATTGTACGAAAATCAGGATCGGAGTGGCAAGCACTTACTCTGCGAAACCGCAATGGATCAGTCTCGCGGGGTCTCAAATCACATTCCTTCCCTCTTTGAGGGAAAGGGTGCGGGGGGCCGGGCGACCCTCCAATAAATGACCCATTAAGAGAAACCGTGTAATTTGAGAAACTCCTCTGTGATACCGCCGAAAGGTTTCTCACGAAGATGCTTGCCCATGATATCCAGCTCGAGGTTGACCAGTCTCCCGATTTGAAGCGTTCCAAGGGTCGTCGCGCGCAAGGTAAACGGAATGAGGTGCACGGAAAAGAGAGCCGACTCACTGCGCGCCACCGTGAGGCTCACACCATCTACGGCGATGGATCCGCCCATGACAATTCCCCGTTCGAGTGCTTCGCCGGTTGAAATACTGAGGATAATGTCTCCATCCTTCTTCCCGCGCGATCGTACGGTTCCCACCCCATCCACATGCCCAAGAACGAAGTGCCCCCCCACTCGATCCCCCGCCCGCAGCGCGCTTTCCAGATTCACACGTGCGCCGGGAGTCAGCATATGGAGGTTTGTCACCTCCCACGTCCTCCGGAGTATATCGGCTGAAATATAACCGTTATGCGTCCCAGAATCCACCGGGTGGCACTGTGTAACCGTGAGGCATACGCCATTGACCGCGACACTGTCCCCTGGAATGCACCCGTTTGTAATTGAGGAGCAGCGGATTGTGATCCGCCGCCCTTCAACCGTGGCATCCACCGCCTCGACAACCCCTATCTCTTCAATAATTCCCGTAAACATGCCATCCACAGTCATAAGTTGAAAGTTGAAAGTTTACAGAAAAGCAATTCACGCCCTTGCCCCGGACGAAATGTACCCCTCGAGCAGCAAATCTTCCCCCATTCGCGCGATCGAGAACCGCTTCACCTTCATTGCGCGCGCCACACTCCGTACACCGTCGCCACCGACAGCCGTCGGAGCAGTGCGTCCGCCGATGATCTTGGGTGCGACAAATACAACGATCTTGTCTACAACACCCGCCGTGAGCGCCGAAGCTACCGTCTCCCCTCCCCCCTCTATCAGGATTGACGTTATCCCGGTGCGCCCGAGCCGCTGCCACAAACTCCTTATAGACACCTTTCCGTCACGGCTCGGGCAGCGCATAATACGCGCCCCGAGAGCCTCTAACCTGGCAAGTTTATTGCGTGGAGCACGGTCAGTCACCGCGATGATGGTTTTCGAAGACCACGGGGGACTGAGTATGCGAGAGCCCAGCGGTATTCTCGCTCGGGAATCCAGCACAATCCGCCAGGGAACCTTCGCTGTGTTATCGCCAAAACGCGCGGTTAGAAAGGGATCATCCGTCTCGATGGTTTTTCTTCCCACAACAATCGCGTCTGACAAAAATCGAAGCCTGTGCGCATAACGCCTGGACCGCCTGCCGCTGATCCAGCGCGAATCCCCTTGCGCAGTTGCTATCTTACCATCGAGGCTCATCGCCACCTTCACCGTGGTAAAGGGGATGCCGGATCTGATGTGCTTGGAAAAATCCTCGTTGAGCTGTGAAGCCTCTCCTGCAAGGAGTCCCACGTCCACGCGAATTCCTCGGCGTCTGAGCATACGGACGCCGCGGCCATTATGACGCGGATTCGGATCGAGAGACGCAACAACAACTCTAGAGAGACCTGAACTCAGAATTGCCTCAGTACAGGGGGGGGTACGACCATAAGTGCTGCATGGCTCTAGGGTGACATACATTGTTGCCCCATGCGCTGCGCCGCCTGTGCGTGCGAGCGCACGAACCTCTGCATGCGATTCGCCTGAGCGCCTGTGCCACCCCTCCCCTATCACCCTACCCCGTCGAACGATAATCGCGCCCACCGCAGGATTTGGACTGGTGCGCCCCTTTCCGCGCTGCGCGAGGCAGAGCGCCCGGCGCATGAACTTTATATCGTCTTTCTCGAAGCAGACACGATGAGATCCCGGACGAGGCAATCTCTCATCGGACATCCTTCATCTCCTCTTTACGAATACGGTCCAGGATACCGTTCACAAATGCGCCCGAATCCGGTGTCGAATACTTCTTTGCGATATCCACCGCTTCGTTGATAACGACAATCGGGGGAGTTTTTTTCGAGATGAGCATTTCGTACACTGCCATCCTGATAAGGTTCCTGTCAACCACTGCCATTCTGTCGAGGACCCAGTTCTGTGCGTATTTGGCGAGAATAGGATCGATCCTGACGACCTCGGCGCGTGTTCCCCGCACAAGCTCGCTGGCATAATCTTTTACAGAAGGGTCAACTGGATGCTCGGACCAGAACAGTCCCAGGGATTCCTCCAGGTCATCTCCGGAGATTTCTATCTGATAGAGAAACTGGAGCGCGAACTCCCGTGCTTTTCTTCGGCCGCCCATATATTTTAGAAAAATCCCAAATCCAAAATCCCAAACAGCGGTAACTGGTGCTCCGCAAGCTTAATGCCTAGTGCTTATCGCTTACGACGTGTCTATATTTTCTCGTACAAATTTACCATCTCTATCGCCGCCTCGGCGGCATCCTTGCCCTTGTTGCCGGCTTTAGTCCCCGCGCGCTCGATGGCTTGCTCCAGAGTATCAGGGGTAATGACACCATAAATAACGGGAACGCCTGTCATGAGGGAAATATGGGCTATCCCTTTTGTAACCTCGCTGCTGATATATTCAAAATGCGGCGTCGCACCCCGTATGACCGCCCCGAGACAAATCACTGCATCATACTTCTTGCTCTTCGCCACTCTGCTCGCCGCGTAGGGGATCTCGAATGCTCCGGGGACCCACACAACGAAGATCTCCTCGTCCTTGACACCGTGGCGCCGCAGGGTATCCAACGCTCCCTCGAGCAGTTTCGAGGTGATGAATTCATTAAAGCGGCTTACCACAATCGAGTATCTCTTCCCCTTGCTTGTCAGTTCGCCCTGAATAATTTTAACCATTGTGCCATCCTCCCCTCTTTTAAGGACTCGAAAAATAAAATGTAGATACTCACGGGCAAGCCCATGGCACTTTTTATTTACACGCTTCGCGTGACTTGGATCTTGCACTCGTGCATATGTCATCCCCGCGAAAGCGGGGATCCAATTCCTGTAGTGGTTGTCGCTTTTCTGGATTCCCGCTTTCGCGGGAATGACAACCAAAAGAGCAAAAGTGAATCTCCCCGTCCCACGGGGCGGGGAATACATTATTAAAATCCAAACTTCAAAATAAATTCAAAATCCCAATCCCCAAATCCCTGCAGATATATTTGGATTTTTTAAATATGGGATTTATTTTTAATTTTGAAATATTTCATTTTATAACAGGTGCCCCAACTTATCCCTCTTTGTTGCGAGATATGCCCTGTTATGCTCGGTAGTCCCGACAAGAATAGGAACGCGCTCCAAAACCTTCAGTCCATATCCCTCAAGCCCGATGATCTTGCGAGGATTATTCGTAAGGAGCCTGATTTTATGCAACCCGAGATCCACGAGGATCTGTGCGCCAATGCCGTAATCACGCGGATCGGGAGGAAATCCGAGGTGTTCGTTGGCCTCAACTGTATCCATGCCCTCATCCTGAAGAGCATACGCTTTAAGTTTATTCACGAGGCCTATTCCCCTCCCTTCCTGCCGCATATAGAGGACTACGCCATATCCTTCCTCGGCGATCTTCTGGAGGGAATAGTTCAGCTGCTGCCCACAGTCGCAGCGCTGTGACCCAAACACATCGCCGGTAAGACACTCCGAGTGAACCCGCACGAGCACATCCTCACGCGCGGAGACATCTCCCCTGATCAGGGCAAGATGATGGTGATCATCCAATGTGCACTCGTAGAGACGGAGTTCGAACGTCCCGAAGCGGGTGGGGATCGTTGTGAGCGCCATGCAGTGCACTTGTTTTTCCGTTACCATCCTGTATCGGATAAGATCGTTAATGGTCACCATCCGCAGGTGAAACTGTTCGGCGATGCGATGGAGAGCCGGAAACTTTGCCATCGTCCCGTCCTCATCCATGATCTCACAAAGTACCCCCGCGGGGTAGAGACCCGAGAGCCGAGAGAGATCAACGCTCGCCTCCGTGTGCCCCGCGCGCCTCAATACACCGCCATCACGCGCCCTGAGAGGAAAGATGTGTCCAGGTTTTGCAAACTCGACGGGACCGATTCTCGCGTCTGAGAAAGCCATTATTGTCGCCGCGCGGTCATACGCGGAGATACCGGTTGTTGTGCCTCGTTTCACATCGATTGACTCCGTGAACGGCGTGCCGAAGAGCGAGCTGTTTCCCTGAACCATCATTTTTAGATTGAGCGCGTCGATCCTTTCCGCCGGAGCGGAGACACAGATGAGCCCGCGACCGTGCCTGGCCATGAAGTTGACCGCTTCGGGGGTGATCTTCTCGGCGGCCATCACGAAATCGCCTTCGTTTTCCCTGTCCTCATCATCAATAACGATGACAATCCGCCCTTCTGCAATATCCTTAAGTGTTTCCTTAACCGAACTTATCATAAGAACTCCTCTACAACTATAACCGCGGCTTGTATCTATTACCGCGCATACTTAAAGAATAACTCGGACAATATTCACTCTGCGTCTTCGCTATTCTCAGTGAAAACATCTTCACCTATAATCAAAAAAACCCTGAAGAACAGTGTTCTCCAGGGCGACGCGCAATCACTCTATCGAATCTTCTCCCATCCGGACTATGACCGTCGGCTCCGGAGTTTCACCGGATCAGTCTCTCTCGCAATGTGTTAAAATGAGAGACTCGCGGGCTCTACCGCCGGTGGGGAGTTACACCCCGCCCTGAAGATTGTTAATATGATTCCTGCCCCCGTTTTCACGAGGGTAAACTCCAGCAGGAATCCAGGTTTCATAATGGATCCCCGCTCGAGTTTACACTGAGCGCAGTCGAAGTGCCGGGATGACAAGCGAAATGGATACCACCCATAAGTGACCCCTTACGCTAAACTTTCCCTGTTTTTTCTAAAAAGCTTAATAGCACACCGCGGAGACGCAGAGTACGCAAAGAGCGATCGCAAAAGAATAATCAATAATAGCCTGATTCTCTGCTTGATGTATCATCTCTGCGTTCTCCGCGTCTCCGCGGTAAAATATATAATCCGTTCATCTCCCAAACGTGGAGTACTGCAGATGCAAAAGTTTGTATCTGACTGATAATGAGTCAGTAATGAACTCAATGTTCACTATTTTAGGGAATATCCTGCGAAATAGGCTCTAGAATGACACCTAACGGATCAGAGACTTCACCAAACAAGTAAATGTGCACCCAACTGCCAATTTTGTGGGGGATTGATTCCCACCTGAGGCTCCGGCTTCAGGCAGGCTGGCGACTTCTCCATTATCCGCTATTATGGGCAGACACACCCCCTATCCTGCAATCACAGGAGAGAGGGTGTGTTCTATGCTGACCAACTTAACTTCACCTGCTACTACACTGATTAAGTTTCCCTGCGCGAATGCTATCCCGCACGGGCTGACAAAAGCTCTTACCTCTTGTAATAAACTCTGATCTTTATAACATCAACTTCAATATTACCGCTAGCTACTCCCGCGCAGATAAACTTTGCATTCGATAAATCAGAAACCTGCCAGCTTGTCCTTCCCCACAAATCCGAAGGGCCACCATAATACTTCCATGCGTAGCTGCTGCTCGAGAAAGTGTTTGCCCTCCCATCACTCCAATACCCATACTCTCCGGCCCCGTCCCAGGCCAGGTACAGGGTTATACTGTTGCTGGACTGCTCCAGATTTCTCCCCCTGGCTTCGATCTCTATCCCCACTATTTTTGCATCCGCTGCAAGAGGAATGTTAAACTGGTAATAATCCTGTCCCTCATCCGTGGCGATAGCACCAGAGTCATCCTGAAAGAACGCCCTTTCCGGATATCCCCAGTCATTGGCAATCTTGCCCTGAGCGGTCGGAGAGCACCACGCCGTCACTTCCGGAGTATTCCCGCCGGGGGATGGCGCGGTTGCGGCCCAGTCTGCCTTGCTGTTGGTATCCACTCCCAAAGTCACCCGGCTCAGGCTGTAGCCCGGCAAAACATCAGGGCAGAGTTCATTCGGCCCCGCCGGATTGCTCGCGTCACCGGGCAGTTTCGCTGAGTTGGGCGTGTCGTACAGCACCGTGTCCAGGACCTTCCCCCTATACCCAACCATCCTCACCCCGTCCGTCGGGCTCCCCTTCCCGTAGAACGGCACCGCAGGATCGTTCTGATCCCCATTCTGCATCTGCAATCCCCACTCAAGAATGAGATTAGGTCTCACCCCGAACGTGCTCTGCACATTGATGTCGCCGATCAGATAATATGATCCCGCCTGAATAACGGTCCCCAGAGGGAAACCCACACTGCCTGTTCCGAACCCGGCGCCACCATACTGTATGCCACCCCCTCTTAAATCTACAGGATATGCCTCGGGATTGTAGAGCTCGATGAACTCCTGCCTCTTCACCTCATCAGCACCTGGGGGGTCGTAATACACCTCGTTAATCACTACCTTTGGCCTAGAGGAGGCGTTTTTAGGATCCTTGTGCGCATTGACCTCGCTCCCGTCCATGTACCCGTCCCTGTCCGTGTCAGGATCAAGTGGGTTCGTGCCATTTGACGCCTCATCCACATTGCTCAACCCGTCGTTGTCACTGTCTACCGATGCGGAGGATATGGGGCTTGGCTTGGATAAATCGCTCCAGTCTTCCTTCCTATTCGTGTCCGTTCCGGCAGTCTTACGACTCAGACTATGTCCCTCCGCCACGTCGGGGCAAAGCTCTCGAGTCTGCCCAGGGTAACTATCATCGCCAAAAAGATAATAATTCGGCTGCCCATAGAGCACGGTATCCAACACATAACCGCCAGGCTTTACCAGCCTCACGCCATCCGTGCCATACGGTTTTCCGGGATTGTTGGAGTTCTGCATTGTGACATTCGCAATAATATCAGGTAGCTTGCCATTGACATCCTTTACCTTTGTGCCGCCGATAAGAAAATACGAGTATGGAGCTATGGCCTTCCCAGCGGGAATGCCGAGGATCGTCTTGAAGCCACCTATGTCAGAGGCCTGAATAGAATAGCCTGAAAGATTAACTGAGACATTCTGGTTATTGTATAGCTCTATGAACTCATACCCAAGATCGGCCCCGGGCCAGTCGTACAGGATCTCATTAATAACCAGCTTGCTCGTCTCACCGGGATGGGATGCCGTGCCAAGCGGATTCCTCCCAAGGTTCACCTCGTGCCCGTCGCAGTATCCGTCGCCATCCGTATCCCATTTCCTTGCGTTTGTGTCGCTGACACCCGGTTTGTAATCTGAGTTGCCATTGTAATATGCTTCCTGGCGATCCGAGAACCAATCCCCATCGCTATCATACTTGTAACGATCCGTTCCGTAGATGTAGACCTCGGCGTAATCCGACAAACCGTCTCTATCCGAATCCTTCACGGTGAAATATTGCGTGCGTGACTCATATTCTGGCCCATTTCCATCGTTACTTTCCCATACGCATGTGCAATTTCCCTCCCGAGTTGCATAACATTCCAGGCTAAATATGGCAGTATACGTACCCGTTTTCACCGGCCGGCAAACCAGTCCAAGAGATGCATTTACTTTGTTTCCAATAACGTCTTCCTTATATGCCACACACTTATTATCCGGACTATAGATCCACATCTTCATGGTGTGCGATATCTCACCGCCGTCCCAGCCATTAGGGTTATCCCAGTACGAATTACAAGATGCCTCCAACCAGAACTCCTGAGTGATGGAGAAACTGGTATCATAGTCATAAGTACATTCAGGTATCCACACATCATCACACCAGTCGTCACACCCATCACCATAGACCCCTGTGCAGAACATCACCAACGAAAGCATCGATACGCAGGTCCAGAACAGTTTTGACGCATTCATGATATCCCCTTTCATGTTTCGCCAAGACCACCAACGCATTCTGTAATTAATACTTTCTCCATAGGGTCACTCACCGCTGTGGATTATACTTTTTCCGTTACTCACCCCCCTTCTTTTCATAAGCAACGGTCCGATTAATCTTCGCTGGGAAACCCGATATTTCTTTTACGTTAATCCTTTTTCAATTTTTAAGGTAGCATATTTCATGCCAATTATGCACAATTTTGAACTATTTATATGATTTTATAATCTATTGCACTCAAACATGATACATCTCAAGTGCTAACAAAGTTATCACTTTTTCACTTTTTGCATCCTTGAGATGCATACTTTGTTTATAGGTCAATTGCATACTTTGTTTACACTTTTAAGCTATAACCAACTATTTATGTAAAGTAATTGTGACTTATAATATCACAAAGCATTAGAAATGTCATAATAATTGACAATAATTATTGTAAGTGACAATTATTTATGACACTATTTCTTCATCGATCTCGTTCACTTTAAAGGATAAGAATCCGGTCTGCTAGGAGCCTGTCCGAGTAATGGGCTGTGGAGCCTCTTTTTACTCTGAACTGCACATGGAATTTTAGAAAATGACGCTGCAACTTCTCAGACACTCATCGCGGCATAGAAAATTCGACTACCTTCGATTAATGCACGCG
>JAPLCW010000052.1 GCA_026392015.1 Candidatus Auribacterota bacterium | reverse complement strand
CACCAACTATTAATGTTTTAACCGCGGATTACGCTGATTACGCGGATTTGCATTGTGTAATCCGCCTAATCCGCAGAATCCGCGGTTGCTTACTTTGATCCATTTAAATTGCTCTTTTATGCTTCTAATGAATAATCCAGGCTAAAGGCTCCCCTGCCTAACTAATAGAATATTATTTGTAATGGGTCAGTCTTGGGGGGTATCCCTTTCACTTGTCATCCCCGAGAAAGCGGGGATCCACTATGAAACCTGGATTCCTGCTGGAGTTTACCCTCGTGAAAACGGGGGCAGGAATGACATATTAAGCAATGTACCCCCCATAAGTGACCCCTTACTATATATTTCTTTTTTTATGTAGTATTATATTTTGCGTTTCGGTATCCTTCTGGCACATATACACGTGATACCGGATGTAATTCCGGTGGGGATCTTTAGTTAGTTTGGTTGGCTCACTGCTGCAAAGGGCATTGGCTCTGTTCTGTTCTCCTCTACTATGAGAGAAGAAACTGCAGCTCATGTGGCGAGATCGCTCCCAATGTCTGCCGGCTTGCGCTCGCTGCCGGTTCCTGCTCCTTTTATTACATTCCGCTTCAATCTTCTCAAGGCTCTATTTCCTGATTTTTCCCCAGATATAAAATCCGATTTCATTCATGCATGGAGATTTTCCAATCGCGCAATTGATCAATTATGAACAATAAACCTACTAACTATCGTACGCTTTTGAACAATATTGAGTTTACACCATTGGCTGTCAGTCACTTCATGTCGCGCATCTCATTCCAGAGCAATAAATTACAAATTATTGCATTTTATCCGACGATTGGCACAAAACTTGCTACGCTAAAAAGGAGTGGAGGAATGCTGACTATGAAAAAGTGCCGCGTGTGCTGCTTAGTACTTATTTCTGTTTTGCTCGCTCTTGGGTCATCTAGTGTTGCTTCAGCTCAAGCATTCAGGAATCCTCCCCAGGATGCGAAGGCAGCGGGAATGGGCAATGCATTCACCGCGAGGGCCGACAATGCATCAGCCGTGTATTACAATCCCGCGGGTATCGCTTTTCTCGATAGCCCGCTTTCAACCACGGCCAACCTGAGCATGATCGATCCGAAATACAGAAATACCACTGAGAATTTCAGAACGACTGATCAGGAGTTTTGGATACCTGATGGATTCATTGCCACCAATCTGCTCAACAAATATCTCTCGTTCGGATATGGCGCTTTCTCTGAATTCGGCCTTTCCAATGCATACGATAAAACAAGTCCCGCCGCCCCGCTCGGTTTCTTCAATTCTCTCAAGACAATGGATAACAGATTCGCATGGGCCCTCAAGCCACCAAAGCCGGTTGATTGGGGTTCAATCGGCGGCGGATTTGATCTCGTCTACGGTGAATCGGAGAGCAAATCGGCTATCGATTGGGGCGCACTCACGACCGGCGTTCCAAACGGCCAGGCGGGGCGTTCAAAGTTGTTAGTCGGGGGCCATGGTTTCGGATGGAATCTCGGTGGCCTCTTAAAAATGAAAAGGATGCACTCGCTCGGCCTTACGTTTGCCAGTCAGGTTGATCTTAATGAACACGGTCACGCGAAACTTACCGGAGTTCCTCCCTCTTTCGCTCCCGTACCTGAGTTATCTTTCCCGGCACAATCAAAGTTCGTGCTTCCTGCAAGGATCACCGGTGGGTACAACTTCAAGCCTTTCGACTGGTTCCAGATGGGATTCGATGTTACCTGGCTTAAATTCAGCAAATTCAAGCGAATAGCGGTGAACATAGAAGACCCGTCAGGTTTTATGCCGGAACGCGTAATAGACTTTAATTTTCACGATAGCTGGGTATACTCGCTCGGTGGCGAAATAGGTCCATTCAAGGGCTTCTCAATCCGGAGCGGGTGGTGCCATATTCAGACTCCGGTGCCTACCAGCACGTTCAACACGATGATCCCCGACAGCGACCGCAATGTCGCAACAATGGGCCTGGGATACAAGTACAAGAATCTTTCGCTCGATGTCACTTATGCCGCAGTTGTCATGAGCCCGAGAAAGGTCACCAACGATGTCGGATTCCCCTTCACCTCGGTCAACGGCAGGTGGACAGGTTTCACCAACCAGGTCATGATGGGGGCCAGCTATGCACTCTAGTACTCCTGAGGAAGCGAATAGTACCCTCCCCTCTTCCGCCACGGCAAGGATCCTCGTCATCGATGACGAGATGGGTCCTCGCGAGAGCCTGCGGATGATTCTGAAGGATTCCTACGAGATTGTCTGCACCGATAGCGGGGAGGCCGGGATCGAGAAATTCAAGGAGGGGGGATTCGACCTCGTTCTCCTGGATCTCAAGATGAAGAAGATGTCCGGGATGGAAACACTCGAAAAGCTGAAAGAGATCGACGCCTCCATCAACGTGGTCATCCTCACCGGTTATGGAACCCTCGAAACAGCCCAGAAGGCGATCCGCCTCGGCGCGGATGACTACGTGAGCAAGCCGTTCGATGTGGTCGAGCTTTCAAAGACAGTGAAAAAGATTCTCACGAAGAAGAGAGATGAAACGGCAAAGGGGATTGCAGTAAATAGATTAAGAGGCCTCAATCGCTCTCTCGAGGAAGAAATCCAGTCCCTTCAGAAAATCCTCTCTTCCCAGGAGCAGTACCGGTCATTCTTTCACGAGATCTGCAATCCGCTCACCTCTGTTCTCGGGTACGTTCAGATCCTCCTGCTTGAGCTTGAAGAGAAAAAACAGTTCGGAAAAGAGGATAGAAATCGCGCCCACAAATACCTCCGGATTATTGAAAACGAGATGGAGCGGTGCCGCCTCATGCTGCGCAGCTTCTCGAGTGTCTCCAAGAAGAGCGCGGAGAAGACCAAGGCCATCTCTCTGGGGGCACTCATCGACGAAATTCTCCTCCTCCTCGCCCCCCAGATGGAGAAAAGCGGCATACGCTCACAGTCAAATCTGGACCATTCCTCCTCAATGATTCCCATTCGATCCGGGGAGATACGCCAGGTGATCTTGAATCTCTGCATCAACGCCATCCACGCAATGCCAACGGGGGGGACGCTGAGCATGACCGCACGGTGCGTTCTTTCCGGTCCCATCCCCACTGTAGAGATCGAAGTGGCGGACACAGGTTGTGGCATAGACCAACCAATGCTCGATAAGGTGTTCGAGCCTTTCTTCAGCACAAAGACTTCTGACATTGGAAGCGGCCTCGGCCTCAGCATCAGCAAGAATATCATCGAGAAATTCGGCGGGACCATCGGGATAAAAAGCAAAAAAGACGAGGGGACCAGGGTCACCATCTCGATCCCGGTCAAAAGTCCGGTCTGATAGATTAAACATCGCTACTGCCCATCAGTGTTTAATACAATCACTCATCTTATGTAATGCATGCATTCCTCCCCCACCCCGGATCTAGTTTTGCGGCAAAATATCTTGCGTATGTTTGTCATTGCGAGCGGACGCGAAGCAATCTTATCTCCTTTCATTGCAATAGATTGCTTCGTCGCTTCGCTCCTCGCAATGACACCACTTTGTAAAGCTATTTATGGGACACGACAATAGGTTCCTCATCTATCTGTCTCTTTTTGTTCCTCATAAATGCCGGGTTATCCACAGCGTAGCCGAGACTCAAGTCTCGGCTACAAGCCTTTAATAGTTTCATTTCATTGCCCCGTGTCCCGCCGGGCCTGAAGCCTTGGCTTCAATCTTTGGCTATAAATTATAGCCCCCATCCCCCATAGAATCGACTCCATTGGAATCAACGGGTTAATCCAAATATAAAAATTAATTCCTATGACATTAAATTAGCCTGGATTATTCATCAGACGAATAAAAGAGCAATTTTAACGGCCTAACATATGCAACCGCAGATTGCGCGGGTTAAACAATGCGAATCAGCGTAATCCGCGTAATCCGCGGTTAAAACATTAAAAGTTGGTGAATAGATCAGGTTAGGCGTCTCAACATTTATGTTCGCCACCGCGAGCACAGATAGCACAGCGCGTTCGTTTACCACAACCAAATTATTGTTAAGCACCGCGGGGCAAAGAATCTGATTTGTAATGGTTTAGACTAAATTGGACTTTTTCGGGTTCTTAGATTTGTATGAATCTCGTCTCCATGGATGGTAAGATTTTAGCATAGAAAGGAGGCGGAGAGATGGAAAAGAGGAAGTTTAGTCCGGAGGAGAAGTATAAG
>JAPLCW010000029.1 GCA_026392015.1 Candidatus Auribacterota bacterium | reverse complement strand
TTTATTATCAGCCCACAATAAAGCCCGGTAAAGTAAAAAATCAACGGTAGTCGTGTGCCTAATCTGCGTTGGCAGGCAACCTCAATGCTTCGATGCTGTTATGTCACGCTTTACAGGGCTTTTTGTTCGTCAGGGCTGTCCTGTAGTGCACCCGGTAGACAGGACCCGGGGATATTTGTTATGGTTATAGGTGTCGGGTGGTCGATTCGGGAAAGGATGGGTGGACATGAGTACGTTGAAACCTAATGACAAGGTGGAGTGGAGGGCGGGCCCCAGCGCCTCACAGATGCGCCTCCGCAAGGGAGTCGTGAAGGATATCATCGATGACAGGACATGCCTCGTCAGTATGGAGATAGAGGGCAAGAATGTTGTCGAAGAGATAAGGGTGAAGCGCCTCCGGAAGGTCGAGGAGCCCGTGCCGGAACCCACCCCCAAAAAGAAGCGCCTTCGGAAGGTCGAGGAGCCCGCGCCGGAACCCACACCCAAAAAGACGGAAAAGAAGTCTGCGCGGAAAACAAAAGGGAAGTAGCGCTCCCTGACTTTCTCTCCCGTGGCCGCAGAGGAGAGTTTCAGCGTTTGCAGCCAGCTGTGCTGCAAATGTGATATTTCCTGCATATTTTTAGCAGGAATTATTAGCTTTGAATTTGCAGCTCATGGTCTCACAAAATGTTTTTTTATCAGTGTTAATCCGTAGTTATCTGTGTTTATCTGTGGCACACGTTGAAGCTTTAATGTGTATCACAGATGAATATGGATGGAACATAGATACACACAGATAGATTTGGTTTCAGCCCCGCATGCGGGATCTCCTTTAGAAACCCGTCCCATCTCCGTCCGGGACAGCAGGGAAGGATAATGTAATGGCGAAGGTGCTCGAGAGTTTGAGATCGCTCAAGAAGGCGATTGACACGAAGGGTTGGTTCCGAGATACGCGGCTTGTGTACCAGGGGCTCGGCCCCCTCGGGGCGCACATGTTCACCCACTTCCTGCCGGTATCCTGCATCATCTCCGAGTACTACGGACAGGAGGTCCAGAGATACATCGAGGGAGAGTGGGGGACAAAGGTCTTCTCCTACGAAAAGTTTACCGGGGTCCGCCACAATGAGAGCAGCTCCTTCAATAGATATTTCTACCAGGATCACGGCAAGGAGATCGCTGCCGCGCTCGACGCCCTCCCCGGGGATGTGTGCATCATCCCGTTCAGCGTGACCCCGGGGCTCGAGGAGTTTCTGTTCACGCAGGGGAGCAGATACCACCTCCTTCAGAACACCTCCATCATACAGAACTACTTCGATTACAAGGCGCGCCTTGCGTGGAGTGCGAGAGAGATCGGAATCCCTATCCCCCCCGACAGCCGCGTCATGCTTTTCGGAACCCTCGAGTATGCCCGTCTCGCTGACGAATTTCCCACGGGATTCGTCATACAGGTTCCGCTTTCCCAGGCGGGAGGGGGGACGCACTTTGTTTTTAACGAGGAGGAGTTCCAATCAATTGTTGCGCAAAACCGGAAAGTGCTCGGCCTGTTCTTCGAGAGAACACAGGTGAAGATCACGCCGTTTCTGTCGGGGCCGAGCCTCAACTGCACCGGATGCGTGGTGAACGGGACGGTCGCGCTTTCGCAGCCGGATATACAGGTAGTGGGCGACCCGTACTTCGTGAAAACACCGGGGCAGTACATCGGTTCTGATTTCTCCCTCAACGCCTTCGCCCCCGAGCATCGTCAGCTCATTCTCGACATCACGAAGCGGATCGGGAAATGGATGGGGATGCACGGTTACAGGGGGAACTTCGGCGTCGACTTTCTCTCGACAGTGGACAGGGAGAATCGCATCGCCGATATTTACGTCAGCGAGGTGAACGCGCGGCTCGTCGGGGAGTCCCAATACCTGGCCGACTGGCAGTCAATGCGGGACAGTGTTCCCCTCACTTTCTTTCACCTCGCCGAATGGATGAGCATTGACGAGATCACCCCTGCGGAGATCGAGGCGTACAACTCCTCTCTCCCGGATCTGGAGGGTTCAGCCCTGCTGCTCTACACGCGGGAGAAGGGGACTTTTCGCGCGAAGGGCGGCATCACCTCGGGGATATACCGCTTCGTGGAAGAGAAACTCGTGAGGATGAGGGACGGCTACCTCCTCTCCCAGACGAAGGGACGCGACGAATTTGTGATTACCAATGGGGTTCCGTGGGAGGGCCTCGTGCTCGGCCACCCGCGCTACGGGGATTACAATGTCTTTATCTGCTATATTCTCACAAGGGAGAGCATTGTGGAGCCGCACAACTGGAGAGTGGTGAATAAAAGGTGGAGAGAGATCGCGGACAGGGTCTACGAGGCGCTCACGCTTGTCCCGTGCGCGCCACGAACGCTGCCGGGAGAGAAAAAGCAAACGTCTACAAGGGAGTAAAGATATGGCGACCGCTGGGACATTACGTTGGGAAGAGATTTATCAGATGGAAATCGTGACAAAGGCGCGCCGCTGGAACCAGATGCGGGATGTCGATACGATCGAGGGCCTCAACCGGAGGATGCGTTATGGCGGTTTCCTCGGCCTCATCCGCGACGTCGACAGGGAGTATGACGAGTCTATTCGTGGGACGGCGCGCCAGGTGGTGGAGAGGGGGGACACGGTGCGCATGGTTATCGTGGCGGGCCCGAGTTCGTCAGGGAAAACCACCACGACAATCAAGCTTTGCCAGGCGCTGAGAGAGGGGGGGATGGCCCTCCAGATGCTCGCTCTCGACAATTACTTCTGGAACCTTGAGGATCAACCTCGGGATGCGCTGGGAGACTATAACTTCGAGACGCCGGATGCCCTGGATCGCGAAACGATAAATCGCAACCTCACCGATCTCATTGCGGGGCGGCAGGCGTCGATCCCGATCTACAACTTCAAAACGGGGAAGCGGGAGAAGGAACGGAAGAAGATGAAACTGGGGGCGGGGGAGATCCTGGTCGTTGAGGGACTTCATGCGTTCCACAGCGATATGACGCGCGGCATCCCGAAAAGCGCCCAGTTCAGGATCTATATCGAAACGATATGCCAGTTGAAAGACAGTCACGGAGACTTAATTCCGTGGACTGATATCCGTATCCTGCGGAGGATGGTCCGCGACAGCCTCCACAGAAACTACACCCCCGTCAAAACGGTGGGGCATTGGCACTATGTGCGCGCCGCGGAAAAGGCTCACATCGTGCCGTTTATCAAAGATACCGACATGGTGGTGAACGGCTATCTCCCCTACGAGCTGCCGGTGCATAAGAAGTACCTGTACGAGAGTTTGAAGGAGGCGGTCGAGCAGTTCAGGAACGTGGCCGGCAGGGAGGACGCATTCCAGAGGGCATCACGCTGTCTCGGTCACCTCGATCAGGTGAGAATTCTTGATGACGACTCGGTAATCCCCGCTACCTCGCTCCTGCGCGAATTCATCGGAGGGAGCGCTTACGATCCCCACGGCTGAGGCTATTTCACCAGTGTGGCCTTTGAGAAATTGCCGTACATGGGATTGGGGAGAATTACCAAATCCTTTCCAAACCGCTCCCGCACATCCTTAAACCCCAGTTTCGAGTCATCGTAAAGATCATGCGCCTGGTCGCCCACACGCATGAGGATATTGAGCGGCGGCAGCGTCTTTCCCGCGGGCAGCGTTGCGACAGTCCCCTTCTCGAGGTCCGATCTCCTCTGGATCTTTTTCTTGTCTTTTGCGTAGGGCCCTTCGCTGAAGAGGCATGCGTCGTAGGCAAGGCCGAGCGCATCCAGATTTTTCATCGTGGCCTGTTTCACTGCACCGTTCCGGTTCGTGATGATGATCACCTTGCCGCCGAGCTGTTGCGCAAGGGCCAGAAACTCCTTCGCCCCCGGCAGCGCCGTCGCCCGCGCCTTATTGCACCATTCGTCCCATGCATTTCCCGAATGCGAAATATTTTTTGTCTCGAGCTCGATTTCGAAATCCACGTTGCTGATGATCGTCTCATCCGCGTCCAGGACGACGCACCAGGTTCCCTCCTTCTCCCCCTTCGCCAGCTCCCGCAGGCGTTTCTGGGCATCCAGATAAGTCTGTTGCACGCAACATTGGTACGCCTCCGACCTGCTCACCCACGCCACGCCGCTGCTCAGTTCCGCGGTTGAATCGCGGGTGACGATGCACACGCACCACGCGATACACGCCGTACACACGAGACTCTTCGCCCAGTTCCTCATCTCCGACCCTCCTGTTTCCGGTGAATATGTCCTATACAGTAACGCAGTTCCCGGAAAATGCAACCGGAATTTTGTGAATGTTAATTTCTAGCGATTGTGCGATCGGGCAATTGAACAATCAGGTAACTGTTTCAACCTAATCGCCTAATCACCCAATCGCCTAGTCGCCGTCAGCTCTGACGAATAAGATTTCTTCTCACCTAAGAAACCATGGCTTATAGGCCTCTAATCCTGTTTTTTGCCATGTTGAATAAGCCACGAAAATATTTTTCTTCCCACTGCATTATTTATTGCATTATAATGAATAGGT
>JAPLCW010000173.1 GCA_026392015.1 Candidatus Auribacterota bacterium | reverse complement strand
ATTCCTGCCCCCGTTTTCACGAGGGTAAACTCCAGCAGGAATCCAGGTTTCATAATGGATCCCCGCTCGAGTTTACACTGAGCGCAGTCGAAGTGCCGGGATGACAAGCGAAATGGATACCACCCATAAGTGACCCCTTACCTCCAGATGCTGAATTTTGTATCTGTCTGGTAATTTGTTAGTAATGAATCTGGTGTTCAATATTCTGGGGAATCTCCTGAAAGATCAGCGGGAGGGGGTGCGGCGGATATACACTCGAACAATCAGGAGCATCAGGAAGAGCATGAGCCAGCCGAATACCCCCGTGACAACGCGGCCGTCTCCGAAGAACCACGGCGCCACCCTGCTCGCGCGGTCAAGGAAAAGCGATTCTGCCTTGATCCCGAACACCCATCCTGCGTGAAGACCAATGGCCGGATAAAGCGATCCGGTCCAGAGGTAGGCGCAGGCGAGCACCACGCCCATAAGGAAAAGGCCGACGAAACCCGGTATCACCTCGCTCGGTGTGAGGAGCGGCTGGAAAAAGTACGCCAGCGCCTTAAACCCGATAAATAGATCGAAGCCCGCGGGGGAGGGCATATCGGAAGCGTTGAAGAAGTGGACGATCGCAAAAAAGAGGCTCATCACCGCCACGGCGCTTACCCTGCGCAGATCCTTGAGAAGGCTCTGGAGGATAAACCCCCGGAAGATCGGCTCCTCAATAAATGCAACCACGCACCCTGAGAGAAATGCCACGCACAACCCGAGAGCCAGCTCCCCGCAGTTCGTGAAGGAGATACTCACGCGGCGGGAGCCGAACGGGAGCATCAGAAGCAACATCAGCGCAAGCGAGGCAACCCCCAATGTCCAGGCCCTCGCGAGGAGCGACCGCCATCCCGGGGAGCGCCTGAGCCCCATCGATGCGAGCGATACGATATCGAGCCTCTTCCTGAAACCGTAGAAGAGGAGAACCGCCGCCACAAGGACGATCCTGCGCATCACACGGTCAAAAGGAAAATCGAGCGCGCGACGCAAAGCGGGCGAGAGGGTGCGGAGTCCCTGAAGCGCCTGCCATACGAAAGGCGCCGCGACACAGCTCAGGAGCAGTGAGGCGAAAAGAACAAGTCCGAGACGTTGATATGATTTCATCATAACTACTCAGGCAGTCAGAAGTCAGGAGCCAAAATCCAGAATGGATGGCGCATAAGCTTCCCGTAGCTTGCTGACCTCTTCGAGTAACTGCATTAACTCGGAACCAGCGCCATAGCCCAAGTCCTCAAATGTCGCCGCGGGCGTCCTCATTCCAACTCCTGACTCCTGAATTCTGGCTCCTTCGCAGTTACATTTCATCATTATTATCTATTAAAAGTTGATGAGGGAAGGGTAAGGCTGAACACTATTTAGAAATCCGCGCCCCGCTCCTCTGCCCAGTCGGCATAGCGGCAGACGCCACGTTTTGAGGCCTTGATGAAATCGACGAAGTGCCGTATCTCAGGGGTGACATCCATCTCCTCGATATTCGCGAGCGCCTGTTTTGCATTGAGACCCGAGACGTAAAATATCTTAAAGGCCTCCTTGAGTCTTGTTCTCGCCCTCTGCGTGATTCCCGCCCTGCGGAGACCGACAAGGTTCAGATTTGTCGCGGCCGCCGGCCGGCCACCCGCGATCACGAAGGGAGGTATGTCCCTGTTGACCGCAGTGAGGCCGCTCAGCATCGCGAGCCTGCCGATGCGGCTGAACTGGTGAATGACAACCGCGCCGGAGATCACCACGTTGTCTTCGATCATCGTGTGTCCGGCAATGAGCGCGCAGTTGGTAATGATGTTGCGATTGCCGATCACGCAATCGTGTCCCGCATGCGAGGTCACCATAAAGTAGTTCCCATCGCCGACGATGGTGGCCCCGTTCTCCACCGTCGCGCGGTGCAGGGTAACGTACTCGCGGAAGGTATTCCCATCGCCAATCCTGAGATAGCTCCTCCTCCCATCGAAATGCAGGTCCTGGGGGAGATCTCCAAGCACTGCTCCGTGGTGAATCCTGTTATTCTCGCCGAGGATCGTGTATCGCTTGATGGCGACGTGGCCGTGGATCTCCGTACCGCGGCCGATGACGACATCGTCCTCGACCACCACGTAGGGACCGATCACCACATCATCCGCAAGTTCTGCCGTCGGGCTGATTATCGCTGAGTGATGGATTTTCTTCATCGCTGTACCGCCATGGGCTGATACATGACGCCTTACCTCTTTTTCTCCTTCAGGATACGGAGCACAGATTCTACCAACTTATCCGCCCCTTCGACAATCTTCATTTCTATCTCAAGCGAGAAGAGCGGGACCGCCGCGCTCAAGCCTTCCGGCAAACGGACAGCATCCTTGGCCGTGGTCACGATGGCCTCCGCTCCCGCAGAAAATCCCGCGTCGATCACGTCTTTAATCTCTCGCCCTGTGAACATGTGGTGATCGGGGAAGGGACGGTGGTATACGACGGTGGCCTCAAGCCGGGCAAGCTTCCTCCCGAAATCGTCCGGCCTTGCGATCGCCGAGAACGCCGCGATTCTCTTCCCCTTCAGAAAAACGGGATCTCGCATGACCCCCGTGCGTATCTCGGTGAGGCCCGAAGGTTCAATGCTCGCGGTGAAGACTGGAGCGCGAGAATTGAAACCCCTCACCTCTGCGACCAGCGCCTGCGGGGGTGGGGAGACGCAGCGCGTGAACACTATAATATCCGCGCGGCGGATGGACCGAGGCGTTTCACGCAACTGCCCCGCGGGCAGGAGGTTTCCATTGCCGAAGGGGCGGCAGCAGTCGAGAAGGAGAATGTCCACGTCTCTCGCAAGCTTGCGGTGCTGAAAACCGTCGTCGAGGACGAACAGGTCGGCCCCCAATCGCTGCACAGTCTGCCTTCCGGCCCTGAGACGATCCGGGTCGGTGACGACAATAACACCGGTGAGCTTCTTTGCGAGCATGACCGGCTCGTCACCCGCTTCCCCCGCGGAGAGGAGCACCCGTGTTCCATCCGATACCAGGTGGGGCGGAGTTTCCATATTTCGCCCCTTGTATCCCCTGCTGAGGATCGCCACGCGCGTGCCTCGATTCTTGAGTTCCGAGGCGAGAAACTCGACAAAGGGTGTCTTCCCTGCGCCGCCGACAACGATGTTTCCCACGCTGATCACGGGGAGGGGTAGGCGGCTGCTTTTGAGGATATGCCTATCATAGGCCCAACTCCTCACGGCCGCACAGAGGCGGTAAAGAAGGGAGAGGCACCAGAGCAGGAACAGGAGACAGCATGCGGTGATCCCCCTGCGCCTCCCCTCGACGAGGTCATTCCAGTATCGCGTGTTCATGATCAATCACTCAAATATTTTACCAGTGAAGCCGTAACGTTCATCACATAAATACAAAAGATCGCGATTAAGCAATTGCGCGATTGTGCGATTAGGTCTTTACGGCACTTAATCGCGCAATTGCCATTCGCCTAATCGCTCTCACTTTTCGATCAGTAGCTTCTCGATGAGCTCCAGATTCCTCCGCGTCGCCCCGCGATTGCGGGCCATCATCTCCGCCGCGCGGCGCCCCATCTCCTCCCGCACATGCGGGTCCCGCAAGAGCGAAACAATCGCCTCTCCAAGCTGACGGCCGTCTTTCACCCGAATCGCGCCTCCATTCCTGATGAGCAACTCCGCCGCTTCGCGGAAATTCTCCATGGAGGGTCCGAAGAGGACCGGCTTCCCCAGGCTCGCGGGCTCAATGATATTCTGCCCTCCCCCTTCCACCAGGCTCTTCCCCACAAAAACAACCGTCGCCGCGCGGTAGACATCCACCAGCTCGCCGACGGTGTTCACGATAAGTACGCTCCCGCTCTCGATCGTGTCGCCGCGGCGAAGGGAAGACCTGAGGATGCATCGCTCCCCCCTCGCCTCGGCGAGAGAGCGCACCTCCTCCGCCCGCTCCGGATGGCGCGGGACAATCACCAGCACTGCCTCGCGAGATATCTTCTTTACCGACCGGAATAGATCGATCAGGATCTCCTCCTCCCCCCGGTGGGTGCTCCCGGCAACGATGACCTCCTGCCGGGGGTTCAGCCCGAGGGAGGTAAGAACTACGCGTCGCGCGGACTCCTCCCCCGGGCGCAAACCGCAGTCAAACTTCATATTGCCGCCGATCATTACCCTCTCGGGGGGGGCGCCGATCGCTTTAATCCTCTCCGCGTCCAACTCCGTCTGCATGCTGAAGAGGGAAACCATCCTCAGAAATCGTTTCAGCAGAAACCGTCCCCTCCGATATCCGGGAAACGAGCGGTCGGATATGCGCCCGTTGATGATCGCGATAGGGATCCGCGCTGCGTGGAACGCACTGATGAAGTTGGGCCAGATCTCCGTCTCGACCAGGACAACCATCCGCGGAGAGATGATCCGCAGGGCCCTCCTGACCGCAAAACGCATATCGAGAGGAAAGTAGAGCACGGTCACCGCTCCGCCCAGTTTCTCCCGCGCCACCCGCTGACCGGTCAGCGTCACTGTGGAGAGGACAATCCTCCACTCCGGGATCTCTTCGCGCACGAGGTTAAGGAGCGGCATGACCGCAGCCACTTCCCCGACGGATACCGCGTGGAACCAGATGCGTTGTTCCTCTTTCGCGAGCGCCCTGCGCACGGAGCTCGGATAAAACCCCAGGCGCTGAAAGAAACCGGCGCGATACTTCTCGCGCCTCGCCATCTGAAATAGGTAGTAGGGAAGCGTGAGAATAAAATATGCCGTTACACACAGGTTATAAATGATGCACATGGAGGTTTCCTATATCAGCACTAAGGATTAAGCCCTCAGGATTAAGCAACTACGTAACAGTGTTCTTCAAGCTTAATCCTTAATCCTGTCTTCTGAATTCTGTTTCCCTCACGCCCTCGGGTGCGTCTTCTCGTAAACCTTCTTCATCCTCTCCGCGGTCACATGCGTGTATATCTGCGTTGTGGAGAGACTCGCATGCCCGAGCAGTTCCTGAACGGATCTCAGGTCCGCGCCCGCGTCGAGGAGGTGAGTGGCGAAGCTGTGCCGAAGCGAGTGGGGCGATATCTTCTCCGCGAGCGCCAGCGTGCGCACGTATTTATCAACGACTTTTCTGACCGACCGTGCGGTGAGGCGCCCTCCGTCTGTATTGATGAATACGATCGTCCCCTCGCCGCCGCGTGATCTCAACGGATTGATCCTCCGCGCGGCGAAATAGCGGGTCAGCGCCTGCACCGCATGCCTCCCCAGAGGAATGAGCCGCTCCTTGTTTCCCTTCCCCATGACCCTGACCACCTCGCCGAGCAGGTCCACATGCTCCAGGTTGAGGGCCGTGAGCTCGCTCACCCTCATCCCGCTGGTGTAGAGCGTCTCAAGAATGGCGCGATCGCGAAGCGAGCGTAAGTCATCCCCCTTCGCCGCCTCCATGAGGCGCCGCGCTGCGTCCACGTCAAGAAATCTGGGGAGGGTCTTCTGGCGCCGCGGCGTCGCAATGCCCAGAAAGGGGTTCGCCGCGATCATCCCTTCGCGCACGAGAAAGCGGTAGAACGAGCGGAGCGCCGCCAGCCCCCGCGCGATACTCGATTTCGAAAGCCCGGTCTGGGTGAGCTCGGCGAGGTATTGGCGAATCAGGGAACGATCCGCCCGGTGCCAGAGGGGGGTGGCTGCGCCCTTCTCCCTTGGCTGAAGAAACGTCCCGAACCGTGAAATGTCATGGCTATAGTTCGTCAGTGTGTGCGGGGAAGCGTTTTTCTCCGCGCGCAGGTAATTGAAATATCTCTCAAAAGACTCGTCCATGGACAACTTCACCGATCAAAGGGAATACGTAAGAAGTAAAAAGTGAGACGTGAAATGTGAGAAGAGAGACACCTATTACACATTTGTCGTCTCACGTCTCACTACTCGCATCTCCCGCCTTGGGCTCCCCCGTCGCGCCGATCTCCTCGGGGCTCTTCGCGCTGAAATGGCACTTGGGATAATTGCTGCACCCGAAGAACCTGCTCCCCCCGCGTCCCCTCCGGCGCACGATATCCCCGCCGCATCCGGGCTGCGGACACTTGACGCCGGTGGATTTCGGCTTCACGTAGCGACAGTTCGGGTATCCGCTGCACGCGATGAACTGACCGAAGCGTCCATAGCGCTCAACGAGCGGCTGGCCGCACGTGGGACAGTTTTCGTTGAGCACGATCGGTTTTTGGATGATGAAGCTGCCGTCGTCTCTGATCTCGATCCGCTTGATATTCCTGCATTTCGGATACGCGGAACAGGCGAGGAAATGACCCTTGAGCGTATGGCGTATCATCATCGGGTGTCCGCACTTGTCGCAGATCGCGGAGGTGGGCTCGGGCGGCTTTTTGAGGCTCTTTATCGTACTCTGCGCGGTATCAAGCGACTTCGCAAACGGTTCGTAGAAATCCCTCAGTACCTGCACCCTCTCCATCGTGCCTGCTTCAATCTCGTCCAGTTCATCCTCCATGTGCGCGGTGAACTCGACGTTCATCAGCTCCGGGAACCCCTCGACGAGCAGGCGATTCACGATTTCCCCGAGCTGTGTAGGCTCGAATCTCCCCTTCTCTTTTTTCACGTATCCCCTCTTGAGGATTGTCGATATGATCGGGGAGTAGGTGCTCGGCCTCCCGATCCCATTCTCCTCAAGTTCCTTAACCAGCGTCGCCTCCGTATAACGCGGCGGAGGGGCTGTGAAGTGCTGTGTGGGGAGAATGGAGATGAAGGTGAGCATCTCACCCACTTTCAGGGAGGGGAGAGGAATCTCGTCTTCCTCTTTGACCGGTTCTCCGGCCACCCTGAGGTACCCCGGGAAGACCACCTTTGTATCCGCCGCCCTGAACAGGTAAGGACCCGCGCTCACCTCGACGGAAATCTGCTTCAGGACCGCCGGGGTCATCTGGCTGGCAAGAAACCTTTCCCAGATAAGCTTGTAGAGGGAGTGCTGTTCCCTCGATAGATACGGCCTCATCGCCTCCGGGTCGCGCGCCGCAGAGCTAGGCCTTATTGCTTCATGCGCTTCCTGGGCGCTCTTCCGCGACGCATAGTGATTGGGTTTTGACGGGGCATAGTCGTTCCCGTATCTCTTGCGGATGCACTCGAGCGCTTCTTCCTGGGCCACCGGTGATATCCGGACCGAATCGGTCCTCATGTACGTGATGAGCCCCACCGATCCTTCGCCCCCGATGTCCAGGCCCTCGTACAGCTCCTGTGCAACCTTCATCGTTTTGGCAATAGGCCAATGGAGGCGGTTGACCCCCGCCTGTTGGAGCGTGCTGGTGATAAATGGCGGCGACGGGCGCTGGCGGCGCTCCTTCTCTTCCACGGAGTGTACGGTGTACTGCTGGCGGGAGGCGTCGTTCGTAATCTCGTCCGCGCGGGTCTTGCCCCCTATCTGAGCTTTCTCGCCGTTGATTTTCGCCAGCTTCATCCGGAAACGCTCGCGGGGCTGCTCCTTTTTCTCGAGCTCCAGTTCGATCGTCCAATATTCCTCGGGTTTGAAAATCCTGATCTCACCCTCCCGGTCACAGATGAGTTTGACCGTGACTGACTGGACCCTTCCCGCGCTGAGTCCCCTCCCGATCTTATCCCAGAGGAGCGGGCTCAGCTTGTAGCCGACGATCCGGTCCAGGATTCGGCGCGCCTGTTGCGATTCCACCTTGCGGAGGTCAATTTCCTCGGGCTTCTCGAACGCCTCGCGGACCGCCCGCTCGGTGATCTCGTTGTAGGATACGCGGTAGAATGATTCCGCCAAGGGTTTGAGAACCTCACGGAGGTGCCACGCGATTGCCTCCCCTTCCCGGTCAGGGTCGGGAGCAAGGTATATCTTTTTTGCCTTCCGCGCGGCGCGCGTGAGCTGGCCGATCACCTTTTTGCATTTCGTGGGGATCACGTAAGAAGGGGCGAAGGCCTTCTCGAGGTCCACCCCTATTTTGCTCTTCGGAAGGTCACGAACGTGGCCCATGGAGGCCATAACCGTATAGCCCTTCCCAAGGATCTTATTGATCGTTTTCGCCTTGGCGGGCGATTCGACAATGACGAGTGATTTGGCCATATTTTTGCTCCCGAGCAACAACCCCGAATATAGCGCGCTACGCATCCCTCATTGGACAGGCGCGCTATAAGAGGGAGTTCTCAATGCCGGCGATTATACACAGTGGGCGGCAGCAGATAAAGAGTAAATATATTCTATCCTCTATAAGGCTTTACGGAATAACTTGCCGGGCAATTGGTTAACGATATGCTTGAGTTCGAGGGAAAGCAGCGCTGAGGCGACCGCCGCTGCAGGCAGCGCACTCGCCGCGATAATATCGTCAATGGGTCGCTCCTGAGCCGAGAGCTGACCCAATACCGCCTCCTCTTCCGGCGTCAGGCGGGGGTGCGGGTGCGACTCCGGACCCCGGCCCTCCGCGGCGGATTCCCTTTTAGGCGATGGAAAGAGGTACGGGAATTCCTCACAGATGTCCTCAACGGACTCCACAAGTTTTGCCCCATCCCTTATCAGGGCGTGTGTTCCCGTGGACACGGGAGAATCGATCCTCCCCGGCACCGCGAATACCACCCTCCCCTGTTCCATGGCCTGGGCGGCAGTGATGAGGGAACCGCTTTTTTTCGCTGCCTCCACAACCACCACGCCGAGCGACAGGCCGCTGATGAGCCTGTTCCGCAGCGGAAAGTTTGTCTTGTGCGGACCCGTATCCATCGGGAACTCGGATATGACCGCTCCCGACTTTGCAATCTCCTCAGCGAGCTTTTTATTCTCGGCGGGATAGATGCGATTGAGGCCGCTCCCCAGGACCGCGATTGTTCTTCCCTTCGCCTTGAGGGCGCCTCGGTGCGCGGCGGTGTCGATTCCGCGCGCCATCCCGCTCACCACCGTGAGCCCCATTCCGGCGATCTGGCCGCCGAGCCTCTCGGCGCTCATCGTTCCGTAGTGGGAGCAGCGCCGCGCCCCCACCACTGCGATCGCGTGACAATCCTCCGGCTTCAGCTCGCCCATGACATAGAGGATCGTCGGCGGGTCATAGATCTGTTTTAGAGGCTCGGGGTAGGACGGGTCGTCGAACGGGATGATCTTCAAGCCCGCCTTCTCCACCTTCGCAATCTCCCCCCGGAAATCCACCACGCCACGCCCGCGGGTCAGCCGCGCGGCAATTTCGGGACCGATGCCCTCCACCTGGCGGAGCCTGTCCTCGGGCGCGGCGAGCGCCTTCTCCGCGGAGCCGAAGAAGTTGATCAATCTCCTGATCGTAACCGGGCCGAGCCCCTCGATCATGTTGAGGGCGATGATGCTTTCGAGTTCGGTCATGGCAACTACAGCCTAAAGTTTAAAGTGTAAGATGTAAGGTACAAAGATCCAAATAAGCAACAAACCCTGTGCTGACACCACAGACTCAAGACTCACTCGCGTAATGGGTCAGCTATTTGAGGGCATGTCACTCCTGCACTTTGACTGCGCTCAGTGTAAACTCTAGCAGGAGTCCATCTTTTACGCTAGATTCCCGCTGGAGTTTACCCTCGTGAAAACGGGGGCGGGAATGACTACTCCCGTATAACTGAGGGAATACTCACCCGCGACTCATATCCTTCACAACGGCCCTGATGATATCTTCGCCAACCCCTTCTGTAACAAATACCCTGCCGATGCGCTCCGGCAGCACGAAGCGCGCTTTCCCTCCCCGCGCTTTCTTGTCGCGCGGGATGGCCCGCAGTAGCTTTTCTACGGGTATCTTCTCCATGCGAACGGGGAGGCCATACTTCTGAAGCAGCGCAATGATTCTGCGATGCGATCCCCCTGAAAGGTATCCAAGGCGCGCTGCGACCGCCGAAGCGCACGCCATGCCGATGGCGACCGCCTCTCCGTGAAGGTAAAGTCGATAGCCCGTGACAGTCTCAATCGCGTGGCCGATGGTGTGCCCGAAATTAAGGATCATCCGCAGTCCGCTCTCTCGCTCATCCCTCGCCACTATCCCCGCCTTTATCTCGCACGATCTCATGATAATTCTCTCCATGCAGGCGGGTTCCCGGGAGAGCGCCCTGGCGGAATTCTTTTCAAGAAAGCCGAAGTAGCGGGCGTCCGCGATAATCGCGTGCTTGATCACCTCTGCAAAGCCCGTGGAGAGCTGCCACCGGTCGAGCGTGGCGAGCACCGAGGGGTCGATGAGCACACCGCGCGGCTGGTGAAAAGCCCCGATAAGGTTCTTCCCCTCGCGGAGATTGACTCCCACCTTGCCCCCGACGCTCGCGTCCACCTGGGCGAGGAGAGTCGTGGGGACCTGCACGAACGGAATTCCCCGCATGTAGGTCGCCGCGGCGAAACCGGCGATGTCTCCGGCGACTCCTCCCCCGAGAGAGACGATGAACGATGCCCGGTCGAGGCCGACCTCCAGCATCGCCCGGTAAATCCTTTCTGTCTCGTGAAGAGTTTTGTGTTCCTCTCCGGGCGGGAGCGAGAAAAGCTTTGCTGTGAAGCCCGATCCTTTAAGCGCGGAGAGGAGCTTCGCCCCGTAGATGCGGCCGACCTTCCTATCGGCGACGACCAGGCAGGAGCCGTCCAGCCCCCATCCCCTGAGACACCGGCCCGCCTTCGCGATCAGCCCCCTGCCAATGAGTATGTCGTAGCTCCGTTCGCCGAGCCTCATCCTCACCGCTCTCATAAGAACCCCTCCCGCAGATATGCTAACCCACGGCGATCAGTCTGCACAAGCGGAAAACAAGCGTCGGGGGGAATGGGTCACTTTCGGTGGGGTCTAGAATCATATCCCCTCCCCCTCCGAAGGGGAGCCTGTCCTGTCGAAGACCCTGAGCGCAGTCGAAGGGACCCTGCCGAAGGAAGGGCAAGGGTGGGGGTGATACTACGGTTCCTGCTTATTAGTTTCAAGTAACTGCTGACCAGGAACTAGTAACTGCAGTGAGCACCCCCTTCCTAACCTCCCCCCTTCACAGGGGGGAGGGAATAGATAAACTAATCCACACAAAGGGCAAGAGAACCATAAAACAAGAATCCACCCAATCCGCGGTTTAACCATTGAGGGGTAACGTGAGGTACCCACACAAAACGAAAGAGAGCCCATTATGTATCCGCCCCCCCATAAGTGATTACTGCCTGCTGTGTCCTTGCAACATTATCCAGTTTTCCTAACTACTGGCTACTCGCTACTGATTTCTGTGGTTTACCCTCGGTATAGAGGGGGAATGGAACATGGCTCTAAAAGTGCGTCTTCAAACTCATTACGGCCGGATGACCGCGGTACCTAATGGCAGAAGTGGAGATACCACGCGATGCACTGCGCGCCCCACAGGAACGCGAGGATGGCTCCGATGCAGATGAAAGGCCCGAACGGCAGACGGGAGCTGATCTGGGCCTTTTTGAGAGCGATCAAGGTGAGGCCGACCGCTGATCCGAGAAATGCGGCAAAGAATGTGGTGAGGAGCGTGAGGGAAGGCCCCACAACCGATCCGATGTAGGCCATGAGTTTCACATCGCCGAGTCCCATAGCCTCCTTTTTAAATGCTTTTCCCCCCACAATCCTGATCAGCCAGAAGAGACCGGCGCCGATCGCGATCCCGCCGAGAGAATAGATGAGCGAGCTCCGCCAGGCGCTTGTCCCGTGAAGCATGGGATACGCGAGGCTCGCGACAATGCCGAATCCGGTCCCGCCGAGGCTGATCTCGTCGGGGATGATCTGGTGCTCGATATCAATGAAGATCACCACGATCAGGCTGCACACGAATACGAGGGAAATAATAAACATCGGGAAAGACTGGGCAAAGAAGATGGAAAGGAAAAGGAAACTCAAACCGGTGAGGATCTCAACGACAATGTAGCGCGCGGAGATTTTCCCCCCACAGGCGCGGCAACGCCCCCTCAGAATAAGGTAGCTGAAGACGGGGAGATTGTCATACGGCTTTATCGGGGTATTGCAGTGCGGGCAGTGCGAAGACGGGAAGACGATCGACTCCTCGCGCGGGAGACGATAGATGCAGACATTGAGAAAACTGCCAACGATTGCGCCCAGATAGAAAATGAGTAGATTGATCAGTCTGTCCATAGAGGGCTATAAGGATTAAGGATTAAGCTTAGAAACATGGTTGCTTAATCCTTAATCCTGTTTTCTTATCCTGAACTGCTTATTTCTTCTCTATCCACGACATCATGGAACGCAGCTTCGCCCCGACCTTCTCTATCAGGTGCGCCTTCCCTTGCCGGACGAGCGCCTTGTAGACGGGACGCCCCGCGATGTTCTCGAGTATCCACTCGCGCGCGAACTGGCCGCTCTGAATCTCGCCGAGGATGCGCTTCATTTCTTTTCTGGTCTCCGCGGTGATGATTCTCGGCCCCCGCGTCACGTCGCCGTACTCCGCGGTGTCGCTGATCGAGTAGCGCATATTCTGGATGCCGTTCTCGTACATCAGATCCACGATGAGCTTCATCTCATGCAGGCACTCGAAGTACGCTATCTCGGGCTGATAGCCGGCCTCCACCAGCGTGTCGAATCCCGCTCTCACCAGCTCGGTAAGGCCGCCGCAGAGGACGCACTGCTCCCCAAAAAGATCCGTCTCGGTTTCCTCGCCGAATGTGGTTTCTATGACTCCCGCCCTTGTTCCCCCTATGCCGCGCGCGTGCGCGAGGGCAATCTGTTTTGCCTTTCCGCTCGCGTCCTGGTACACCGCGAGCAGGCACGGAACTCCCTTTCCCTCGGTGAAGACGCGGCGGACGAGATGTCCCGGCCCCTTCGGGGCGATCATGTATACATCGACATCCTTGGGAGGAACGATCCTCCCGAAATGGATATTGAACCCATGCGAGAAGGCAAGCGCCATTCCTTTCTTGAGGGACTGACGGACGTCGTCATGATACACCTTTGCCTGGACCTCATCGGGCAGGAGGAAATGGATGATGTCGGCTTTCTTCGCAGCCTCCGCGGCGGGCATGGGTTTGAAGCCGTCCTTGACCGCCTGTTTATAGTTATCGGTTCCCTCGAGCTCGCTGACGATAACCTTCACCCCGCTGTCGCGCAGGTTCTGCGCCTGCGCGTGTCCCTGGCTGCCGTACCCGAGCACGGCAATGGTCTTGCCTTTCAGGATGGCGAGCGGTGCGTCTTTGTCATAGTACATCTTGGTCATCTGATACCTCCCTGTTAGGATTTAGGATTAAGCACTAAGGATTAAGCTTTTTTTGAAGACCGTTAAGCATTTTGCCCACTTCGTCACAGATTACTGTAAGTTTATCAGATTTCCCTCTATCAATATAGCCAAGGTCTGAAGCCAGAATTATGTGGTACTTCGTCTCTTCAAGCGATGCATCGGCGATATTCAGGAAGTGCGCGAACTCCCTGTCGCTCCTTCGTTTGAATCCTTCAACGATATTCGTCGGTATGGATGCGGCTGATCTCCGAATCTGGGCTGACAAGCCAAACCTCTCGTCCGGCGGGAAATCTTTTGTAACCTTATAAATTTCTAAAACCAAGCCGTGCGCCCTCTCCCATGCTTTCAGGTCGCGGAACGTTTTCATAAAATTCAGCACTCCGGATTCAGCAACCATATTTCTTAAGCTTAATCCTTAGCGCTTAATCCTTAATCCTTGCTGCTATTTCCTCGCAATCGCTATCTTCCCCGTTCTCACCAGTTCCCTTATCCCGAACGGTTTGAGCAGATCCAGGAGCGCCTCGATCTTGTCACTCGTTCCGGTGAGTTCGATCGTCAGAGAGGAGTGATCGACGTCGATGATCTTCCCTCGGAAAATGTCCGCAATCTGCATTATCTCGGGGCGCGTCTGAGCGGAGGTGTGCACCTTGACGAGGATGAGCTCGCGCTCCAGGAACGGCATCCCGGCGTAATCCTGGACCTTGATCACATCCACGAGCTTATTGAGCTGCTTGGTGATCTGCTCGATGATGCTCTCATCGCCGCGGACGACAATCGTCATCCGCGAAACGGTCGGATCCGTCGTCTCCGCCACGGAGAGGCTGTCAATGTTGTATCCGCGCCCGCTGAAGAGACCCGCGATCCGTGCGAGCACCCCGAACTTGTTTTCCACCAAAACGCTGATGGTATGTTTCATTGTAGAGTTACCCCCGATAAGCAATAAGCGATAAGCATTACGCATAATGGCCTCTAGAAACTTATTGCTTAATGCTTACAGCTTATCGCTGATTTCACACCAATTCCACTCCCTTGATCATCTCTTGCACGGTGGCGCCGGCGGGCACCATAGGGAAGACGTTTTCCTCCTGCTCGACCACGAAATCCATCACCACCGGCTTTGGAGTCTTGATCGCGGCCTTCAGAGTCGGCCTGACATCCTTCTCCTTCATCACCCTGAACCCAACAGCCCCATACGCCTCCGCGACCCTGACGAAATCGGGAACGTAGGGCGGGCACTTCTTTGCCTTGCCGTCGCAGATCTTCGGGCAGCTGATATTGCGTGCGAGGCATGTCGCGGCATAGCGCCCTTTGTAAAAGAGCTCCTGCCACTGACGCACCATGCCGAGATAACGGTTATTGAGGATAAGGACCTTCACCGGCAGGTTGCAGTTGACGGCGGTGGTCAGCTCCTGGATGTTCATCTGAAAACTTCCGTCGCCTGAAATCACCACCACCAGCTTCTTCGGGAATCCCGCCTGAGCGCCCAGCGCCGCGGGGAAGCCATATCCCATAGTCCCGAGCCCCCCGGATGAGAGGAATGATCTCGGCTTCACCACCTTGCAGTACTGTGCGGCCCACATCTGGTGCTGTCCCACATCGGTAACAACAATGGCGTCGCCTCCCGTAATCTCCCGCAGTGCCTCAATGACGAACTGCGGCCTGAGCTTCCCGTCCTTTCTCTCATAGACAAGCGGGTGCTTCTTCTTCCAGACCGCGATCGTCTTGAGCCACGCCCCCGTGTCGCACCTCTTGACAATCTTGTTGAGTTCCTTGAGCACGCATCTGACATCCCCGACGATCGGAACATCCACTTTCACATTCTTGTGGAGCGATGAAGGGTCGATGTCGATGTGAATAATGCGGGCATTCGGGGCGAATGCGGATAGTTTTCCGGTAATTCGGTCATCGAACCGCGCGCCGATGCCGATGAGCAGGTCGGACTCGGCAATGGCGTAGTTCGCATAAACCGTGCCGTGCATGCCGAGCATGCCGAGGGAGAGCTCATGCGTCTCAGGGAATGCCCCGAGACCGAGGAGCGTGGTAGTGACCGGGATCCCGGTTTTTGTGGCAAACTCCTTGAGTTCACCGGCCGCCTCGGAACCGATGACACCGCCGCCGGCATAGATAACGGGCTTTTTGGATTTCGCTATCTCCTGCGCGGCCTTTTTGATCTGCTGCGGATGCCCTTCGTAGGTTGGCTTGTAGCCCCTGAGCTCCACCTTTGTGGGGTATGCCACGCCCGACTCCGCCTTTTGAACATCCTTGGGCAGGTCGATGAGGACCGGTCCGGGACGCCCTGTGGAGGCGATGAGGAACGCCTCCTTGAGAATCCTGGGCAGATCATCCACATTGTTCACGAGGTAATTGTGTTTGGTAATCGGCCGCGTGATGCCGACAATGTCCGCCTCCTGGAAAGCATCGTTGCCGATCATAGGGGTCGGGACCTGCCCCGTGAGCGCGACGATCGGCACCGAATCCATATACGCAGTTGCGATTCCCGTGACAAGATTTGTGGCACCGGGGCCCGAGGTGGCTATGCAGACGCCGACCTTCCCCGTGGCGCGGGCGTAGCCGTCGGCCGCGTGGGCGGCTGCCTGCTCGTGGCGGGTGAGAAAAAACTGTATCGGCGATTCGTAGAGCGCGTCGAACACATCCATGATCGCCCCGCCGGGGTAGCCGAATATCACCTCGACCTTCTCCTTGAGCAACGCATCGATAACAATTTCACAACCCTTCATAATTATAACTCCTTCAGAGCAGTAAGCTGTAAGCTCTAAGCGGTAAGCATTGGAATCGACATATGCCTTTCTGCTTACTACTTACAGCTTATTGCTTACTGCTGTGTTTATCTGCATATCGCCCCTGTAGCCGCCGAGGTGACGGAACGCGCGTAGCGGACGAGATATCCCGTCTTGACCTTCGGCTCAGGCGCCTTCCAGCCCTTCAGGCGCGATGCAAGTTCCTTCTTCGCCAAGTTAACATTGAGCTTGCGGCCGGGCATATCGATCTCGATCTCATCCCCATTCCGCAGCACTGCGATAGGCCCCCCCTCCATCGCCTCGGGGGAGATATGTCCGATGCAGGGGCCCTTCGTCCCGCCGGAGAAACGCCCGTCCGTGATGAGGGCAACATGGTCGGCGAGCCCCATCCCTACGATCGCCGCGGTGACCGAGAGCATTTCCCTCATTCCCGGGCCGCCCTTCGGACCCTCGTAACGGATCACTATGACCGACCCCTTGCGGATGCGCCCCTTCATCACCGCGCTCATCGCGTCTTCCTCGCTGTCGAAAACCACTGCCTTCCCCTTGAACTTCCTGAGCTCCGGTTTGACCGCGCTCTGTTTTACCACCGCCCCATCAGGCGCCAGATTTCCCTTGAGTATCGCGATTCCGCCCTCTTTGCTATACGCCTCTCCCAACGGCTTAATCACCTCGCGGTTCGACACCTCCCCTTCCCTGGCGATCTGGAGAATGCTCCGCCCGCTCACGGTCGGATTATCCTCGATCTTCGCCCCGAGCTCCGACAGGATCGCCGGGATGCCTCCGGCGCGATGCAGATCCTCGATGCACCAATCGCCGCCCGGCTGCATGCTCGCGATGTGCGGCGTATCTTTTGACAGGCGATCGAACGTTTCCAGGGGCAGTTCGATGCCCGCCTCGTGTGCGATGGCGGGGATGTGGAGCACGCTGTTCGTCGAGCCGCCAAGTGCCATGTCGACCCTGATGCAGTTGCGGAATGCCTCGCGGCGCGCGATCTTCCTCGCATTCATCCCTTCCCTCACAAGTTCCACAGCCCTGCACCCGCTCGTATGGGCGATGCGGAGCTTTTCGGCTTCGACGGCGGGCGCCGTCGCGCACCCGGGCAAAGAAAGACCCATCGCCTCCGTCACGCACGCCATTGTGTTTGCGGTGTAGAGGCCCTGGCACGAGCCGGGCCCGGGGCAGGCTCTGATCTCGATTTCCTCCAGGTCTTTCTCATCGATCTCGCCCGCCTTGAAGCGCCCAATCGCCTCGAAGGTGTCACGCACAAGAGTGAGTTTCTTCCCTTTGTAGTTCCCGGTGAGCATGGGGCCGGCAGTCACCACGATCCCCGGCAGGTCCAGACGCATGAGCGCCATGAGCATGCCCGGCGTGATCTTATCGCAGTTTGTCAGAAGGACAAGGCCGTCGAATGCATGGGCCCGGGCAACCGATTCGATCGAGTCCGCGATGAGCTCCCGCAGCGGCAACGAGTACCTCATCCCCTCGTGCCCCATGGCGATTCCGTCACAGACGCCGGGAATCCCGAAGAAAAACGCCACGCCGCCGGCGCTGAAGATCCCGCGCTCGATAAACCGCTCGAGCGTCCGCATGTGCATGTGGCCCGGGATGAGGTCATTCCATGACGTCGCCACGCCGATGAACGGTTTTTCCAGGTCCTCCCTCCTCACTCCCGTCGCGAAGAGGAGCGCCCGATGGGGCATCCGCTCGAGCCCTTTTGTGATGCGTTCGTGTCTCATAGTCGGTTTTTTCATAGTGTTAAAGCGTTCATCCTATCTCATTTTCAGGATTTTGTCGATTCCGGGCTTCCGGGGATGTGCCCGCCCAACTCCCCGAGAACGATGAGAGCCTGCCGTGCAGCTTCCTGTTCCGCCTCTTTTTTATTGCTTCCTTTCCCCTTCCCGAGCGGCTCGCCCGCGATCCTCACCTCCACCTCGAACAACCTCTCATGCTGTGGACCATGACTCCGCACGACGGAGTAGTCCGGGATCTCACCGTCCCTCGTCTGGCTGTAATGCTGCAGCAGATTCTTGTAGTTGAGGTCGTGCTGGTGCACCTCTATCCGCTCCAGCTCCGGCTTGAAAATCAGGCGCGTCACGCGCTCCGCCTCGGGCAACCCCCCGTCGAGATAGACCGCCGCGATCACCGCCTCGAGCGCGTTCGAGAGATTCGATCTCCTCTCCGCACCCCCGCTTGACGCCTCACCCTTCCCCAGGTAGAGACACTCCCCGAGCCTCATCTCCCGCGCAAGCATTGCGAGAGTCCCCTCGCTCACGAGAACGGAGCGCATCAAGGTGAGCTCGCCCTCGGAGCAGCCGGGGAAACGCTCGTAGAGGTGCCGGGTGATGATGAGCTGGAGGACTGCATCCCCCAGAAACTCCATCCGCTCATTGCTCTGCATTCCGGTTTCTGGATTCTCATTCACATACGAGGAATGAGAGAGCGCCTCAATCAGGACCAGCCTCTCCCGGAACCGATAGTCCAGTTGCGCCTCCATCTGATCGAATTCCCGCTCGCCCGGCATGAAAATCCTCCTGCGATATTATATAGGAAAATCACCGCGTGCTGCACGATAATTCCGGGGAGATCTTTAGCTCCCGATTACGATGAGGAAAACAACACAAATCAGGAGCTGATAGCCAGTAGTTAGTAGTCAGGAAGACTACATAATGTCATGAAGAAACAATAGACAAAATATATTCGTTCAATTCGTTCCTGCACGCCGGAGTGCGTTTCTGTATGCAGGCGTGTAAGTTGTGATTAAGTCAAAATATTCCGCCATGAGGGCCACCTAACCCAATTACTTCATAGTATTTGAGCACTTGCGTATAGCGCTGTCAAAAATAGATTGCATACTAAGTTTACATTTTTATCACCCTGAGGTGTAAACAAAGTATGCAAATCGGACTTTTGTAGGTTCCGTCGAAAATTGTCATTCGGATGCCCTTCGTTGCAACTGCTTCACCGCACGGTTATTACAGCTATTTTTCACTTTTGGAAGAAAAATTGTATAATTGGCACGAAATATGCAGACTAATTATTAGGGGTGTTATAAATGTTTATTGATTTTATCAGCCTTACCGGGAAAATGAAGACCTTCATTATCATTGCCGTAGCGTTTTTCGCATCTTCCCTCGCCGATGCCGTACCTGCACATTCTCCTTTTGCTCAGTGGAACAATATTCACTTTTCCCCTGATTTTGACTTGAATCCCGGCCTCCAGCACTCAAACATGGGGATACCGAAGATCGGTAGAATCATCGAAGGCCATAATTTGGTCTGGGGGGAGAGTGTAGGGTGGGTCAATCTCAAGACGGCACACGCCGATTGTAAGATCGGCTCAAACATATTGGTGGGCTGGATCTGGCTTGAGAACTGCGGCTGGGTATGTGTGGGAGATGGAAGTCCCCTGGATGGGAAACGCTATTCAAACAGTGGTCCCCATGACTTTGGGGTCAATAACGACGGTCATGGTAAGTTGTCGGGTTTTGCCTGGTCAGAGGTCACGGGCTGGATTAACTTCCGCACCAGTCATTCGCGAGTGTATCTGTGTGAGAACGGCCAGTTTTACGGATATGCATGGGGAGAGAACACAGGCTGCATCCATTTCGGGCCCTGCCGGACAGTGCAGTATCTTGCGAAGGCCGATCCTGGTCCATGGAGAGAGATCAGGTCAGAAGCGGGAGGCAGGTTAGCCAGTGGCCCTGACAATTCTGACATGAGCAGCGACTGTGTTCCCATCGCGGGCCTGAAAAACAATAATGAAAGACACTATACTGATGCCTGGATTGTTTTTCAGCTCAGGTTGGGAAGAGATGATTCATGTGCCCATATCCGGTGTTCCGATACGCCGGTTCAGATAATTGATCTCGCCAAACTTTCACCCATCCGCGCCCCTCCTTGTTGAAGCGCTATTCCAGTATTCCCTCTCGCCTTGCAAAAAACCTAATCTGCGTGTCGCGAGCTTGGCCGAGGGAATCTTGCCGACGATCTATGTTGCAGTTGATGGAGGGGATCGATTCATCGAACCCGCATTAAAAATGTGCATAACACAAGAAAGGATGGGAGAGAAAATGAAAAAGTTAATTACGATAGCTCTAGGCGTAATGTTGACGGTTGGTCTGTCTGGTGTGGCAGTTGCAGGAAGCCTCGACTCTCCGGGAGCTCCCTCGGCAGGGAGCGGGATGTACACGCTCCAGAACTTGTATGACTACCTGACGAGCGGCGCGGCGCTCACGGTGCAGAGCAGTTTCCAGGAGCCCACGACAGGCCCCACCGCCGGCACGATGAAGACGACAAAGCAGATCGGGGATGATGTGAAAGCCATGTTTAATCTGTGCGCAATCACCGCAGCTTCAGATGTGAAATCGGGCATGCCGTTCTTCTGCACGCAGTCGGGAAGTTGGGGAGTACAGACAGGCACCGGATTAATGCAGCCAACCCCAACCAGCACCCCAACCAGCACCCCAACCATAACTTCTACACCAATACCCACGCCGACATGGGGTCAGACCCAATGTGAAGCCGCGCCTTACAACGGTAAGTGGAGAGCAACACAGCTCAGTATCCCTAACGACTACGGCTGTTGGGTGTATGGTGCTATGGGGCAGACATGTGCCACAACTTGTGGTGCCCTAAACTTGGCGTGTAACCCCGATAACTGGAATGCGCCTTGCGCAGTGTGCCAAGACATAACCGGGGCGTCGGGGTGCCAGGCAACCCATTCGGCCGGCGAAGCTCCCATTGTGATCAGTGGGTATGGCTGCTATGCGCGGACCGACGGAGTGAACCAAAGCTGTACCGCATTCCGGAGCGACTCGAATCGGCTATGCGTCTGTGTATTGCCTTAATTAGCTGACTATCCGCAGGTGGGCAGGCGTTGCGCGCTTTCCCACCTGCGGAGATAACTCAGGATCTTCTTCCCAAAGGATCCACTTCGGGACTAGACATCTTCATAATCTAAAAACTTAACAGATGAAACAAGTTTTTTAAGCCGCTCTTTGAAAAGTTTGATCAAGCATTTTATCTATCTCCCGATCGACTTTAGCAAAAGCCTGGCGAAGGGGATGCGGGACATGAACGCCTAACTCCTCGCTGAG
>JAPLCW010000104.1 GCA_026392015.1 Candidatus Auribacterota bacterium | reverse complement strand
TGTCATCCCCGCACTTCGACTGCGCTCAGTGTAAACTCGAGCGGGGATCCATTATGAAACCTGGATTCCTGCTGAAGTTTACCCTCGTGAAAACGGGGGCAGGAATGACATATTCAGCAATGTACCACCCATAAGTGACCCCTTACGGCTAAGGATGCTTCCCCCCTTGACAACTATAAAGGGGTGAGATCAGTTCGGTAGTGGGTCCGTTTGGGGAGCATGGATTTGCAGGGGTTCGAGTTATCGAACCCGGGCGTGATCCTTCGACTGAGTTTATACTGAGCGCAGCCGAAGTGCTCAGGACAAGTTCATCACGCCCCTGCGGCATAGAAAAACTATACCCTTAGTCAAATTTACCCACTACAATCGGTTCTCACAGTATCGAAAGGTACTTATCGATCTCGTACTGTGAGACATGAATCCGGTAGTTATCCCACTCGATCGTCTTGTTCTCGATTATCTTTGTGTGGATGTGGTCGCCCAGCGTTTTCCGCAGGAGCTCGCTTTTCTCCGCCTCAACGATGGCTGCGTAGAGGCTCCCCGGGAGCGTCTCGATCCCGACGTCCGCGCGCTTCTGGGGGCTGAACTCGAAGATGTCCTCTTCCACCGGCGGGGCGAGCGGGTAGTCATTCTCCAGACCCTCAAGGCCGGCGGCCAGCATGACCGCGAAGGCAAGGTACGGGTTGCAGGCCGGGTCGGGGGCCCTGAACTCGATTCTGGTGGCCTTCTCCTTCCCCGGCTTGTACATCGGGACCCGGATCATGGTTGAACGGTTGCGCTGCGCCCAGGAAATATACACGGGCGCCTCATAGCCGGGGACGAGCCTCTTGTAGGAGTTGACCCACTGATTGGTGATGATGCAGATTTCCTTCGCGTGGTGCAGGATCCCTGCGATGAACGACTTCGCGACCTGCGAGAGGTGGTAGGGGTCGTTCTTGTCGAAGAATGCGTTACGCCCATCCTTGTTGCAGAGCGACTGGTGGACGTGCATCCCGCTCCCGTTCTGTCCCTCGATCGGCTTGGGCATGAACGTTGCGTAGACGCCGTGCTTCTTTGCGACGTCCTTGACGACGAGGCGGTAGGTCATCGCGTTGTCCGCCATCGTGAGCACGTCGGTGTAGCGAAGGTCGATTTCGTGCTGGCTGGGGGCCACCTCGTGATGGTCGTACTCCACCGGGATCCCCATGCACTCGAGTATCTGGATCGTCTCCCGCCGCAGGTCGGTGCCGAGATCGATGGGCACCATATCGAAATAGCCTGCGCTGTCGAGGACCTTGAGACTCTTGTCGTCCTGAAGGTAGAAGAACTCGAGCTCCGGGCCGACCATGTAGGTGTACCCCTTGTCCGCAGCGCGCTTCATCGCCCTTTTGAGCACGTAGCGCGGGTCACCCACATACGGACTTCCGTCCGGCTGGAGGATGTCACAGAACATCCTTGCCTCCGCGCCCCCTTCCTGCGGTCGCCACGGGAGCACGCAGAACGTGTCCGGGTCGGGAAGGGCGATCATATCGCTCTCCTCGATCCGCGCGAATCCCTCGATCGATGATCCGTCGAACCCCATGCCGCTCTCGAGGGCCTCTTCAAGTTCGGGGCGGGTGATGGCGAATCCCTTGAGCCGTCCCAGGACATCGGGAAAGCAGAGTCTGACGAACCTGACGTTCAGCTTATCGGCAAGCTTGACTACCTCTTCTTTTGTCCTCGCCATATAGTCCTCCAATAGTATTAATTAAGGCCGTAAAGAGCTCACTATACAAAGAAAGGCGCGGTGCAACAACTCAATTTTGGGGGCGCGCCTGCGGAGGGCGAGGCAGGATGATTGCAGCAGTGCGTTCTTTGTGTGCAATCCCCTTCAAATTTGGTAGTTAGGGGCTAGTAGCTAGGGGTTAAGATCGATGTTTCCCCTAGTTCCTAACTACTAATCCCTAACTCCCTGTTTTGGTCGCCGTCGGGGTGGGTGCTTGGGCCGCGCACCATCCCCGCCATTTGAGGAGCGCCTGTTCTCTTTCCGCGGGGTCGGCGTTTTTCGAAAAACCCCGGCTAACTCCGGTGGTAGAAGCGAGCGCTGCCGCTGCTTCCTCCCGCACCTCCGTTTCCCGGTAGGGATCGAGTATGCAAAACCCGCTGGGCGCGCGGTCATCGATCAGGACGCACAGGGCCGGGACTGCGGAGGGCGATTTAAGCATGCCGAGCGCTGCCGCGGCGGCTCCGCGGACATAGGATCTCTTATCGGCCAAGGCCTGAACGAGCCCCGGAACGGCATCCCGATCCGCCAGATCGCCCAGGGATGTCGCCGCGGAAGCCCGGACCCATGGATCGCTGTCTTTCAGCGCCTCTCTGATCTTCGGGATGACCGATACATCGCCGATTTTTCCAAGCGCCACAAGCGCGCTGTTCCTGATCTTCGCCGAGGGCGAGTCGAGGGAGCGGGCGAGCGTCGGCGCCGCGGCACGGTCTCCGAGATTGCCGACAGCCTGGATCGCCGCTATCTTTACCCGTTCAGAGGGGTCGAACAAAAGGCGTTCCACCTGCTCCCGGAGCTCTGCGGCGCGCAGCTCGCCGAGGACGCGCACAGACTCGGCTCGGACCGTGTCATCGCGGTCGGTGAGGAGTCCGGCAATTTCTTCGGCGGCGGACTTTTCCCCGAGCTTCCCGAGTGCCGCCACCGCCGCTGCTCGCACGCCGGGATCGCTGTCACGGAGGGCGGCCGAGAGAGGAGTTCGTGAATCGGGATTTCCAATCTCCCCAAGGACTAATGCGGCGTTCCGGCGGCGTTTGGGGGAGGAAGATTTCAATTCGTTCTCGAGGTAGTGCATGACCGGCACCCCCATGTCGCGCAGGAGCTTGGCGGTCGTCCGGCGCGTATCCATGTCACCGCCGGCGACGCGCGCGGTGAGGGATGCGATCCTGTGGAGATATTCTTCGGCGGATTCGGTCTTCTGGCCGGTCGGGCTCGCAGCAAAGGCTGCGCATGAAGAGAGCAGACATATACCGAATGCGAATTTCGATACAGTTTTCATAGAGACCATACTCGCAATTACATGTTTTTTAACCGCGGATTGCGCGGATTACGCTGATTTAAAAAAGCCAAGAGCCGGTCGCTCCGCGGACGTTGGAAGTATCGGACGCGGCCTACCCCCTATAGATGACGGAGTAGTTCGGCGTCTCCCAGAGCCTTATCTCTACCACCCCGAGCGGGAGAAGCTGCGACCAGATCCAGCGGCAGAGCATCTCCGTGGTCGGTTGATCGAATCTCTCGTTAAGGTTTGAGTGGTCCAGCCCGGAGATCACCCGTTCCCTTAGCGCTTTCTCAAGTTCCAGGAAGTCGCGCACGAGGCCGCCCTCGCCGAGAGCTCCGGCGAAGACCGCTTCGAGCTTCCAGCTATGACCGTGAAGCTTCTCGCAGGCGCTCCCCGGCAACCGTATGCTGTGAGCCGCGTCAAAGGTCGCGGATACGGTGAGGAGGAACTTTTCGTTTTCCATCAGTCCACCTTGATGATCTCGTACTGCCTTGTCCCAAGCCCGATCTCCTCTGCGTACTCGAGGAGAATCCGCCAATCCGCAACGCCGGTAGCCGCGGCGATCGCGTCCCCTTTCACGTCCTTGTCCCGGAGGCGCGAGGTGGAGAGAACCTGGCCTGCCTTGACGAAATCGGCGGAGGCCTGATCGAGCGCGACCGGGTCGAGCGATGCCATGATCCCCTGATCGGCGACAAACGGGGCGTCGTTCCAATCGTAGCAGTCGCACTCGGGAGAGATGTGGATGAGGAAGTTCACGAATGCGGCGCGCCCTCCCTTATTGTCGAGGGCCGCTTTCACATACTCCGCGCTCTTCTCCATGAGCGGACGTGACGCGGTTTTCCAGTTTATGGGGATTGCCTGGAGCGGGCATACCGCGGTGCATTCCGCGCACCCGATGCAGACCTTCGCATCGATTACCGCCTTGCTATCGCTCTCCATCTTGATCGCTCCCACCGGGCATATCGTGACGCAGGTGCCGCAGCCGATACAGGCGCCGGGATTCACGCGAGGCTTCACGTCTGAGTGAAGGATCTGCTTCCCCGCGGGGGTCGCGCAGCCCATGGCGATATTCTTGAGCGCTCCGCCGAAACCGAATAGCTCATGCCCCTTAAAGTGGGCGAGAGAGACGAGCATATCGGCATGGTAAATGCCGGAGGCTATTTTTGCCTTCTCTACGCGCTTGCCCTTCACCGGGACCTCCACGCACTCCTGCCCCGTCAGTCCGTCCGCCACAATGAGGGGGGCCCCGACGGCCGTGAGAGAGAATCCGTTCTTGAGCGCGTTGCGCAGATTGTCGATCGCGTTGTGGCGCTGCCCGGAGTAGAGTGTGTTCGTGTCGGTGATGAACGGTTTCCCGCCGGCCTCGATGATCTTGTCCACCACGCAGCGGATGAACGGGGGAGGAATGAAGGCGACATTCCCCCACTCGCCCCAATGGATTTTTACGGCGACCTTGTCTCCCTTTTTGACGGCGCGGATAAAATCCAGACGTTCGAAAAGCCGCGCCGTCTTGTCGAGGAGGGTGTTGTGCGCCCGTGCCCTCAAATCCGCGAAAAAGACCTTCGATGCCATGCATCCTCCATGGGAATATATTCTAACTTACTGCTTAGTCTGATCTATTCAGCAACTTTTAATGTCTTAACCGCGGATTACGCGGATTCTTGTTTGTAATCCGCGAAATCCGCGGTTTCGTACTTTAATCCACTAAAATTGCTCTTTTATGCTTCTAATGAATAATCCAGATTAGAAATCTCAATTGGTGTGGGAGCGGCTTCCATCCGCGATAACAGGGGCAGGATGCCCCTCCCACAATCGAGTAGTGACTCAATTTGCATATCTTTGATTTGTAGGGGTTCGATTTATCGAACCCGGGCGCGATCCTTTGGCTGAGCTCAGGACAGGTAAATCGCGCCCCTACAACATAGAATGGCTATATTCTACATGTAATTGAGGCACTACCCACAATTGCGAAGCCTAATTTACTGCCGATATCAAAATTATCAAAGTGGGGCCCGAGATTTACAGAACTATATGGCGGAGTGCCTATTCCCTTGCACCTTACACTTTGCACTTTCGAATGTAGTAAAGCTCCTGGAGACGGGCGAACTCCTCCGGGGGCGTCGATACCCTGCCGATCTTTATAGAGTGCGCGTCTCCCCATCCGTGGAAGTCGCTCCCTCCCGTTGCGATCAGGTTCAAATCCCGCGCAATTTCTAGATAATGGCGCACCTGTGCTTTTTTGTGATCGGGAGAGTAGGCTTCGAGGCCGACGATTCCCCACTCCGCGAGCTTCGGGATCAGTTCGTCGCCTCCCCAGAGCCCGGGGTGTGCGAGGACAGGCAGCCCGCCCGCCTCTTTGATGATCCGGATCGCTTCGGTGGGATCAAGCTTCGAGCGGGGCGCATACGCGGGTTTCCCCTCGCCGAGGTAGTTATCGAATGCAGCGCGCACAGAAGCGGAGTATCCTTTCCTGACCATCGCCTGTGCAATGTGCGGGCGGCCGACGACGCCCTTTTCGGCGAGGGAGAGGATCTCCTCGGGCGTCAGGGAGATCCCGATCTTCGAGAGTTTCGAGATCACGACGTGCATCCGTTCGATTCGGGCCTCCTGGAGTTTGGCGAGCGCGCTCCGGAGCCCCTCATCCCGGTGATCAATGAAATACCCGAGAATATGGTGCTCGATATCGCCGCTATAGCAATTGATCTCGACCGCCGGGACAAGCATTAAATCCCGTGCAGAGGCCGCAGCGATCGCTTCGTCGATTCCATTCACGGTGTCATGATCCGCCACGGCGAGGACCGAGATCCCTGACTGGGCGGCCATATTCACAACCTGGGCGGGGGGATAGATACCATCGGATGCGTTCGTGTGGACGTGCAGGTCAATCAGCATGGAGATTTCCTACTTTGAGGCGCGCCATTCCGTTGCGGCGGGAAGAACACTCTTGCGATGACGGTCTGAGTGTGGTACGCGATACCCACGCCTTGGCTGTTGAAATCGCCCCGGTCCTTCCAGATTATTGCTTTGAGTCGCGCAGCGTGGCGGGGGCACTCCATCACTCGCCGGAGCTACTTCCTGTACACGTTGTTGAGGATCTCGTCCACCTTCTTCTCCAAGCCGGAGGGAGAGGAGAATTCAAACTCCCATCTAAGATTCTGGAGGATTCGCCGCCGGGCATACTCCTTGCTCCTATCCAGGCTTAAGAATAGCAGCGCCCGCTGTTCGATCTCCTGGAGGTGCATCTTCTGAAACGCCGTGCTCTTAGCTGACATAACTCCACTCTCCTTACGGTGAACGGGGCAGCGCCCGTATGGCTCTCTAGCATTGGGCGTAGTATACCCTTTCCGGAGAGTCGCGTCAATATGAGGAGCCGTAGGATAGTAATGGGTCAGTCTTGGGGGGTATCCCTTTCACTTGTCATCCCCGCGAAAGCGGGGATCCACTATGAAACCTGGATTCCTGCTTTCGCAGGAATGACATATTAAGCAATGTACCCCCCATAAGTGACCCCTTACGTAGGATAAAGTATCCCAACGCCTGGTATCATGTAACCTGCCGGGGAATTGAACGATCAAATATTTTTCGGGATGATAACGACAGAAAGAGATTCCTTGAAGTTTTAGGAAAAAGCGCAGAGGTATTCCACGTGGAAGTGCATTGCTATGTGCTGATGAGCAATCACTTCCGCTTTTTATTAAAGACACCAGAGGCGAATCTGAGCCGTTTCATGCAGCGCTTCAATATGGCCTACACCAATTCAGGCAAAGCTACAGCGAGATAAGAGATTGCATGGAAGAATCGAGACAATATTCAGTCAGCTTTAACTTATTATTTAGGGTGTGACCCTAACGGGACTAATCGGGGTCACACCCTAAATAATAAGTATGGAAGAGATGGAGCGATCAAATATTATTAGGATGATTTACCTGCTGGGTCGGGTCAGTCCGTTTAAGCCCCCATCTTATAAGTCTTCTAAGATCTAAAAAGATTTCGGGTACAGTCTCCCCGCAGAGAATATTTTGACTTAACGATTTTTGCATTTCCAATGGAGGCATGACTCTGCTATTATTCTACATGGATCTCCGTGCCCGCTCCTGATGGCACTTTTTTACACGGGAGAAGCATCGCTATGGCGGATACTTTTGAAAAAGTTATTGGAGAGCTTCTGTGTCCCCTGGATCAACTCGGTCCTACCATACTCGATACGACCTACTTCCTCAAGGAGAACAACAGCTTCGTGTACACAGAGGGGTACTGGCACCCGCAGGGGCATCTTTTGGGCAAGATCATCAACTATCCGTGCGAAAAAGGTACGCTCACTATTCATGGTCGCCCCTACGAAAGCATCACAAAAGGGTGGGAGGCGGGCGCACGCGTGCACATCCCGCACGACAAGCAGATCGAGTACCATTACAAGATCGACCCGAGTCTCAAGCCCCCCAAGGATCGCCTGATCATTACAGAGTACCATTACCCGTTTCCCCTTTCCTCGATGAAGGGATGGTTCTGTCATCATAAATCGATGCTCCATGCGATGGAGCGGTATCCGCAGGTTGACAAGCGGATACGGGAGGTGGGGGCGCTGTTCGGGGTTCCCCTCGAGAGGATGGGGGTTACCGGCTCGCTCGCATACTGCCACATGGCGGATGACGAAGATATCGATCTGGTATTTTTCGGCACGCCTGAGCAGAATATCGAAGTGGCGCAGCAAGTCTGGAGATTCACCTATACCGATCCGAAGAGGCGCTGCGTCGAATTCGGAAAGTTCTGGCCGCTCCGCTTCTACCACGACGGAATTGTTATCTGTTGCTTCTTCGTCTACGCCGACCGTTCTGACATCCCGCTCCGCGATGAAGAGGTATCCCTGGTGAGGGAACCGATAGAGGCGTACGGGACCATTGTGAATAATCTGCACTCGCTCTATATGCCGGTAGTGATGAGGCTCGGCGATCTGTACATCGACGGCATGCGCGCCGACGATATTGATCTGATCATCTACGACAGTTCCCTGCGCGGTGAGTTTTACAACAATGAGCGCGTGCACATCCGCAAGGGACGGCTCGTGAGGCTTACGAAAGATGGTGCACACAGGGATGCGATCGCGGTGGTCGATGCGGGGGACATGGAAAAGGAACGGTTTGTGAGGGGCGTCCCCGCGTTTTAAGACAGTGATGAGTGATTAGTGATAAGGGAGAAGCAAGAATAGACATGGGATGTCGGAATCCGGGAAAGCGATCTATTATTTATCAATTGTTTCTTTCTTCTCCTTCTTTGCTATTCGCTTTTCACTATTCACTAATCACTTATCACTAATCACTGTAGTGAGGGAGGTGCAAGATGCGAATCTGTATGTTCATTCTGCTCTGTGTGGCTCTGACCGCTGTCGGCGGTTCTCTTTGTGCAGAAGATTCCCCCACGCCGCCCGCTGGATCCCCGGGCGAGTATCCTGGGGCGCCACCGATGACAAGACCGTGGGGAGGGGGCCCTGCCAACGACAATCTATGGGTATATCTGCGGGATATGCAGGACAGGATCAACCGGATCGCCGAGGATAGCTGCAATTACTTCGGCCCGAGGCCACCCCTGGGGGCTTACCCTGCCGGGACGGACTTTTCTCCTTCCGCGGATGTGCGCGAAACCGACAAGGAAATCATCGTGAGCTGCGATATCCCGGGGATGGACAAAGAGAAAATCGAGGTCACCTACAAGGACGGCGATCTGATCATCAGGGGGAAGAGAGAGAGCGTCAAGGAGGAGAGCGGCTCAGGCTTTCTTGCGCGCGAGAGGAGCTTTGGCAGCTTCGAGAGGGTTATTCCCATCGAGGAGGATGTCAAGGCGGATGAGATCAAGGCTGACTACAAGAACGGTGTGCTGACCGTTATCCTGCCGAAAACGGAGACCGCGAAGAAGCCGGGGACGAAGATCCAGATTCTGTAGTTCTTCATCGATCTGTGCCGGGAAATGGTGCGATGCTGTCTGCGTGGCGTGCGTGTGACACCGCATAAACGTTCTGTGGTGAAACGACTACCGAGGTGAATTTTATGGAGAAAACAACCATCCTCGAACAACCTTCGCTGCGACCGCAGTATGACCTGTGGGTGCGTTTCGCGGATAACGAGTTCCTCTGCTTTCTCCGGACGGATAATAAGGGCACGATTACCTTCATCAACAAGGCGGGGGAGAAGATGCACGGCTACTCAGCCAGGGAGCTGGTCGGAAAGCATGTCAGCATCCTCTATCGCGGGGTGAAGCTGAGCCCCTCGCTCCACCAGTTGCTGAAGCGCAAATCGCGCCGCGGCGAGCCGTGGGAAGCCGAAATTTGGAACGTGCGCAAAAACGGCGAGAGATTTCCCGTGTGGATCGCGTCGAACTACATTTTCAACGAAAGGGGCCGGAGGATCGGGGCCCTCAGCATCGCGCGGGATATATCCGCCGACGTACGGGCGCGCGAGGAGGCGAGGCACCTCGGCCGCCTCGCGGAGCAGATCAACATGGCGCTGATCTCGACCGACGCGCGAGGGAAAATTGTGACGGTGAACAAGGCGGTTGAGGAGCTCTTCGGGTATTGCGCCGAGGAGCTCGTCGGGAAATCGATCAGCCTGCTCTACTCGGTGGGAAATCCGCCCGACCTGCTCGGAAAGATCAAGCGGCGGCTCCGGAAGGGTCGTGGGTACGTGGCGGAGCTCTACCGGAGAAGGAAAGACGGATCTGAATTCGTCACCTGGCTCTCCACCTCGCCCCTCTACGACGGTTACGGGAAACTGAACGGCCATCTGGGTGTCGGCAGGGATGTAACGCAAGAGAGAAAAAGGGAGCAGCAGCTCCAGTATATGGCGGAACTTGTCGACAGGGCCTGCCTCTGCATCCTCTCCACGGACAAGGACAACATCATACGGAGCATCAATCCTGCGGGTGAGACCATGTACGGCTATTCAGCCCGCGAGATTCTCGGAAAAAACAGGGATATCCTCTACAAAGGGATTGTTCTGCCGCCGCGGAAGAGATTTTTCCTTACGAATATGATGAAGAGAGGAGTGGGGTGGGTTGAGGAACTCGACAATGTGCACAAGAATAACACCCAGTTTCCCATACGAATCGCTACGGCGTATCTGTACGACACGAAGGGGCACAGAAAGGGTGCCGTAAGCATTGCCGAGGACATCACGCACGAGAGGAAGCTCAAGAACAAGCTGATCGAATCCGCGAAGCTGGCGTCTCTCGGCCAGGCGGCTGCGGGAATCGCGCACGAGATCAAGAATCCCCTCACCGCCATCAAGAACATCGCACACATCTTTTCGGGTGAAGAGGTGTTCTCCGAGAACGAAGAAAAGCGACAGCTCCTCGACGACCTGAATCTGGAGATCAACCGCCTCGAAAAACTGGCTTCGGATTTTCTCGCCTTCGCGTGGCCACGGACGCCGAGGAAGGAAATGGCGAGCTTGCACCACATCCTCAAGGATGCCCTCAGGCTTTTTGGCAAGGACAGGGAACTGGGGAAGGGTATCAGCTTCAAGACGAAATTGCCCGATGTCGGCGAGGTGCCCGTCGATCTGAATCAGGTGAAACAGGTGGTCTGGAACCTCATCCTCAATGCCCTGCAAGCCATGGAGGGCCGGGGGACACTCATGGTGTCCACCTTCCGGAAGAGGGGGCTCGCAGGGTTCACCATAAAGGATACCGGCCTCGGGATTCCTCCGGAGGTCCGCGGGAGGATCTTCGAGCCTTTCTTTACCACAAGGAGCAGGGGCAGCGGGCTCGGACTTGCGATCGTGAAGAGAATTATCGATCAGCACGGCGGGAAGATAGAGGTCACGAGCCAGCAGGGGAGGGGTACGACGGTGACAGTGGTGCTCTGTCATCCCCGCACTTCGACTGCGCTCAGTGTAAACTCGAGCGGGGATCCATTATGAAACCTGGATTCCTGCTGAAGTTTACCCTCGTGAAAACGGGGGCAGGAATGACATATTCAGCAATGTACCACCCATAAGTGACCCATTACATCGTAACAGCCCAGGAGTCAGAATCCAGAAGCCAGGAGTTGGAATAAGGAGGTCGGCGGCGACATTATTGCTCAGAAGCCAGAATTCAGGGTTAAGGCAGTTACTCGAATAGGTCAGCACGCTACAGGAAGCTTATGCGCGATCTATTCTGGATTCTGGCTCCTGGCTTCTTACTACCTGAGTAGTTACCGTGGATCAAAACTTCTTTGCATTTTGCATAGAAGAGAGTGACTCGATAGCTCCGATGTTTAGGAACTTCAATAAAGGCAGGCTACAGAGCGCACAGAGGACACCGAGAGCGATCGTGGAGCAACAAACAGATTTTCTTTGTCTCTGTGATCTCGGTGGCGAACATAAAAGTTGCGAAGCCTGATTTAATAGCTTTTTGGGTGCGGCGTGAGGCCGCGATGGGAGAGAGGCTCGATGCCAGCAATCTTGATCGTGGACGATGAGAGGTCGGTGAGGACGAGTCTCGCAACACTTTTGCGGGGACAGAACTACCACGTGGAGACAGCCGCCAACGGCCGGGAGGCGATGCGACTGCTGAACGAGCGTCCCTTCGACCTGATGGTCACCGATCTGAAGATGAGCGGCATGGATGGCCTGGAACTGATCCGGAATGCGCGTAAAATCTGTCCTGCGCTTGAGGTGGTTGTCCTGACTGCATATGGAACGGTGGAATCGGCAGTTGAGGCCATCAAGCGGGGTGCGTTCGACTATATTGCGAAACCTGTTGAGCCCGAGAAACTGCTTGTGATCATAAGGAACGCCCTTGAGAAGGAATTGCTGAAGGGGGAGTTGAGTTTTCTCCGGAGGGAACTCAAGAAGAAGGCGAGCCTGAAGAATCTTATTGGAAAAAGCAAAGGGATCCGCGATGTCATTGAGAACGTGAAAAAGGTAGCTCCCACAGACAGCACCGTCCTGATTACCGGAGAAACAGGCACCGGCAAGCAGCTCATCGCCTATGCCCTCTATAGCCTGAGCGATCGATCGGATAGAACGTTCGTGGAGGTAAACTGCAATGCGCTCTCGGAGGAACTCATTGAGAGTGAGCTTTTTGGGCATGTGAAAGGTGCCTTCACCGGGGCCGTGGAGGCAAAGAAGGGCCTCTTCGAGGTGGCGAACCGTGGAACGATTTTCTTTGATGAAATCGGGGCAACCTCACTCCGCTTCCAGACGAAACTCCTGAAGATGATCGAGGACAAAACGATCAAGATGGTAGGGAGCAATGAATCGATCAAAGTTGACGCGCGAATTATCGCCGCGACCAACCGATACCTTCCGTCGCTTGTCGAGCGGGGAGAGTTTCGCAAGGATCTCTACTTCCGGTTGAATGTCGTTTCCATTTTTCTACCCCCCCTGCGTGACCGGGAGGATGATATTCTGCTCCTTGGCAAGCACTTTGTGGATATCTACAGCCGGAAGCACGGAAAGGAGATCACGAAGATTTCTCGCCGCGCCCAGAGGTTATTAAATGAATATCACTGGCCGGGGAATGTGCGGGAGCTCGAGCACGTTATAGAACGGGCGATGATATTCTCGAAGGGATCCGAGCTCAGAGAATGTGACTTTCCCTTTTTCTCCGAGCAGGCAATGCTGGAACACGCACAGGAGGGCGCCGCGGGATCGCGTCTGACCCTCATGGAACTGGAGAAGACGCATATCAAGCGAGTTCTAGAGAAATACATGGGTAATCGATCCTTCTGTGCGAAAGAACTCGGGATTGGTCGCAACACCCTTATAGGGAAGATAAGAAAATACGGGATCGGAACCTGAAGGGCCATTTTTTCTCCACCCTTCCTTGAAACCCGCCGCGGATCTGAGCAGCATCTGATAAGCCCCTTAAATTACCCACAGGCGTAGCCGGCAGTTAAAGTCCGGCTTTGGAGAAGGACATTCATCTGATCTATTCATCAACTTTTAATGTCTTAACCGCGGATTGCGATGATTACACGGATTCTTGTTTGTAATCTGTCCCATCCCTGCCTATGCGGGAGCGAAATCCGCGGTTTCGTACCTTCACTCGATAAAATCGCTCTTTTACTTCTGATGAATATTGCAGATTAAGGCCTTTTTAGGCGCGGGGTGGATTTAATGATCTCTGTGAGCACATTGGCGTCCGCCTTTATCATTTCACCCCTTCCGCTGTCAGTACCTCCCATTTCAGTGGGCGCAATTTTTCATTCGGGCATTGCCCATACCTTTCTGACCCTGCGGTAGCGGGAGGCTTCCCGCAGGCGCGCGTACACATGCCAAAGGTCGGCAAAGTTATCGAAGGCTACAACTTGATCTGGGGGGAGAGCATAGGGTGGATCAATCTCAGAGATGCGCATGCTGATTTCAAGATCGGCGCAAATATATTAGCGGGGTGGATCTGGCTGGAGAATTGCGGATGGGTCTGCGTTGGTGAAGGGCATCCTATGAAGGGGAGACACTACTCCAACAAGAGAGCCCGTGACTGGGGAGTCAACAATGAAGGGAAGGGTAAGCTATCGGGATTTGCCTGGTCTGAAGTCACGGGCTGGATCAACTTCCGCGCCAGTCATTCACGTGTGTATCTCGATGAGAGCGTGGGGTTTTGCGGCTATGCGTGGGGAGAGAATGCGGGGTGGATGCATTTCGGGCCCGGCAGGACGGTGCAGTATTGTGCAAGGGCGGATCCCGGTCCTTGGAAAGAGATCGGGAGAGAAGCGGAGGACCGGCTCGCAGGCGGCCCTGCTGATTCTGAAATATGCGGCAGCCCTGTTCCCGTGACAGGTCTGAATATTACTCATGAGAGATATAAGAAAGATACATGCACTGTCTGTCTGCTCAAACCTGGAAGAGATGATTTTTGTATGCAGATCCGGTGTTGCGATATGCCGGCTTCTGGAAAAGCAGCCTCGCCGGGCTTTCTGCCATCCGTGCCCCGCCACCGATGCTCTAGGCTGATCTATTCATCAACTAGAGACTAACAGTATCCAAATATTCGCAACACATTGTAGTGTAGGGGCTTGATCCTTCGGCAAGGTCCCTTCGACTTCGCTCAGGGTCTTCGACAGGACAAGTTTTATCAAGCCCGTTCTCAACCTGGGTTCGATAAATCGAACCCCTACACTAGGCAGATGAATAATTCAAGAAGAACTACAGCAAAAATTTAAAGTCGAAAACCAAAAGCAAAAAGCGAAAGGGTGGATAGACAAATGAAAAATCTAATCACATCAGCTCTTAGCCTGTTGTTCGTGTTCTGCATGTCCTATACGGCCATTGCCGGCAGCCTTGACTCTCCGGGAGCTCCTTCGGCGGGAAGCGGGATGTATACGCTTCAGAACCTGTATGATTATCTGACGAGCGGTGCCGCTCTTACAGTACAGACCTCTTTCCAGGAGCCCGCCTCTGGCCCCGGATCAACGATGAAAACCACGAAGGAGATCGGTGACGCGATCAAGACATTGCACGACCAGTGCACTGCCTCGATTGGGGACGTGGCTCAGGGGAAAACGTTTTTTTGCACGCAGCCGGGGAGTTGGGGGGTGCGGACAGGAACGGCGATAGTGGTAACGCTGACACCCACAATAACACCCACACCAACAATAACACCAACCCCAACGTGGGGTGAGACCAGATGCGCGGCGAAGGGGGGCTACTGGGCCCCAAAAAATGACGGTACGGGGGGATACGGCTGCTGGTTCCAGTCCGAACTGGGCGGCAGTTGCACGGCTGCCTGTAATTCGGCGGGAGGTCTGAATTGCTACGGTATTCCCTTTAACGACCCCTCATGTGAGATATTCCCGCACGTCACGGGAGTCGCATGCTACGACTGCACGGCAACCTATTCAAATTATCTGTCGAGCCAGCCGGCGCAGTGCGTTAATGTCGAGGCGTGCGGAGACCCCAGTTGCAAGGCCTTTTCCGAAAGCCAACAGAACTGTGCCGCAAATTTGAACGGGGACACCAATTGGCGGCGGATATGTGTCTGTGCGCCGTAGAACAGTATTTCCGTTGTCCCGTCCTCACTTATCCGATTGCAAATGTGTGAGACGAAGCTATAATATTGTCGCATTGAGAGGGCGCAATGGCTATTGAACGTCCATCCGGTTTTGCGGAGGTCAGGAAGAAAATCACGGACGCGATCTCGCGAACATATCACCAGTATCTGAAAACGGATCGCGAGAGTGTCGAGGAGGCGGTGTCGCTGCTGGCCAGTGACAGGACGATCCACCCCGAGTCAATGCGCGTGATCCTCGATTTCTACAATTCGGGCGGCGCGCAGAAAGAGGCGTTCTTCACTATTCTCTCCGCACTCCCCGCACTCAAGGTCGACTACATCTTCAACCAGATCTATGCGGCGATGGACTCACCGTCATGGCTCATCCACATCCGCGCGGATCTTGATGATATCCTGCAGAAGATGGGTGCGAAAGCTCCGCAGGCCCTCAGGGGACTGGTGAATATCTTCACGGAACACTTCGCCAAGATATTCAACTTCCAGTATCTCGTGACACGCTGCTGCAACGCACAGAACACCTCGATATCGCTGCTCAAGTTCATCTCCGAGAAAGAGGGGGTCCATCCCGCGGAGCACTGGTGGAACTTCGAGAACAGGCTGAACAGCCCCGACCACATTATCATTTCCCTCGAACACTTCAAGATGCCCTACGTCCCCGTCGTCTATGTCGAGGTGGCTCTCTCAAAAGGGCTTATCCGTAAGATGTCCCGCATCATAGGGGATAAGCACCGGATCGCCGACCTCCGGGAGGCCGACACGGCAATCTTCTACTCCGTGAACACGACTATGCCGGGTCTCGATGGGATCGCGCTCGGCGCGAAGATGATCACCAGGGGGAGGGAGTACATCGAGCAGACCTATCCGCACATCAGGTACTTTGCCACGCTCAGTCCCATTCCAGGTTTCCGCGCGTATCTCGAGAAGGTCCTCTCCGACAGTCCGCCCACCTTTTCGCTGACGCGCAAGAAGATCGACGTCAACAAGAAGGGTCGATTTTTCTCTGCTGCGGAGATCACAAAGATCGGTGCGGAACTCACGAAGGGCGGTAAAAAGTCCGGCGCCCTCTCAGAGATGCTCAGGGAAATCCTTGGCAGCGAGGATTGGCATTCGCGCCCCGTTCTGCTCAAGGCGATGAAGCACCCCATGGTGGAACTCACAAGGTATTATCTCACGCGGGAGAAGAGAATCGACCCGAAGACCAAGAGCAAAACAACGCGTGCCTACGACCAGGTCGCCAATTTCCATCTCTCCAACGGCGCATCGATCGGAAGCATCAACTACCTCGCCAATCATTCCGGGCGCGGGATGCGGGAATCCTTTGGCATGATGGTGAACTACCTCTACGAGGGGAAACGGTCAGAAAAGAACAAACGCCTCTACCGTTCCGGCGAGGTAGTGTGTGAAGCCTAATGTCGTGTCCGGTAAATAGCCTTGCAAAGTCGTGTCATTGCGAGGAGCATAGCGACGAAGCAATCTATTGGTCTCTAATAAATTGAGATTGCTTCGCTGCGCTCGCAATGACGGTATATTAGTAAAGGAAATTCTGAGACATCACACCAGGAACCTGGCCGAGTATGCTGTTCCTACCCCGGAAATGTGACCACCGGCGTTCTACATGTCTTTATGAACGCACTATGATCGCTTTCGGCCCAAGATGTCCCTCCGGTGACTTGAATAAACAAGAAGAAGACGAAGAAAAGGGAACTTTCAAACCGATGGAATAAGATACATTTCAAAGTGGTGTTGACAGGAAATTCAGTTGCGCGTGAGATGAGCGCCTGATTGACCTGATGTATACCCCCGAAAGAGCGCGCTGCACATATGCACATATCAGGTTGAACGGAGAAACCGGGTGGGAAAGTGAAAATGCGGGGCCATCCTGTCTTGCCGCCTTTTCTCTATTGATGCGCTATACTAACTTTATCAATGGTGTATTCTGCGCAAACTCTGCTCTATTTACGTCAGACTTACGTAGGGTGGCCTTAAGGCCCCCCTACATCACCACGACTAATTTAATGCTTGGAAATTTCAATAAATATGGGAGCGGCTTCCCACCGCGATAATCGGGGCAAGATGCCCCTCCCACAATGCAGTATATCGCGAGACTAAGAAACATAAGAACAGACTCACTCCGGTTGTACCGGCTGCTCGGGCTCCGTGGTGGAAGTAAGCCGGGACAGCCGCGCACCGCTGATCCTCTCTTCAAAATGACCCGCGGCGGTGGTGAGATCAATCATGCAGGATCCGTCCTCATTCACGTTCCTCACGACACCGACCTTCGTTTTTTGCCCCGCCTTCCAGCTCACGAGATCGCCTATCTTAATTTCAGCCATTCCCTCACCTCCCCGTAGCACGCACAACAAAAGAGCGAGTGTGCCGCTCTTGCAAGAGGCACACCCGCTCAAAACTCATTGGAATTTAATCAACGTCCTCTTTACTTTATAAGAGACTCCTCAGGTACGGGAGCCGATGAAACCGACGGAGTAACCGACTCGCTGGGGAACAGCTTCGTTCCGAACGCCCCCGCCTTCTCCTGTTCGGTGCTGCTCACCGGGTGGTAGTGGAAGTAACCCGCGCACCCGCAAAGGATTGCCACCGCGAGGATCGATGCGAGCAACGCAATCCGCCTGCAATTCATTTCTTGCCTCCTTTCACATCATTTCTAAATGTTCGATGAACCACTGAAAAGCACCGAAAATATGGAAATGAATCTACTTCCGTGTATTCGGCGTCCTCCGCGGTTTACATTCCTTAGCAATATCTCTATATTCGCCGCATATTATAACTCAGGCGCCACTAATGTCCAACTATTTTTGGAGATTGACTCCCACGAGAGCGAGCTTCTGCCTGGCGGCAACGCCGATCTTTCCACGGGACGATTTTTTCACCAGATGGGTGAGAAGATCCACCCCGAGGTCCCTCTGTTTGAAGAGCTTTTCTGCGAAATGAAATCCAATGGCATAGAGATCATCCGGGCGAAGGGCTTTCTCAGCTTTCAGGCGTTTGAGCAGGGGGAACGCTTCACGCCCCACGAGCTCGGCGATCAGGGCAAGCCCCTCGTCGTCCTTCCGCCGCAGAGACGAGAGGTCAGTGGGATTGTTGCGGATCCGCATTATCGCGAGTTCATACTTGAGCTCATCCGTCAGAAGCGAATGACGCAGCAGGATGCGCAACAGTTCCCCCGCCTCACCGAACTTCCGTGACGCTTTCAATCGCTTCACACGCGCGGATATTTTCTCCGTCAGGAACGCGGGGGCGGCGACGTTGAGCGCGGCAGCGTAGAGGGAGTACCGTTCATTGCCCGCTTCCCGCAGTTTCTGCATCTCTTCAAACAGGTGCTGTTTGTCCGAGGCCGACAGATGCGCCCCCTGAGCCCTGAGGATGCTCACCAGTCGCATCCCCGCCTCGTAATCCTTCGCGCTATCCAGAGCCCGGATGATGTGGGGGTACGCCTTCGGTATCGAGGCGAGCCCCTCCTGAGCCGCGCGGCGCTCCTGAAAATCAGCTGCGTTGAGATGCTCGAGGAGACAGTCGATATTCTCACGCGACGCCACAGCGCCTATGTGCGACAGAACGAAGCTTCTCACCGATGGGTGCTTGCTCGTCAGCATACCCTCGAGGCTTTCGGACAATTTCTTGGTCATCTCCATACGCTGGAGAATCGCGAGTGCGTGCCGCACGATGTTCGGGTAGTTGTCCTCGTTGAGCATCGGGATGATCGTGCGCGCCGCCTCTCCCTTGAGTGTGGCGGGAAACTCCATGTGGGAAAGCGCGATAAGCGCCTGTTCCCTTACCGGGACCGGGTGATCGCTCGCGGCGTAGCGAATGAGGGGTTCCATCGTGGACGGGTCTGCGAGGTGGCCGATAAGGATCACCCCGGAGGCGGTTTTTTCGGCATCCGACTTGACACGGGGGGAAGCGAGAAGGGCGTTTATTTTTTTGAGCATCTCTTTCTTGTCCTGCCGCGACATTTTGCCCATCGTCTCGCGCAGCGCCAGGCAAATGCTCTTGCTCAGGTCGAGTCCGTCCCCCGCGATACAGTCGATAAGGAAGCGGCACGCATCAGTTGTCCCGATGACGCCGAGTATCCGCACCAGCAACATTTTCAGCTCGGGATCGGCATCGGGGAAGATTTTCTTCGCCTGGGCAACCGCCGAAGAACCGGTCGCAGCGATGATCCTGCTCGCCTTCTCTTGAACCTTCCCGCCCTCTCGCAGCAGAGGGAACAGGTACGGGAGTGCCTCTTCGCCGGGAATTCGCTCGAGGGCGCTGAGGATGTAGTTCTTGACGATAAGGTTGGGGGTGGCGAGGTGCGATGCGAGAGCCAGCAGGACCTGGCCGCTCTTGGGGCTGAGCTCTCCTAGGACTCGCGCAGCAGAGCACTGGAGCTCCACATCCTCGCTATCGAGGAGCTTGCATATATCTTTCAGTAGCTTATCCATAGTATAAGAGTTGACGCAGGGCCTACGAACACATCTTCGCGTATCCGCGGGCGTATCCCTTGGCGACGTAGTCCTTTTCCCATGCGCGGTCTGCGTAGCAGGCGTACGCGGCGGAGTACTGCCTGATCGGGTCCCTCAGCTCGGTGAGGAGCGTCTCCGCCCCCGGGTGGGTGGGCCGGGCCCCATGGTCGCGCACGACCTCCGCGAGCACATCCGGGCAATCAATGAGCATACAGGGTCTCAGCAGATTGTCCGAGTACGGCTGTCGGGCCTGAATAGCCTTGAAGAAGTCAGACTGGAGCGCATCCCGCAGGCTCTTCTCTTTTATGTTGTCCACCGCGAAGTGGCAGAAGACACACGGCTCAACATCGCCATTGGCGTTGATGTGTATATACTGGCGCCCCCCCGCGATACAGCCCCCTGAAAAGTAGCCGTCGTTCCAGAAGTCCCCGACGAATATCGGTTTTCCATTTCGTATCTCCTTGACGCGGCGGCGGAACTCGTCTCGTTGTTCGGGAGTCGGTACAAGCTCCATGGCGGGCTTGCGGCCGATGGGGATATATTGGAAGTACCAAAGCACCATCGCTCTCTTGGCCACCAGGAGATCGACGAACTCCTCGCCGCAGATCTCATCCATGTTGTCCCGCGTCTCGGTGCACGAGGCGCCGAACGGCACGCCCTCCTCGGCAAGATAGTCCATTGCCTGCATGATCTTCTTATATGTTCCCGCTCCGCGACGCTCATCCGTCCTCTTCTCCATCCCCTCGACACTGATCATCGGCGCCACGTTCCCGAGTTCGCTGAGCCTCCGGGCGGCATCACGGTCGATGAGCGTCCCGTTCGTGTAGAGCTGAAAATACACATCGTTGTGCTTCCTGTAAATATCCCAGATGTCCTCGCGTGTGAAGATCTCGCCTCCCGAGAATGTGATGAAATAGATCCCCAGCTCTTTCCCCTCGGTGATGATCCTGTCTACGAGCTCGAACGGGAGGCCGTAATCCTGTGCATACTCGCCCGCATAGCAGCCGTAGCAGTTCAGGTTGCAGCGCATCGTCGGGCTGATGACGATGAGGAGCGGCGGGACGAAGCCCTCCCGCTCGTAGATTTCGTTTTCTCTCAGCGAATTTCCTATCACGAGGTTGGAGATCATCAGGTTATTCACGAGTCGGTCGCGGCAGGCCGGCGAAAGTCTCTCCATGATATCCTTTGCGAGCTGCACCGATGGGTGGTTGCTCTTGAACGTCGTCCGCATGAAGCGGATGACCTCCTTGTCATCCTGGTTCTTCGTTAAAAACTCCGCCAGGTATGTTATGCGCACAAGATTATCGACCGAAAAGGCCGGGAGCCTCGTCATAATCTCTTTCAGAGCACGGCGCTGGGTATAATCAACCATTCTGCTGACAATGCGCATTGCTCCACCTCCTCGCCGCAAGGTACTACAGCGTTCCCCGCTGATGAACAGTGACCTGTGCCCAATGGGGGCGCTATAGGCCCATATCGTATCATTGCCGTGCAGCAATAGCAATACTCTACATCAATCAATTTCTTGCAGCGTCACAGACGACAAAAGATTGCGTATATATCATACGCCCTTTCTGCACTATGCATAGCAGCTGATTCCGCTTTTCTCTGACTTATTTCCACCCGATAATTACCTCCGCAACTGCTTCGTATGCTATGAGTTAGAGAAGGCGAGAAAAAACGTCCAGGAAGGAAGGTTATGCAGCAGCGATAGAGGGGCATGAGAATGAATGGCGCGGCCTTTCTTCGGGGAAAAAGACGGCTGAGGTATGAGGATTGATTCGGGGATCTCAACAAGATAAGAGGGAGAGAGAGGGAGTTTAGCCTTTTATGTAGTCAAATTCGGTGCTGCCCGGGAAACATGCTCCTATAGAATTCTGCGCTCGAAAATTGGCGGTTAGAACATTAGGTTCATGTCCAAAAAAGTTGCCCATTCATACGAGGAGAGTAGTCATCCCCGCGAAAGCGGGGATCCAGAAATGCAGCTTTCTAAGCTGGATTCCTGCTTCCGCAGGAATGACAATGTGTAGCCATTTGCGCTCAAATACCTGCTGCCAGTTAGGACACCATGCCCTAAGGACTATTAGTGCGCTATTTTACCTATATTCAATTGGTTACAAACAATTTGTCTCTCTGCCTGAGCAACTAATTTGGACATGAACCGAACATTAAAGGTTTGCGGATAGAACAGGCAAAAATTATTCCAGACCCTCCGGCGCGTCGCGATTTTTTCGATCCCTGTTCCCGTCTCTCTGCCGCTATTGTGATTTCTTCTCCTGCTTATAGATGATCTCTCCCTCTCGGGCCCATCCAAAGTTATCGCGCGCGTATTTCTCGAGGTAGGTGGGGTCGTTCTCCTCGAGCAGGCGCCTTTCCTTTTGAAGCTTCTGATGTAACTCCTGCTGTGTCGCGATCTCCTCCTTCAATTTATCCACCCGGCCGCGGAATTCCCTCTTCTTGCTGATGAGGGGCATCACAGAAAAGTAGAAAGCGAAGGCCATCACGATAAAAAGCGCCGCCAGATACCAGGCCGCCCGGGGCATTGCCTTCCCCGTTTCCATCACAGGCTTCCCCCGTACACCGCGCTTGCGCCGAGCATCTCCTCTATCCTCAGAAGCTGGTTATACTTGGCAACCCTGTCGCTTCGGCAGAGGGAACCGGTCTTGATCTGGCCCGCATTGGTGGCTACCGCGAGGTCAGCGATGGTGGTGTCTTCCGTCTCGCCCGATCGGTGGCTGATCACCGTCGTGTAGCCCGCCCGCCGGGCAATCTCAATCGTCTCCAGCGTTTCGCTGAGTGTGCCGATCTGATTCAGCTTGATGAGGATTGAGTTCGCGACCCCTTTCCCGATCCCCTTTCTCAACCTTATGGGATTCGTCACGAAGATATCGTCCCCGACGATCTGAATCCTCTTTCCCAGCCGCTCGGTGAGCTTCTGCCATCCATCCCAGTCATCCTCCGCGAGCCCGTCCTCAATCGAACGGATGGGATATGCATCGATCCACCGCTCATAGAAATCGATCATCTGAACCGAGGTGAGTTTTTTCTTCTCGGATGTGAGATGGTATCTGCCATCCTTGTACAGCGTGCTTGCCGCGGGGTCGAGGGCAATCGAGATATCCCTCCCCGGCGTGTAGCCCGCCTTTTTGATCGCGGCCATGATGACAGTGAGGGCCTCCTCGTTGCTCCCGAGATTGGGCGCAAAGCCGCCCTCATCACCCACGGAGGTCACCATCTTCTTGTCCTTGAGGATTCCCTTGAGGGCGTGAAACGTCTCAGCCCCCATCCGCAGCGCCTCCGAAAAATTCTTCGCGCCGAGCGGCATAATCATAAACTCCTGAAGGTCCAGCGTATTATCCGCATGTGCGCCGCCGTTTACGATGTTCATCATCGGCACAGGGAGGGTCCGGGCGTGGACGCCGCCGATGTACCTGAAGAGCGGAAGGGAGTGGTGTTCCGACATCGCCCTCGCCGTCGCAAGGGAGACGCCGAGAGTCGCATTCGCGCCGAGCGCGCTCTTGTTGGGGGTCCCGTCGAGCTCGATCAGCGCCCGGTCGATCCCCTCCTGATCCTCGGCATCCCGCCCGCAGAGTTCGGGTGCGATGACCTCATTGACGTTCCGGACCGCCTTCGTGACTCCCTTCCCGTTGTAGCACGCCTTGTTTCCATCACGCAGCTCGAGCGCCTCGTGCTCGCCCGTGGAGGCGCCGGAGGGAACCGCTGCCCTTCCGACCACCCCGCTCTCGAGGGTGATTTCCACCTCGACAGTCGGGTTGCCCCTGGAATCGAGTATCTGGCGCGCCTTTACATTTTCGATCGTTGTCATGCGTCCTCCCTGTGTCTGTTTTTTGAATTGAGGCTCCTAATGCAAATGAATGATACGCATCAAGTATATACACCCCGCTGTCCGCTCTGCAAGCGATAAGTGTATGCCGGACAGGAATGGCGATTACCGAGATACACAGCGCCCTTGCCGCCCATTGCATTCTTTGCTATTCTTCCCGGGATTAAGCTGTTTCCGCGCGCGTATAGGTGCGGGGACGCCATTATGATATGATAGGAAACCAAGTATAATGAATGACTTCTTTGATCAAAGGATAGCCAAATTTCTCTGCCCGATCGATCAACTCACCGGCGGCCCTTCGGACGCAATGTATTTCCTTCATAAGAAGGGGGGGCTCGTCTACTCAGAGGGGTACGCCCACCCCCCCGGAGGACTCTACGGCTGTGTGATCAAGTACCCCGACCCGAAAGGGCACATCATCATATTCGGGAGGAACTTTAACTGGACGCACCGGCGCTACGAGAATGAGAAGCTCGTGATCGTTCCCTATCGGGAACAGGTGCGCCGTCAGGTCGCACTGCTCCCGGAACTCGCAACGCGGCCACCCTGTCCTCCCTACGCGGACCATTTCAGCCACTTCCTCCTTGGCGAGATGCAGGGTTTCTTCGATGCGAAAAAGTCGCTCGGGATCCTGCTCCAGGAGTCGGCGAGGCTCAAGGAGGTCATCGAGTCGCTCGAGAAACTCCTCGGTATCCCGCTTAACCGCATCGGGTGCAACGGCTCGCTCTCCTACGGCTACTTCGAAGAGCCGCAGGAGGATGTGGACGTAATCTTCTTCGGGACGGTGCGCCAAAACTTCGAAATCATCCAGCGGATCAGAAAACTCAAGAAGGAAGACCCGAAGAGGGAGTGCGTTGAGCTGGGCAAGACATGGCCGCTCAGATTCGGTCACCTCGGCACCGTCATCTGCCCGTTCTTCAAATATGCGCGCCGCGAGGAGATCCCCCTCACGGAATTTAGCATGGAGGTCGTGAAGGAGGCGGTTGTCGTACACGGGGTGGTGGCCGAGGACATCCACACGGGTTATCTCCCCGCGATAGTCACGCTTGATAAAGTCAGTATCGACGGGAAACCCCATGCGCCGCTCGATCTGGTCATCTACGACGGCTCCCAGAGGGGGGAATATTTCATGAACGATCGATTGAAGATCAAGGCGCGTCTTGTGAAGATAACAACGCAGAAGGGGACGCGCGATGCCATCCTCGTTACGATGCCGGGTGAGATTAACTTAGAAACTCCTTCCTGAGAGGTAGTACGTGGAGTATCTGAAGCTTGTTCGAAAGAGCAGGGAAGCGGCCATCTACGAACTCCGCGGGGAGTACGGCGACAGCCTCATACGGTACATCGCCTCGACGCCTGAGAGCAGAAGTATCTGCAACCAGCCCGAGATCACGGGTGTTCGCTACACCGACCTCCTCGAATCCGCGATCACCTCTGTCTTGATCCATTTTCCCTTTGCCTCCGCGCTTCGAAAGCTCGACCAGCGCACGGTGGGGGTGGTTCATTTCCTGCGGGGGAGCCTCAATTTCGGCGTGCGGCGGGCTCTCTCTCGCGCCTACGGTTTCAACACCCACTGCTCTTCGTTCATCACCTCGCAGCGCGACCGGGATAAGTACGGGCGCTGGTTCATCAAAGACAATCAGTACCGCAAGATCCTCATTCCCCCTGACGCGACGCTTTTCTTCGCCGACGTCACCGCCACCGGCGTCACGATCAGCAACGGCCTCGACATCGTGATCAACCTCGCGAAGAACAGCGGGACGCCGATCAAACAGGTCTTCTTCTTCACTATCGGATGTCACAAGCTCGAGAAGCTGCTCCGCGACTACCACGCGGTCTTGAGCAAAGTATTTCCCCAGTACGAGCGCACCTGCGCGGTATACCTTGAGGGCAAGTTCCACCTCGCCGATTCCAAGACCGCAGTGCGAATCAAGATCCAGGGGACCGATCTTATGCGGAATCCGTGCCTCCTCTCCCCGGAATTTGAGCTCTCGCAGTATGAATCGCTCTACTACCCTCTCGAGCGCTGCGTGATCTACGATGCGGGAACACGGGCGTTCGATATTGCGGACTATATTCGGAAGCTCGAGGCGTACTGGAAGGAGATGCGGAGCCTCGCGGAGACGGGGTGGACGCTGGAGGAGGCGTTGCACGAGCGCTGGCCGGAAGGGGAGTACCGGCTCCCGTTCGAGGAGTTTAAGGCGTTCAAGTTAGAGCGGTGGCGCGGTATTGACGATAGCGTGCTGAAGAAGCTCTCTGCGGCATACCGCAGGAGATGGTCGAAGACGTTCCGGCAGAGGGCGGGCACATCAAAGGCGCTCATCGCGCTTTGCGACCAGCGGCTCAAAGAGATCTCCCGAGTTCCTTGAGGAGCGCCGCCCGCATCACATTTATATCCACTTTTTTGGCTTTTTCCCCCAACCAGATGAGTTCTTGCTCCGTCGCCTGATAGAGAAGCATCTCCGCGCCGGGGATCGCGCAGGCGCCGGCGGAGCGCGCCTCTCTCAGGAGTTTCGTTTCCAGCGGGTTGTACACCACATCAAAAACCACCAGGTCTTTTTTGAGCATCCCCCGGGGGATTGGGCTTTCCTCGACATGCGGGTACATGCCGATTGATGTGGTATTGATGAGAATATCGGCTGCCGCGATCGCATTACGGAGGGTGTGCTCATTGAGGTCGATAGTCTCCACCCCTGCCCCGCGGGTGAAAAAAGCGCACATATCTCTTCGCAGCGATTCTGCCCGGCTCCTCGTCCTGTTGGCGATGATCAACCGGGCAGCGCCATCCGCTATAACTTGAAAACAGACGGCGCGGGCGGCGCCTCCCGCGCCCAGCACCACGACCGTTTTATCCCGCGGCTCAACGCCTGCCGACCGAAGCGACCGGCCTACGGCTCCGGCATCCGTGTTGTGCGCCCGCCATTCTTCGTTCGGCATGCGCATGAGTGTGTTCGCCGCTCCGATGATTGCAACTTCCTCATCCTGTTCTCTGCAAAATCTCACGACTTCTGTTTTATAAGGCAAGGTGACGGCAATTCCGTGATACTCGCGCGCAGCGGAATTCATGAACTGCTCAAACTGAGACGGGGAGACCGCGCGCGCTTCGAGGCGGCAGTCGAGCCCCATCGCTTCAAAGGAGGCATTGTGTATCAGAGGCGACATCGAGTGGCCGAGAGGCCAACCGATTACTGCATATTTCATCATCGAGGGTTATATATCCAGGGTTATGATTAAACAATCGAGCCGGCGAAAGGGCGACACGGTGAGGGGGCGACTTTGAAACATTTAGGTCGTCGATACGCCCATACGCCGTCACGCCGACACGTGCTTCTGCACTCCCTCCCATCCTCTCCACATAAATAGCGCATCGAGAATGGCGATTCTCACCATGGCCTCCGCCACCGGATAGATGCGCGGACAGATTGTGGCATCGCGCCTCGTGATCGCGGCGAGCTTCGCCTCCCGCATCGTGGTCTTATCAAAGGAGTCCTGCTCGAGGGAGATCGTCGGAGTCGGCTTCACCGCCATCCTGATTACGAGATCCTCTCCGTTTGTGATGCCGCCGAGGAAGCCGCCCGAGTTATTCGTCCGGAAGCGGACGCGTTCGTTCTCGATATAGGGGGGGTCATTGCACTCCGATCCTTTCATCCCCGCTACCCTGAATCCGGCGCCTATCTCGACTCCCTTGACGGCGCCGATGCTCATGAGGCCGTGCGCGATCGTCGCGGAGAGCTTGTCGAATACCGGCTCGCCGAGCCCCGCGGGGACGCCCCTCGCGATGATCTCCACCACTCCGCCGCAGGTGTCTCCCGCCGCCTTGATCTCGAGGATCTTTGCGATCATCTTTTCCGCGGCCTCGAGGTCGGGGCAGTTGAGCGGATTCTTGCGGTAATTTTTCTTGACCTCCTCGAAGCCCATCCGACGCGCGCGGATGCCGCAGCTCTCCTGCACATACGCGAGAACCTCGATATTATCCCTGAGGAGGATCTGCTTCGCGACCGCGCCGCCCGCGACCCTCCCGACAGTCTCTCGCCCGCTCGCGCGCCCCGCCCCGCACCAGTCGTAGTGCGCCCCGTATTTCACAAAGTAGGTGTATTCGGCGTGTCCCGGCCTGAAGAGGTGCTTTGCCTTCCGGTACTGCTCCACATGGACTGCCTGTCTATCCACGTTGTACACGATGATCCCCACGGGCGCCCCTGTGGTGAGCCCTTCCTGACCCAGGCCCGCGAAAATCTGGGCGATGTCCGTTTCCTTCCGCGGCGAGTCGAGCTCGCTCTGTCCCGGCTTCCGCTTGTCGAGTTCCTCCTGGATCATCTCGTTCGTGAGTTTCATCCCCGCGGGAACGCCGTCGACGATCACCGCGAGCCCGCTGCCGTACGATTCACCGCATGTGGTAATCCTGAATACGCGACCGAATGTATTGCCAAGCATAATTAACCTCCTGATACGAGTGATTGAGTGATTAAGCAATTAAGTGATTGAGTGAACATCGGTGTCGCTTAATCACACAATCACTCAATTACTCAATCACCTCCTAGTAGTTCCATCTTCGCCCCACACTGCACCATGAGGTCCACGAAATTCGGGAAGGTGATGCGCATCGCCTCGGCGGTGTCGATCTCCGTCCTCCCCTTCGCCGCGAGACCCGCCACTGCCAAGGCCATCACCACTCGATGGTCGCCGTGACCGCAGACCTTTGCTCCCGTAAGGTTCCTGCCCCTGATGACGAGGCCGTCATCTCGTTCCTCTATGTCCGCCCCCATCTTCTTCAGTTCCGAGGCCATCACTGCGATACGGTCTGTTTCCTTTATCCTTGCCTGCGGTACGTTACGCAATCGCGTCTCTCCCGAGGCGAAACAGGCAGTGACCGCGAGCGCGGGCAGCGCGTCGGGGGTGCTATTGAGATCGAACTCTCGCCCCTCGAGTTTATCGCCTACGATCCTCACCCCCTGGGGGAGAATTTCCACCTGTGCACCCATCTCTTCGATCATCCCTACCACGGACTTGTCGCCCTGGACATCGTTCATATCCAATCCATGGAGGATCAGGTCGCCATGCGTTATGGCCGCCGCACAGAGGAAGAACGTGGCGGAAGAGAAATCCGCCGGGATGCGTCGCGCGAACGCAAGGTAGCGCTGTCCGCCGCGCACGGAAAAATAGTCCCAGCCGCGCCTCTCGTAGACAATTCCCTGGGATTCCAGCCACGAGAGTGTCATCTGCACATAGGGGATCTCATTGAGCTGGAGCACCCGGATCTCCGTATCCTTTTCTGCGAGCGGAGAGGAAATGAGCAGGCTCGAGAGAAACTGGGATGTGACGGCCTTGATCTCTGTGCGCCCGCCGCGCATCTTGCCGCGCACCACGATCGGCGCGCAATTGTTTCCCCTTGTCGTGAAGCCGTCGGCGCCGAGCGAGCGGTAGGCGTCGAGCAAAGGTTGCACGGGGCGGCGTCTGATCTGCTCGTCGCCTGTAAGCACCGTGTAGCCCTCGCACAGCGCCGCAATGCCGGTCGCGAGCCGGAGCGTGGTACCCGAATTTCCGACATCGATAATGTCTTCGGGCACAGAGGGATTTCCTCCTGTTCCCGTGACGCACCAGTCTTTCTCCTGCGAGGTCTTCGCGCCGAATGCGCGGGCGGCCTCGAGCGAGGACCGCGTATCCGACGAGTCGAGCGGCGCACCGATCTTCGATGTGCCGGAAGCGAGCGTCGCAATGACGACGGCGCGTATCGTATGCGATTTGGAGGCGGGGATATCCACTGCTCCCGCGAGATGTGACGGTTCAACAACGAGTTTCATGGGCGTAATTCGTTGCTCCCTTTGCGGGCCCTACTATACCACATCCTGCCCGCGGTCCTGTATCCTCAATCACCGTAGAGCGCGAGGTTGGCAATCCGGCAGATGAGTTCCGGGTAAGATATCCCCGCGGCCGCGGCGGACCGCACGATTCCGGCATCCGGCCCGATCGATGGATTCGGATTGACTTCGAGAACGTAGGGAACACCGCGTCGGCCAAGGCGGATATCGATCCTCGCGTATCCGCGGCACGACATGAGCCGGTAGGCGGTGAGGGCGATCGTGTTTATCCTGCGCTCAATTGCGTGCTCGAGAAGGGCGGGACAACGCGGCACAGTCTGAGAATACTCCTCACTCTCCGGAACCCATTTCGCGCGGTAGTCGCACACACGCGCCGCTCCCTGGGGAATCGAGCGCATGTCGATCTCGGATATGGGAAGTGCCACCGGTTTCCGATTGCCGAGAACTGAGATATTGAGCTCGCGCCCCTCGATGTACTTCTCCACGAGCGCGGGTTGCCGGTAGTGCCTGATCACAAACCGGCAGCGCTCCGCGAGCTCGACGCGATTCGTGACGCGCGCGCGGCGGTCGATGCCGAGGCTCGCATCCTCCCTGAGCGGCTTCACGAAGAGCGGGAAGCTCATTCCGTGAGGGGGAGTGCAGTGCGCTCCATCCTCTATGACGAAGTAGCGCGGCGTGGGGATGCCCTCCGAGAGAAGGAGTTTCTTGGTAAGCGCCTTGTCGAGAGCGAGTCCGAGCGTGAGAGGACCGCACCCGGTGTGCGGCAATCCCACGAGATCGAGGAGGGCGCATACGCTCATCTCGTTGCGGCTGTCGCCCAGCGCCTCTTCGCAGAGATTGAACACCAGGTCGACTGTGCAGGAGAGGAGCCTTCTCAGAAAATCCCGCGCGCTCCTCCGAAAGGGTATGCACACCACCCGGGCCCCGCGCGCCGTGAGGATATCGCGAACGCGCTCGGCGTCGTCGACAATGCTTTCGCCTGCATCCCGCTCGTGCGGAGGGAGGATCCCCTCCGGGTAGTAGCTGTTGTAAATGATCGCCACTCTTTCCCTGCGTGTGAACTGCATCTGTCCTGCTCCTTGGAAGCGCTTTTCCGGTTATTATATTCTGCGGCGATGGCATTGCAAAGGGAAAGCTTTGAAAAATAGTAATGATTATCACTTACGAGGGGAGGAAACATAATGCTATGTTGTAGGGGCGCGACGAACCTGTCCTGAGCACTTCGGCTGCGCTCAGTATAAATTTGGTCGAAGGATCGCGCCCGGGTTCGATAAATCGAACCCCTGCAATTCAGAGTTCCCCCCAAGACTGACCCGTCATGAAAACCGTTATGAAAAATAATTGTCTAAGTTCGATTCCCATGCTATTATAGGAGTAGGATTAGTGAGAGAACAGATATAGATGGAAGAGGCATAGTGGAGGCAAGCGAGTGGATCCAAACATTCTAGATGAATTGCGCCAGCAGCTGCTCGCGTTGCGCGAGAAAGCGCTTGAAGAGATGAGTGCGCTCGAGCACGGAACGCTGAATCAGTCTCCCCGAGACCAGGCGGGCGACCTCTCGGGCTACGGCATCCACATCGCGGATGCGGCGACCGATTCCTACGACCGCGAGTTCAACCTCTCGCTCGTTTCCCACGAGCAGGATATTTTAAACGACATTGAAGACGCCCTGGGAAAGGTGGAGAGGAAAGAATATGGCTCATGTGAACTGTGCGAGGAACCCATCGGAGAATCCCGTCTTCGCGCGGTGCCCTATGCAAGGCTGTGTCTGCGATGCAAGGAAACTCAGGAAAAGAAGCCGGCAGAAGAATGACCTTCCGTGACAGCTTCCTCCTCTTACTGATAATCACTGCGTCGTCCTTGTGCGTTCTCCTCGGGCATCCCTGCGTGGTCTTCGCAGCCGGAGGGGGAGAGGGCTCTATCCGGACGTGTGCAGGCCGGATCCTCTTAATTGACGCGGGGGGAGAGAAGCTTGTTCTGGAGCGGATGCCCGGAGGAATCGACTCTTTCTCACTCGAGCCCAACGCCTCGCTGGTTTTTCAGGGAATACGCATGGTGGAGATCGATGAATTGCGTCCGGGAATGAATCTGGAAGTAGACTATCTCCCCGTAGTGGCAGGTAAGGGAGCGGTGGTCACATGGATAGATGTTATGGATGGGGAAAACAAAATAGGTGGCAGGGGATAGCCGCAGCTAAGGAGGAGTGTACATGCCTGGTGAGTTCATGAGCATTGAAGAAGCCGCCAAGTACCTAAACATGAGTGAGGAAGCTATCCAGCTTCTGGCGGAGAAGGGTGTCGTGCGGAAAGACAAGGACGGCAAGATGCTGATCAAGGCCGCCGAGATCAGGGACTGGTTGCATAGGGGAATCAAGGATTTCGATCTATCACAGTTGAACGCCCTCGAGAAGGATTATCGCGAGCACGTAACCCCGATCCATACGTTGCTCAACCCGAAATGCATCAAGAGGGCTCTTTCGGGAGTGAGTAAATCCGCCGTGATCTGTGAGCTCATCGATCTGCTGGTTCAGAAGGGGGGTATCGCCCCGAAACACAAGAAGGCGATCCTTACAGCGGTCATCGAGAGGGAGCGCATGTGCAGCACCGCGCTCGCCGATGGCGTCGCTATCCCTCACCCGAGGGAGCCGCTCGCGGGGATTATCAAGAAGCCGCGGCTCGTGCTCGGGTTGTCGTGGCGCGGAATAGATTTCGAATCGTTCGATGGAAAGGCGACGCATGTAGTGGTGCTCCTTTGCACGCCGAGGCTTGATCTGCACCTCCAGATTATCGCGCGGCTCTCCAGGCTTCTTCGGAACGCGAAGATGAGGGTAGCCATGTGCAGGGCAAAAGATGAGAAGGAATTGATAGAGGTATTCGCAACTTTTGAGAAGCAGATCCCGCTGTAAAATATATAAAGTACGGCATGATTCACGCGAGCGTTATCTGTTCTTGATGCTTTTTGATGCCTGGCAATTTCTATTATTTAATCCCCACAATTACTTCCCGCCGGCGGTCGGGTGCACACCCCACGGTTACATCAGACCGCGAATAACTTCTTGGACGTTGTTTTGATCGTGCACATCGCTGCTTGCTGGCACGCGAGAACGCACACGGATAAATTCGGCAATGCCTTCTGGGCAATCTCCTCCGATCTCGTCATCGTACCCAGTACCTGTCTGTGTACATCGGTAGTTATCTGTGTTCATCTGTGATGATCATTCACACAATGTGTGTCACAGATAAACACAGATAAAATACCGATCCACTCAGATAAATAAATTTTGTTGCAGCAAATATCATCTATCAGCGCTGTTAATTATTACCATCCGTTTAATCCCCGTCTGCAGTTAAAGTGCGGTTAAAGATTTATGGTTCTCCTCCATTTTGTGTGGGTAAATGGATATCATTCCCTCCCCCTGTGAAGGGCAGCTTGTCCTGAGCTTGTTGAAGGAAGGGTCAGGGTGGGGGTGTTGACTACAGCCAAAAGTGTAAAGTTTAATGGATATGAAATTTTAACCTTACACCTTAAACCTGTAACAGTAGTGATCCCCCCTCCCCCCTTCGGAGGGGGGAGGGGTAACTGGGGTAACCAACACAAAACAAAAGATAGTCAGATTTATTTAGTTAACCTGATCTATGCATCAACTTTTAATGTCTTCACCGCGGATTACGCTGATTACGCGGATTTGCATTGTGTAATCCGCCTAATCCGCAGAATCCGCGGTTGCATATGTCAGGCTGTTTAAATTGCTCTTTTATTCGTCTGATGAATAATCCAGGTTAAAGATTTTTTGAATTAATATTCTTTTATATTGACATAAAAACATTTGTACGCTAATATGTCGCCAAAGTTCGAAATTTTTTTTGCCTCTTTAGACATAACTATGTAAATATGCTTTAATGCTTCTTGTGGTAACAGCCGCGTCCAACGCGGAGAAAGGTGATCACGGTAATGAAAAAGAGAACTACGATATACATGGATGAGGATCTGCACAAGAAGGTGCGAATGCTTGCAATAAAAGAGAATACCACGATGGCGAAAATCTTTGTGCACGCCCTTATGCGCTATCTCGCCGAGATTCAGGAAGATCCTCGGCAGGAGAAATTTGCGCAGATCCTTGGCAACCCGTGAGCGGAATCCCGCACCGCTGAAGGAAATACTACGATGCGTATTGCATTGACATATAATCTGAAGCCGATGGCGTTTCAGCCCCCCATGCGAGAAGACTATTATGCCGAGTGGGATGACAGGCAAACAGTGGATGCGGTGGCGGAAGCCCTCGGTCGGGCACACACGGTGGTTGAGATTGCCGCCGACGAAAATATCGTTGAGAAATTCAAAGGCGCCAGGCCTGATATTGTTTTCAATCTCGCCGAGGGAATAAATTCACCGAGCAGGGAGTCGCAGGTCCCCGTAATCTGCGAAATGCTCGGCATCCCCTACACCGGCTCGGACGGCTTCACGCTCGCAGCGTGCCTCAACAAGGCCAGGGCCAAGGAGATCATGTGTTTTCACCGGGTCCCCACCCCCCCCTTCGAGACGGTCAACTCTCTGGATCAGGAAGTCAACTGGTCAAAATTTCCCGTCATTGTGAAACCGCTCTGGGAGGGTTCGAGTATGGGTGTCCGAAACGACTCCCTGGTCTCCGACCGTGTAGAGCTTCGCTCAAGGCTCCAAAGGATTCTGGCCGACTACCATCAGCCGGCGCTTGTAGAAACTTATCTCAGTGGGAGGGAGTTCACCATTGCGCTGCTCGGAAATGGGAAAAACCTCCGGGTACTGCCCATTGTAGAGATTAACTTCCAAAACCTGCCCCCCGGCGCAAACCACATTTACTCATACGAAGCGAAGTGGGTGTGGGACAGGCCGGAGAAACCGCTGAAGATCTTTTCATGCCCCGCGACATTGGAGGGGAGCGTACGGAATGAGATCGAGGATGTGTGTACGAGAGCGTACCATGCCCTGGGTTGCCGCGATTGGTGCAGGATCGATGTGCGCATGGACGATATGATGAAGCCATGCGTGCTGGAGCTGAATCCTCTGCCCGGCGTCCTGCCCGACCCCGATGATAACTCCTGTTTCCCGAAAGCGGCGCGGGCTGCGGGCATGAGCTACGGCGACCTTATCAGAGAGGTGTTCCATATTGCCTGCGCGCGGTATGGCATCAACGGAGCGTGAGGATCAATGATAACCGCATCGATCAGACCCATTGAGAGCGGGGACAGAGTCTGTCTCGAGGAACTCCTCGGCAGATCGAGAGAATTCACGCGCGAGGAGGTCGCCTGCGCGCTCGAGCTTGTTGACGATGTGCTCGAACGAGGGCAGCGCGAGGAAGACTACATCGTTTTCTGCGCGGAAGCGCAGGAGAGGGGAATCGTCGGTTTCGTCTGCTACGGGAAGACACCGCTCACCCGGGCAACCTACGACCTCTATTGGATCGTCATCGACCCTCGCTATCGTGGCGAGGGGTTGGGCAGGCAGCTCCTGGAGCATGTGGAGACGCGCCTGAGGGAGAAGGGGTTGAAACTGCTTGTCGCGGAGACGTCGTCTCTGGCCGCCTACGCGCAGGCTCGCTCCTTCTATAAAAGGGCGGGATTTTCCGAGGAATCACACATCAGAGATTTTTATGCCCCCGGCGATGATCGGCTCATCTACTGCAAAAGGTTCTGACAGGCAGGCCGCAGGGAAGGGGCAGGATAGTGACGCGCCCCGCGTCGCGCGGGAGCGAGGGAGGAGGAAACGTTGCACACGCAGTTGAGGGCTCGTATGTGGAAAGATGTGACTGAGACAGACTGGAATAACTGGAAGTGGCAGGTGAAGAACAGGGTGTGCTCGCTGGCCGAGCTATCGCGTGTGCTCAAGCTCACGCCTGAGGAAGAGGGAGGCATCAGGCGCGAAGAAGACCGGCTGCCCATGGCGGTCACGCCTTATTTCCTCTCTCTTATCGACCCGGAGAACCCCGAATGCCCGCTGCGGAGGCAGGTTATCCCTCGCATCGAGGAGCACTTCCTCTGCTCGCGTGATCTGGAGGACCCGTGCGGCGAGGAGGGGGACACACCCGTACCCCGTCTTGTGCACCGCTATCCGGACCGTGTCCTCGTGATCGCCACGGACGCGTGCGTGAGCTACTGCCGCTACTGCACGCGCAAGAGAATCGTCGGAAAGAGGCCGCAGAGCATCGACCGGGAGCAACTCGAAAAGGTGTGCGACTACATCAGTGGCAACAAGCGTATACGGGATGTGCTCGTTTCCGGCGGCGATCCGCTCTCGCTCTGCGACGAGAAGATCGAAACAATCCTCAAAGCGCTCCGGTCGATTCGGCACGTCGAAATAATTCGGATCGGCACACGCATGCCGGTATTTCTGCCGCAGAGGATCACCCCCGCCCTCGTCGAGATGCTGCGAAAATACCATCCCCTCTATGCGAGCATCCACTTCTCCCACCCGAGGGAGATCACCCCGGAGACGACGCGGGCATGTGAGATGCTCGCGGACGGCGGTATCCCGCTTGGAAGCCAGACGGTTCTCCTCAGGGGCATCAACGACAACGCATCCACGATTAAAAAGTTGCTCCAGGAGCTCATGATGATTCGCGTGAGACCCTACTACCTCTACCAGTGCGACCTCGCGGTGGGGACGGAGCATTTCCGAACGCCTATTTCGACGGGGATCAATATTATGGAGAAACTACGCGGCCACACGAGCGGCTACGCGGTGCCGACCTTTGTAGTGGATTCCCCCGGCGGCGGAGGGAAGATTCCGCTCAGCCCGAGTTACTTCATTGCCCTCATCGAGGGAAAGGCGGTTCTGAGAAATTATGAGGGAAAGATCTTCGAGTATCCCGAGCCCGTGGACTCGAAAAAGATCCGTGTGAAGCTTCGCAGGGAAGAGGCGCCCGAGGGGGCGCCCTCATTGCTCGTCACGTAGAAGCGGTTTGGATTTATTTTGCCATTTGTCATTTTTTTTACATTATTTCTTGACAGGCAAGCCCATACTGTAGTAAGTTTCGCACAGGGTGGGGGTGTGCTGTTATAGAGAATAGAGTTGTCGAAAGGAGGCGTGCGTTGAAGAAAGTGGTGGCGTTGGGTCTCGCAGTAATGTTCGGTTCAGTGTATAGTATCGCACCAGTGTTGGCGGGGGAAGGCCCCATGGCAACGACCGAGATGAGCGCCCCTGCGGCGCCGGTGACGACGACTGCACCGTCAGAGGGCCCCGGATGGATGCATGTGGGCGCGGGTGAGGGAAATCCGCTGAAGCCTGGGATTATGTCACTCCTTGTGCCATGCACCGGACAGTGGTATAACGGCGAGCTCAAGACATGGAAGACCGCCGCGATGGCCGCGATCGAAGGCGGTTCCATCTTCGTCCTCGCTTTTTTCGCGGCAGGTGGGGCAGGAGAAGGTGCCAAGATGGTGTGCATGGCGGGCGCGGGCGGCATGATCGCAAACCACCTCTGGAGCGGCGGCGACGCGTGGTACGTTGCCAAGCAGAAAAACCAGCGCGTGGCGCTCGAACTTGACCAGAGCAAGGCGCTCGTGAGTTACAACGTCCCGTTCTGATACGCGGCACATTGTTCTTCAAAAGGCCTCCCGGGTTTTTAATCCGGGAGGCCTTTTTTTGTCCGGGGTCGATTCCGGAGGATCGGTGAGCGTCTTCGATGGCCAAGAGAATCTAACCGCGGATTGTGCGGATTGAAAAAGGTTGAATGATATTAACAACGGATGGGCATGGCGAAGAGGTTTCAGCGGCGTTAATCCGTATTTATCCGTGGTTAAAGAGGAAGTTATCGTTGAGTATCTTCAGTGCTTAAATCAGCTAACCCTATATTGCGCAGTATATTCCCCAAGTTTTGCCGGTGAAAACACTCACTACACAGGATTTCAACTAGATGCAGCAATAACAAACTGTAATAGATACACTATTCTTTCCTATGCTTCATTGCAGAATCCACCACGGAGGCACGGAGGACACGGAGAGTATGTATTTTGCTGCAAGAGAAATTGCTGGGCTAATTATTTCTCAGCGCCTTCTCCGTGCTCTCTGTGTCTCCGTGGTGAAAAATTGCTTTGATTTATAATAATTGGGGAAACTCCTGCAGATTGCGCGATTGCGGAACTCCGTGAATTTTGGTATCACTGGGCGGACGAATACATCTTCGACCGGAGTGGAGCCGCCATGAGCTTTGTTATAGAACTGGGCGCCATATCCCTCTTTGCGCTCAGGAGCCTTTACTGGGCCTTCAGTCCTCCCTTCTTCTTCCGCGAGACACTCAGGCAAATGGCGCGGGTCGGGGAGCGCTGCCTGTTGCCGGTCATCGGGGTGGTGGCGCCGTTCGGAATGGTGATCACGCTCCATGGCCTCCAGATCGTACACATCTTCGGCGTGGAGCGGATGCTGAGCAGTATCCTGGTTATTTCTCTACTCCGCGAACTCTCCCCCGGCCTCTGTGGCATCATGATGGCGGCCCAGGCGGGCAGCACCGCCGCAGCCGAGCTCGGCACCATGCGCGTCAAGGAAGAGGTGGATGCCCTCTCCGTGATGGGGATAAATCCGTTCCAGTACCTGATTGCCCCGAGACTCATCGCGCTCACGCTCATGTGCCCCCTTGTGAACGCGATCGCCTGCTCGAGCGGAATTGTGAGCGGCTATATCACGGCGGTTGTGTTCGGGGGGGTCAATCGGGGGGCTTTTCTCTCAAATCTCTACAGTTTCGTGGGCGTGATTGATATCTGGAGCGGAATCATCAAGACGCTCGTCTTCGGGTTCGTCATAGGGGTGGTGAGTTGCTACTATGGTTACTACGTGCGGGGGGGCGCCGAGGGCGTCGGGAAGGCGGCGAACGATGCGGTGGTAAGATCGATCATCACCTTTCTCGGAATGAACTACTTTTTAACATCCGCTCTTCTCGCGCTCTCGCGGTGACACTGCCAGGATTAAGGATTAAGCACTAAGGATTAAGACGGTGAGACTATGAGCAATACCGTAAAGCCCTCTCTTTTAACCGGCGTCCTTGCACAGGTGGGCCGATGGGGGATCTTCAGTTTCACTGCTGCTCGATGGACATGCAGCGCACCGCCCGCCCTCGGGAGTGTGCTGTGGGAGGCGTACCAGATTGGAGTGCAGTCTCTCTCCATCGTCTGTGTGATCGCGTTCTTCATCGGCAGCACCATCGCCCTCCAGGGGTACTATGCATTCCGGGAGTTCGGGGGCCAGAATCTCGTCGGGATATTTGTGGCGCTGGCCTGCGTGCGGGAGATGGGGCCAATAGTCGCAGGCTCCATGGTGGCGGCGAAGGCGGGCACCGCCATGGCGGCCACGATTGCCACAATGCGGGTCAAGGGGCAGATTGATGCGCTGGAGGTGATGGCGGTCAATCCGTATCGCTACCTTATTTCCCCGCGCCTGCTCGCATCGCTGATCGCGCTGCCTCTCCTTGTTGTTTTCGCCGATTTCATCACCGTTTTCGCAGGCTACCTCGTCGCCGTCTATCAACTCGGCGTCAACTCGGGCACGTTTCTGGAGAATGTCGCCACTTACATCGGGATGCGCGACGTTTTCTTCGGGATGATCAAGGGGGGAGTATTCGCGCTGCTCATATGCCTGTTGAGTTGCTATCAGGGATACTACTCGCAGCCGGGCCCGGAGGGGGTGGGGCGCGCGACAAACCGGGCGGTGGTGAGCGTATGCATCATCTGCATCATTATGAACTATCTGTTGAGTGAAATGATGTACGGGTAGGATGATGAATTAGCGGTAAGCTGTAAGCAGTAAGTAAGAAACAATATCGCTTTTGATCTTTACCGCTCTGAGCTTACAGCTTACAACTTACGGCTTATAGCTGACTATATGATTGAATACAAGAATGTAGACAAGTCGTTCGGCGACCTGAGGGTCCTCGATCATATTTCCTGCGCCATCCCCGAAGGGAAGATTACCGTATTCGTCGGCCCGAGCGGCGTGGGAAAGAGCGTCCTGATGAAAATGATTGTAGGGCTGGAGAAGCCCGACGCCGGATCCGTGTGGGTGGATGGGGACGAGGTGAATCGCATGGATGAGAGGGGCCTCTACCGCGTGCGGCGAAAGATTGGGATGCTTTTTCAGGATGGAGCCCTGCTGGACTCGATGACGGTCGCGGAGAATGTTGCATTTCCTCTCCGCCAGCATACCTCGAAGCGCGAGAAGGAGATCGCGCGCATTGTCTCCGAAAAACTCGCGCTCGTCGGCATGCCGGGGTGCGAGGGGAAGTGGCCATCGGAGCTGAGCGGCGGCATGCGCAAGCGCGTGGGGCTCGCGAGGGCGATCGCGCTGGAACCGGAGATCGTGCTCTTCGACGAGCCGACATCGGGGTTGGATCCGCTCATGGCGGATGCTATCGACGATCTTATCCTCGAAATGCAGCGCAAGCTCCGCTGCACATTCGTAGTCAACAGCCATGACATCCCGGGGACATTCCGGATCGCCGATCTCATCGGCGTGCTCTACGATAGTCGCCTTGTGGCCTATGGGGAGAGGGAGGAGATCCAGCGCTCACGGGATCAGCTTTTGATCAGATTTTTCTCGCGCCACACCGGAAGATAATGATATCAGTAGTTAGTAGTTAGGGAAAAAATGATGTTCCCTATCTATTGGTACACTGTTAAGTTAATTCTTATGAGGTAACCTGTCATTGCGAGCCCAAAGGGCGCGGCAATCTCGCTGTTAAAAGATAAAAATATTCACGAGGCGCCCGTAGTAAAAGGGGCATAACCACTGAGGGCATTGAATATACTGAATGTCTGGACGCAGATTTGCGCAGATGAACGCAGATTAACAAAAGAAGCAGATTGAACCCTTGAAGCTTTAGCCGCAAGCTGTATTTGTATCTGCGTGTTCTGCGTTCATCTGCGTCTTGAATAGCGATTAAGGTATCAATGAAATAGTTGTGTGAACCGTTCAGTGATCTCAGTGGTTAAAATCGTTGTAGTCTGTTGTACTATTGGGCAGATATATCAGTTTTGAGTTGGTGAATAGATCAGGCTAGCTACTAACTACTAATAAAAGGGGGTATGCGATGGATAGAAAATTCAGATATGAGATAAGCGTGGGCCTGTTCGTGATCGCGGCGGCGCTCATCCTTGGCTACATCTCGCTGAAGATTTCCCGGGTGCGCGTCCGGGATGGGATAGACATCCAAATGCTCTTCTCTCACGCGTGCAGCCTCGTGAAAAACGCCCCCGTGGCCGTCGCCGGCGTCGAGGTGGGGTATATCAAGGACCTCCGCGTTCAGTCGGGGAAGGCGCTTATCACCGCGCGTGTGAGACGGGTTGCCGAGCTCAGGAAAGATTGCACCGCCACCATACGATCGAAGAGTCTCCTTGGGGAGCAGTATCTGGAGATAACCCCGATGAGCAGCAGCGCCCCACTCCTCCAGAACGGGGACACGATTACCGCCACCACGACGCCGGTCCAGATCGATCAGATGATCTCATGGTTCGGCAGGGTCAGCGAGGGGGTTGACCCAGGCCATGCGGCCGCTCTCCTGAACGCCCTCGCCGATGACCCGAATGCCACTCGCCGCATCATCAAGAACGCCGATGAACTTCTGGGGAAGCTCTCTGCGCTCGACGCCCCGGCGCTCAGGGATTTCATCCAGCAGATGAAGATCAGGGCGAGACTGTTTTAGCAGCGAGTAGCTAGTAGTTAGGGAATATTGTTATTCTCTACTTACATTGTTTCTCCCTAACTACTAGCTACTAACTACTGGATTATGCGGATTGCTTTTTACATTAGCGGCCACGGCCTCGGCCATACGATGAGGATGAAGGAGCTGATGGGCTGCCTCCTCCGTGAGGATCCCCGTGTGGAAATTTTCGTCATGGGGGCAATGCCGTCCTGGGTCTATGAGGAACCCCCCGCGCTCTGTGTGCATCAGCGATTCCTCCGCTGCGATGTTGGGGCTATCCAGAAGGACAGTCTCCACCTCGATGTGCGCCGAACCCTGGAGGAGAACGCGGAGTTCTACCGCGGGATAGATGCGCTCGTGAAGCGCGAGGTCGAATTCATCCGGGCCGAGGAGATTAATGTCGTGGTGGGTGATATTCCCCCCCTCGCCTTTCTCGTATCATCGTCCGCAGGGGTGCCGGGCATTGCCATCGGCAACTTCTCCTGGGATTGGATTTACGAAGAGTACGCCGCAGCACACCCGTCCTACGCGTACCTGGTGGATATGGTCCGCGATGCCTATGCCCGCGCCAACATCCTCCTTCGCCTCCCGTTCCACGGTGATATGAGCGCATTCCGTACGATCCTCGATATCCCCCTCATCGCGCGCAGAGGCGCCGCAGCAAGAGAAGAAGTGAGGTCGCTCCTCGGCATCAAGGCCGATGAGGCGAGAAAGGTGGTGTTCATCTCGATGGGGGGGCATGTGCGGGCGGAGATCGGGGGGAAGGCAGCGGGGGATTTCGGCGATTACATCTATATTTCCTACTTCAAGCCTGCCGGGAAGATGGAGAATCTGATACTCCTTGAGAACAAGTCCAGGATTCCCCATCCCGATCTCGTGCGCGCAAGCGACCTCGTGATCAGCAAACCCGGCTACTGCACTGTTGCGGAGTGCATTGCGAATCAGACCCCCCTCATGTATACCTCGCGCGATCGTTTCAGGGAGTTCCCCGTTATGGAGGCGGCGGTCAGAAAATATTGCCGATGGTATTACCTGCCGCGGGAGGACTTCCATTCCGGGGCGTGGCGGAAACACCTCGATGCGTTCTTCTCCCTCCCCGGAACCCCCTGGCCTGAAATTCGGACTGACGGCGCTACCGTCGCCGCGCGGCTGATCCTGGAGAGAACCTGACAAGTCCCTGTCGAATGAGCATCCTGGCCCGATGCTGTGGGAGGGGCGTCCTCGCCCCGATAGTCGCGGCTGGAAGCCGCTCCCACAAGATGTTCACGCCGTATTGGTTGGTGTCGGAGTCGGCGTGGGCGTTGGGGTGTTCGTTGGCGGGGGTGTCGGTGTCGCCCATGTTTCAGTCTGAATTCCCCAGCTTCCAGCTTGCGTGCAGAAAAAGGTCTTGCCCACTTTCACATCAGCGGCGGTCGCTCCGCAATCGTCGAACTTCGCCTTGATGTCGTCGTAAATCTCATTCAATGTCTTCATCGTTGGGACGGGGCCGGAGGTGGGTAGCCGGAATGGACCGGGGGTAGGCGCCATCGTCCCAAACCCATCTTCTACAGTTCAAAACACGAGTATGTTCATTACGAACGAGTTACGGAGACACAAAAAGTCTTTGGCACTACATTTTGCTTCCCCTGAGATAGCACGCTATAGTTCCCGTATCGTCGGCGGGACCGCTACCCCCA
>JAPLCW010000150.1 GCA_026392015.1 Candidatus Auribacterota bacterium | reverse complement strand
TGGCACTATGATCTTGGCGGGGATATAATTTCCTCGGCGTAGGGAAAAACACTTCCCTGCGCCAGGGCTCCAGGCCGGCGGCATAAACGCCGTCGGCCTGAGCCCACTTTTCTTATGCTGGAAGTGCGTAAGTCGTGTTATCAGTATTTGTTGCTCTGACCTCTATTTTGTATTTTATCCCTACCTTTGCACAACCCGCCGGCACCGCATGGCCGATGTTTAAAAACAATCCCTCGCGCACGGGGCTCAGCACGGTTGAAGGCTCCCACAGCGGTACTCTGGTCTGGAGTTATACCTCAGACGGAAATATAGAATCATCCCCGATTCTGGGGATCAGCGGTGAGACCTATATAGGGTCCGCGGATAACGTTTTTTACGCCCTACGCTCTTCAGGGAATCTGAAATGGAGTTATACCGGCGAGGGCAATTTCGATTCCTCCGCTGCCGTGGCTTCTGATGGAAGGGAATATGTTGGAAACGGTGATAATAATATTTACGCCTTTCTTTCCGATGGCGCACTGAGCTGGAGCTATGCGACAGTATCTGCTATAAGATCGTGTCCGGCTATAGACGAAAATGGAATCATCTACAGCGGTTCGGAGGATAAAAACTTATATGCGCTGACTCCCTCCGGATCTTTAGCGTGGAGTTATGCGACCGGGGCAGACGTGGATTCGTCTCCTGCCCTTTCTTCCATAATTTTCGGTTCGAATGACAACAATCTGTATGCCCTGACCTTGTCCGGCGCGCTTGAATGGAGTTATGCGACAAGAGAAGACATAGACGAAGGTGCCCCTGCCGTCTCTTCGAATGGCACAATTTACGTCGGTTCCGCTGACAACAACCTTTACTCGGTCCTGCCGAACGGGACCTTGAACTGGAGCTATGCAACGGAAGATGACATAGATGATGCGTCACCGGCGATTGGTCCTAACGGAAGGATATTTGCCGGTTCTGATGACAATACACTCTATGCGATAGACCCCAACGGACAGAGGGCGTGGAGCTTCTTGACCGATGGCGTAATCGACACGTCGCCGGCAATTGGAAGCGACGGCACTCTTTATTTCGGATCCGACGATAACACCATCTATTCGCTCTTATCAATAGGGGCCATATCCTGGAGCTATACAGCAGGTGCCAATGTTGACTCCTCCGGCGCAATCGGCAGTGACGGCCGGGTCTATGTGGGATCAGATGACAACACACTCTATGTATTTGAAGGACCTCCCACGCCGACCCCCACTGTCACGCCGACGCCCAACTACATCAATCTGGTTGTGACTCCGGCCTCGATACCCCAGGGCGGCCTGATCACGCTCGCCTACTCATGCGATTTCAGCACATGGGATTACCGGAACCAGAAGTTTGACGTCTATCTCGCGGCGGTGCGCTCCCCGCATGTATCTGATACAGGCTCGACAGTGAACGACGTCCTCGCCGGCGGCGAGGTCTATATCTTCAGTCCGAACATGAACGGTGTATATCTCTACAGCGGCAAGGCCATAAAACCCACTTTCAGCAAGCTCACCATCCCCCCGGTTCCGGTGGCCGGAACGCTCACGCTGATCGCGCCGCCCATCCCCGGCTTCGCGGGAGACTGGACATTCGCGATTGCGCTGTACCACTACAAGGGCGGGCCCATCCGCTCCGATCTGCCGGTGGAGAACTCGAATCTCTTCAAGCTTTTGTAGGAGAAAAGTTATCCACAGCGTAGCCGAGACTTCAGTCTCGGCGGCTACATTCCAGCCCTTGGGAGACAGGAGGTTCATTCATGAAATATCTTATGCTTGTCTTCACGCTGGCACTCGTCATCCCGGGAGTCGGAACAGGGAACGGCCAGCTCGCCGAATCTCCGTGGCCGATGTTCCATCACGATGCCGCTCATACCGGCCAGAGCCCATATGCGGGTTCGGATAAGGGCATCCTTGCATGGAGCTACCAGGCTGGAATGTCAATCTGGCCCTCTCCCTCCATCGCGAGTGACGGAAAAATTCTCATGGCCTCATGGGACGGCATCCTCTACTCGCTCCTCTCCCAGGGCACCCTCTCGTGGAGCTACGCTACGGGGACTACCATTGTTTCCTCATTCGCTATTGACTCAGGCAGCAGGGCATGCGCGGGATCATGGAATGGAAGAATATACATCCTCGATCTGGCCGGCTCCCTCAGATGGAGTTATACTACTGCCGGGTCGATTAATTCCTCTCCCGCCATAGGGTCAGACGGGAGGGTCTATGAGGGGTCAGACGACAATCGCATCTATTCCCTCATCTCCTCCGGATCACTCTCCTGGAGCTACACGGCAGGAGACGATTTTGATTCCTCTCCGTGCATAACTCCAGGGGGGAACATCTGCGTGGGCTCGGATGATGACAGAATCTACTCATTTACCGCGGCGGGAACCCTCTCGTGGAGCTATGCGACAGGAGGGGATGTGTACTCTTCTCCCGCATCAGGACCGAGCGGTCACATATACTTCGCATCCACCGCAGGAGACAACAATTCCTACGCCCTGAGTCCAACCGGCTCCTTCATATGGAGCTATCGGGCGGAGAATCCGATATATTCCTCTCCGGCTCTCGCGTCAACAGGGCTGATAGGCATAGGGGGAACCTATGACAATGCTGTCTATGATCTGAGCATGAGCGGCGGATTCGCATGGAGTTACATGACGGGTGGCCAAATATTCTCGTCCCCCTGTTTCGACTCTGATGAGGAACTCTATGTGGGATCTTATGATAGAAGGGTCTACTCGCTCGCCTCCACGGGCTCCCTCTCCTGGAGTTATGTTACCGGCGACTCGGTGCGTTCCTCTCCCTCCATAGGCTCTGACGGCCGGGTCTACATAGGATCCGACGATAGAAGGCTCTATGTATTCGAGGGACCGCCTACCCCCACACCAACAACCACCCCCCTTCCCAACTACATCAATCTCTCTGTGAGCCCGGCCCCGGTATCTCCGGGCGGACTGATTAGCTTATCCTACTCATGTGATTTCAGCACGTGGGATTACCAGAACAAAAAGTTCGACGTTTACCTCGCTGCCGTAAGAAGTCCGATCGTCTCCGACGCGCCCTCGACCGTGGCTGATGTCCTCGCCGGCTCTGAAATCTACATCTTCAGTCCCAACATGAGTGGAACCTACCTCTATAAGGGAAAGGTCGGCCAACCGACGTTCAGCAAAGTCACCATCCCGCCCGTGCCTGCTTCCGGGACACTCCCGCTCATAGCGCCTCCTATCCCGGGTTTTGCCGGTGATTGGGTCTTTGCGATTGCGTTATTCTTCACGAACGACGGCCCTATCCGCGCCGATCTCCCCGTAGAGAATTCGAATTTATTCAAGCTTCTATAGAAAAAGTTATCCACGGCATAGTTATCCACACCGTAGCCGGCCCTTAAGGGCCGGCTACTTTAATCTATATCAAGACATGTCCTGTCGTCCAATCATCGATTGTCCAATCATCGATTTGACTAATCGAATACATCATGATATAACATATAAAAGGGAAGCTGCTTAATGCATATCTGGATTTCCAAACGCAATATCCGCGCGGGCTGCAAAAGCTGTCTATAGTGGTGCAAGAAAGTGGCACAGAGGGGACATGATGAAGACCGCGTCCTGCGGGAAAATGTTACTTTTGATTTTCATCGCGGTTTTCCCATCGGTGAGCCCTGGCGCTCATTATAACGTGTCTAATCCCAGCGAGTTCCAGGCCGCCTTAAACAGTGCGGAGAATAACGGGCAGAACGATACCATTCATGTGCAGGAGGGGCACTATGATCTGATTTCCACAATGGCCTATTCCGCTGCGGCGGGAGAAAATTGCGCGCTCAGCATAGTCGGCGATGGCGCGTACATATCCATTTTGGACGGACAGAGCAGCGTCAAGATACTCTTCATCAACACGACCGGCGCGACCGACGACGACCATGCGGCCATCACCCTCTCGGGTCTCTCGGTCCAATAGGGGAGGGAAACCACAAGCATTTATGGAGGAGGCATAGAAGTTGATACGACAGATGCGGACGTCACCTTGGACGATTCGGTGTTTATCGCCAATTCGATTAGCACCAACTATGGCGGGGGGGCGGCGATTGTTTCTTCCAGAGGGGACATAGCGATCAGACGCACCCTATTCAGGAATAACACAGCGTACACCGGGGGGGGCGGCTGCGCGGCGATCACAGGCAACAGCGGTCTGGTCTGCCAGGGCAATGTTACACTCACCGACAACGTCTTCTACTCTAACTCTTCGACTTTCTACGGCGGCGGTTGTCTCGTATGGACGTCAAAATCGTGCGACATCGCGATCATCAATAACACGTTCAGGCCCAACACCGCCGGATCTTCCGGAGGCGGTGTGGAGCTGTGGCTTGAAGATGCCGCGACTACCGCAAATATCTACAACAACATTATCAGGTCGAATACCGCACCCACGGGTTCCGATATAAACATTGACGATGATTTGGCTGGTACCGGCACTGGTGCGGAAGTGAACCTGTTTCACAACGACTTCCACGGCTATCACATCAAAGACGGCGACCACACCTCCTCCGGTCATAATATTGACGCGGACCCGAGCCTTGCATCGGATTTCCATCTGAAGACGGGTTCGCCCTGTATTGACACGGGCGATAACTCGGCGCCGTCGATTCCCCCGATGGATTTCGAATGGGATCAAAGGATACTGGACGGGGGGACGGGACTGGGCACCATCGTGGACATGGGGGCTGACGAATATTTTTTTGTAGCGCCGACTGTGACACCCACTCCCACATGGGCCGCGCCGTGGCCTCCCGGGACGACACCCACGCCGACGCCGACACTCACTCCCACGCCAAACTACATAAACCTCTCCCTGAGCCCGGGCTCAATCTCTCCCGGCGGCTTGATCACGCTCTTCTATTCATGCGATTTCGGCATGCTCGATTACAGGAATAGGAATTTCGATGTCTATCTTGCCGCGGTGCGTTCGCCCTACATTCTTGATTCCGGCTCAACAGTGGCCGACGTACTCGCCGGGGGCGAGATCTACATCTTCAATCAGAACATGAACGGGGCATACCGTTACACAACCCAGGCGATACGGCCTGCTTTCAGCCAAGTCACCATCCCTCCGGTTCCTACCGCCGGGGTTCTTCTGCTGAACGCTCCTGCAGTATCGGGGTTTTCGGGGGATTGGGTTTTCGCCATCGCCCTGTTTTATTCCCACGAAGGGCCTATCCGCACCGACCTGCCGGTGGAAAATTCCAATCTCTTCACGCTCTTGTAGAAAAAAGTTATCCACAGAGTAGCCGGCCCTTAAGGGCCGGCTACAATAGCATGCTCGGATTTACACAGGAGAGCCATTGTTACGGTTTTCTGAGGAGCTTTTGGGCGAAAAACGTGGGCAGGAACAACTATTCTGCCGCAAACCGATACATTTCCGAATGTTGATCTTTTCGATCATTATATTCTGCGCTGACGATTACGTATGTACCTCCAGCGCTATTTCCCAAACGCCTACAGAGACACCCAGCCCGACGTCGACGCCTGCAATCACCGTGACTCCTGCAATCACCGTGGCTTCCACTTGGACTCCGACAGTAAGCACTACATCAGGTTCCGCAGGCTCACGCGGTACCATCACCGTAACCGGCCCGAGCGGTTCAGCAGGCCGCTGGTCGTTCTTCGGGGCTCTCCTCAGGATCGATAACGGCAAGTTCCCGAGCGAGCCCCCGGTGATTCTATCCAACGGCATCACGCTTCATTGAGTCAACCTATCGTTCCATGTTGACCTATCACCGATAACAGATAAAGGAACTGTTCAAGAATTGAACATTAGTGTTCAAGAATTGAACAGCACCATGACTACTGTTTCTCAGACCTTGTAGCAATCCAGAAATATTCTAAAATCACAACTCATTCCAAACCAATAAATAACAATAGATCCTACAACTATTAATACACGAATGGGAGAATTGGCACAGTTCTTGCTTAATGAATCCATGTGGTCAGATTATTCTGGAGAGTGTTTCGTTTTCACACAGCAATATCGTTTTCTTTTTGGAATACCCACAAACTATTGAAAGACCAGTGGAGCATCGTCCATGGCTAAGTTGCCGCGCGCTTCATCAAAGAAACCAGAGATTCTGGCAATCCTTTTCCTTGTATGCCTGTGCTTTTTCATCTCACATGGCCTTCACGGAGCGCAATCAGGCATTCCCCAATTCCCCTCCCCCTGTACTAGACATCTTCATAACCTAAAAACTTAACAGATGAAACAAGTTTTTTAAGCCGCTCTTTGAAAAGTTTGATCAAGCATTTTATCTATCTCCCGATCGACTTTAGCAAAAGCCTGGCGAAGGGGATGCGGGACATGAACGCCTAACTCCTCGCTGAGGCATGCGAAACCAGGGCGAAATAGCCGGGCATTCAAACGGGTAAGAAAAAGCGCGACCTTATTC
>JAPLCW010000131.1 GCA_026392015.1 Candidatus Auribacterota bacterium | reverse complement strand
CCGCTCTACCTCCAGCACAAACTTAACTCGTTCATCCATAGGTAACACCATCTTCCAGGTCATGAATTCACCTCCATGACCCATACTAAGTGTTACCTATGTCCCCGGTCTATTCTGCAACCCATGTCCCCGGTCTGTACCGCGCTATACCCTCCCCCTCCGAAGGGGGAGGGTTAGGGTGGGGGTGTTGACTACAGCCAAAAGTGTAAAGTGTAAAGTTTAATGTATGTGAATTTTCAACCTTACACCTTAAACCTGTAACCGTAGTGAACACCCCTCACCAGACCTCTCCCCTTCGGGGGGGAGAGGGTGTAGTGGAGTGAGATATCTCACTTGCTAATAAGATGTTACGTAGTGTGCTCCCATGCGCTTATTCACAAAAATCCGGTAAGAGCCGAAATATTAAAGAAGTGACGACTATTCGCTATTCACCGCCGACTCTTGATTCGCCTCTGTCGAACCACCCTCTGATTTGAGCAGTTCCCTGGATTTCCTGTAATATTCGATCGACTTCTGATAATCCCTGTCATGGAGGCATACCTTCCCCATGAAATTGTAAAATTTTGCTTTCTTCTTTTCCGTCATGCTCGCGCACAGCTTCAACCTCTCTATCGTATCGGGGTATACCTCCGGCGTCAAAAAAGACCGGAGCAAAAAGTATCTCTTGATCTGAAGACTGGCGTAGAGTTCCAGGAACTCAAAATCCGTGTTGCCGGCGCGAACGAGCCTCTCCACTTCAAGGATGTTTTCCTGGAGAGGCGCCACACTGGATACAAGATATGCGAGCAGGAGCTCTCTGTCATCGGGCATTTGCCGATGCAGCGTGTCGATGACCGGGCTCGAGAGGTAGGCCTGGAATCCCCCCTTCCACTCTTTCTCTCCCTTCAGGTGGCTGAAAAGGCTCTTCAGGTTATCAGGGGTTATTCCGTGGGAGCGGAGATACGGTTTGAGCAGAAGGTCATATTTTTCCGCGGAGAATTTTCTCTCATCGAGATTTTCCACATAGGACCTGACAAACGAGTTTGTATAGAGGGCGCGGGGGGCCCTGTATTCCAGGACCGGGAAATAGTCGCTGTTCACGAGGTATTCGCTTTGCACCGAATCCCGGATATTCGCGCGAGACGCGATCTGGAGAGAGAGCAGCGTAAACAAGTCGTTCACGGTGAACCGGGCAAGGCTCTCCCTGATTTCGGGCGAGGCCATGATTTTTTCGGATTCGGCAAAATCAGGGTTCAGTCCTTTTCGCGTTCCCATGAGGAGGACATCGTTTCCCCTCAATTCCCAGAGTGTGACATCGGGAAAAACGGAACAGAAGGTTTTTACAATGATCTTGAATGTCTCATCATCCATCTCATACGCGTGGACCCACTGGGCCATTATTCCGTCCCTGTTCAGCGCACGCAGGCAATCGCTGAAATGCTCAACTGAAAACAGGTCTCCCACGCCGCTCATCCAGGGGTTGGATGGCTCCGAAATGATCAGATCGTACTTCTTGTCAGTCCGCTGAATGAACGTCCGTGCGTCCTCTATGGAGAGACGCAGTCTCGGATCCTTCAGCGCGTTGTGATTCTCCAGGGAAAAATACGCGTTTGCCTCGGCGACCTCGGGAGAGAGTTCCACCACATCCAGGCTCCTCACCGGGAATTGCAGAGCCGTTCCGCACGTGACGCCCGATCCCAGCCCTATGACCATTATGTCCCTGGCCGAGGGATGGAGCACGAGGGGGAGCTCCGCCAGAAAGACCTGCGTGAGCATATCGCCCCCCGTAGAGGCATCCGCCTTCCCGTTCACAAAAAGGGTGAGTTGCTCTCCGGTATCGGCAACGGCGACGCTCGCATTCAGACCGTCCCTGTAATAGAGAATCTTCCTGTTGCCGATGAGCGAATCCGGGGAAGAATAGTCCGCGCTTCTGCCCCGCCTGAAGACCTGAGTGGTGAACTGCGCCTTATTCCAGTCGGGAATGAGTATGGTGTACCCCGCGAACGCCGTGCAACACAGGAGGGAAAAAACAACCTTGTGTTTCAGCGACGGGGAACGGTCCATGCAAAAGATGAGAACGCCCAGCCCCAGATTAATCATGATCCCAAGCTCCAGTGATTGTTTCAATCCCAGGGCGGGAATGAGCAGGAGTCCGGTCGCAAGCGCCCCCAGGATATTCCCCGTCGTATTGAGAGCAAATACACTCCCGATATTCCTGCCGAATAATTCGAGTTTCCGCGAAGCGATTGTGCTCGCGAGCGGAAGTGTCATTCCAAGGAATAGTGTCGGGGGAAGCATCACGAGGAAGGAAACGCACAGCTTGATTGTTTCATAGAGCATGAAGGTCTCGGGTTTTCTGGAGAGGATACCCGAAAACTTCAGGAACAGGAACGGGAGCTTCTCATAAAACGGTATCGACACAATCAGGAAAAGGCCGACGCAGGCTTCGCACAGGCCGAATAAGAGAAAGGCGCCGCGTTCGCCGGGCATGAACCTGGAAATAAGAAAAGAGCCGAGTGTGATCCCGGATATGAAGGCGGCGAGCATCACGGAGAACGAGTAGGTGGAGGAGCCGAGGATAAGGGAGAGCAGCCTGACCCACACGAGCTCGTACAGCATGGCGACAAAGCCCGACACGAATATGGCGCCTAACGAGACCGTGATCACCGCGCGGGAATACCCCTCTCCCGGCAGGGCTTCCGGCCCGCGCCCGGTTTCCCCCTCATCGGCCCACGGCCTCGACGCAGGTCTGCCGCACACCATTCTGACGGCCACAACGGCAATTCCCACGAGGAAGTTCACGAACGCCGCCATGATGAGCGTGAGCCCCAGCCCGAATTGATGGATGAGGTAATATCCGGATAGCACGGTTCCCAGCACCGCGCCCAAACTATTGATGTAGTAGAGCCTGGCGACAGTCTTTCCCCTCGAGGACTGCGAGGTTGCCATGTAGGTGCTCAGGATAGGCAGTGTTCCACCCATGAGGAGTGTGGGCAGGAGCATGATCGATGCTCCGATGCCACACATGACGAGCGTGAGCTCCGGAGAATTGGGGGCGTAATTTCTGGCCGCAGCCAGATAGACGACTTTCGCGAGGGCAAATAGCCTGGGCGTAAAAGCGCAGAAGACGGCGATGCCGATCTCCGCACACGCATACAGGGTGAGCCTGTCCCTGATCTTGTCCGCCAGCCTCCCCAATGAGAAGCTGCCTATCGCCAGTCCCCCCATGAAGGTGGCGAGCACGACGGTATACGCGTAGGTGGTATTCCCGAATAATATGGAGAGATACTTGGCCCACACCACTTCATAGATCAGACCCGCAATCCCGGAGAGGAGGAAACAGGTATAAAGAAACAGATTTAATTTTCTATTGGGCATGATCTCTTGTGATTCTCTTTCGTTTTGTGTAGCTGGCTCAAGTTATCCCTCCCCCCTCTGAAGGCGGGAGGTTAGGAGGGGGGTTCACTACGGTTAAAAGTTTAAGGTGTAAGGTTGAAAATTCATTCATATTAAACCTTACACTTTACACTTTCGGCTGCAGTCAGCACCCCCACCCCGACCCTTGCTTCGGCAGGCTCCCTTCGACTGCGCTCAGGGTCTTCGACAGCACAGGCTCCCCTTCAGAGGGGGGGGATGATGTTTCTACTCACACAAATTCATAGAAGAGACCTCTATTGTTAACTGTTGCCAGCTTGTTAATCTTCCCGAAGCGCCACAGCCGGGATTCCATGGTCTCTCAACCACACTACTACCTCTACTCCCCTCGTGTACTATCGTTGCCGCATGGGTCGTATGCGTCACTTGGGTCCTTTCCCCCTTCATCCACACGTACACACAGTGGCTCGCGAGACTCCCTGCACCTAGCGGATCACGGGAATGGTGAGGACGGGCAACGACTGGGAAGGCTGCGCCTCCTGGAGACGGAACAGGAGATAGAGGGTGTAGAAAGTCGCCTTGGAGTTCTGGTCATCATCCCTGAGGTAGAACCATGAGCCGCGGTAGCGCACGGCGACATACGCATTCGCCGGCTCTTTCTTCGAGGAATAAATGTGGATCACTTTCCCCGTCACCTTACTCCAGTCATACTCGCTTCCGTCGCTATTGCGGACAACGGTCACAAAACCTGCCTTCAGGTCCTCCGGAGGAACATCCACCCCGTGCGCGAGGAACGCGAGGACGCCGAGCACCGGCCGCGTCCTCACAACCAGCCGATCGCCGCTCCCCTCGACACGGTCGGTGGAGAGAATAAAGGAATTCCGCGCCGCGGGTACGCCGAGGAGCTCTTTTATCTCCTTTACCTTGTCTGCGTACTCTCCGCTCTCCTTGATATGAAGCAGAAATTCGGCTTCCTTCCCCGCTGACGTCCTCCCGAACTCGATGAGATCCGCCCGCTGGAGTTGCCCCATGAGATCGACGAGCCTCTGGAATTTCTCGGGGTGGGGAATCCACTCTGGAAGGAGCAGAGATGCCCTGGCCGCGTTGTCGATATCGTTGATGCGCTCGATGCAGAGGGTGAAGACGCGCGGGATACTCCCCCCGGATTGGGTGAGGAGGACGAGCGTGCTTAGTGGTATGGGAGACATCAGTTTCTTCAGAAAATCCTCTCCCTGGACAGGGGCGTAGGAGAGCGTCGGAGTCTGAGAATAGGTTCCCTCGAGCCCCGGCTTTATGATGCTCCCCGAGAACGGGTCAATCAGAAGATCCGCAGACACGTTTGCCTTCCCCATCATCGTCTCGGACGACGTGATGCTCGTGACGTCAAGGAAGAACGGGGTGTCGCGATACTTCTGCCGCACCAGATTCAGGAGAAACTCCTGGTTCAGGCTGCGGGCGAGGACATCGTTATACTGCGGATAGGTCGACCTCAGGGCGGAGGGTCCCAGCGACCGGCAGCCGCACACGAGGGTGAGGCAGAGCCCGATGAGACATACGCCTGTCAGTATTTTCATATCGTTTTTCCAGGTGCGAAGCGCAATGAGTATATCACTGCCATTTACAATCCGGCAAGGGCACCGTACGGCAGACACATCATGAAGCCCGCTGTCTTCAGGACCCGACCCCCAGCCCTCAAACGCCGCGAACCTCCTAACCCGCCTTGTTCAACCAGCGGGCGATACCCTCCACTGCTTTGAATTCATCGATTGAGTGCACGCGGGCGTCGGGGAGCAAGCGTTCAGTGATCTGGCCGAGCGAGCTCCCGGGGCCGATTTCGAAAAACACCTCGGCGCCCATCTCGGATGCCGTCTGCATGCACTCGGCCCAGCGCACTGTGTTTCTCATCTGTTCGGCGAGCGTCCTGATCAGATCGTCCCGAGCGTACAGAACCTGGTTTACCGCAGTCGAGATCACCGGTATGGACGGCGAGTGTATCGGCAACTCACGGAGGTACTCCTCGAACCTGCTGCTCGCCTCAGCCATGAGAGGGGTGTGAGAGGGAATGTTGATCGGCAACGGGTGATGACTCGCTCCGCCCCTTTCATCCAGCGCAGCGCTCATACGCGCGAGCGCTCCCGCCTCGCCGCCGACCACGCAATGATCGTCTCCGTTGATGATCGCGATGTAGGTCTGCGTTTTCACACATAACCGCTTCAGCTCCTCCAGGCGGACCCCTGAAACGGAGACTAGGCCTGCCGGCCTCCTCACCGCCTCCTCCATGAACCGCGCGCGGGCTTCGCACATGCGAAGCATCGTTTCAAAATCGAATGCCCCGGCGCACGCGTAGGCGATGAGCTCGCCAAGACTGTACCCCACCATCGCCACCGGGCGCGGGACCCTTTCGCGAATGAGATCCCACACTCCGTAGCCGAGCGTCGCGATAAGGGGCTGCGCATAGCGCCCCTCCACGCTCTCCTGCGAGAGCAGTCCGTCGAGCCTCTCCCGCGACAATCCCAGAACCGCACACGCTCGTTCCACATACCGGGCGCCGGAGGGGCTCTCCAGGAGTATGTCAAACATCCCCGGGTGGTGCGTCCCCTGGCCTGAGAATAAGATCGCTATGCCCATCGCCGCATCCTGGTGACATTTGAAACGAACACCGTACAGGCCAGCAGATCCGCCGCCCCGCCGGGGCTGAGACCGCGCCCGACAAAATCGAGATGGATATCGAGCGCGATCCGGCGCCATTGTTTCTGCCCTACACCACCCTCGTCAAGGAAATGTCCGGCAGTCTCCTGGACGAAGCGGAGCGCGTCCAGGCCGCCGCGGAATATGATATTCGTGTCATCCATCACCGCCATGATTGCACACAGCGCCTGAACAAGCGATCGCTTCCTATCCCCTGTTACGCACAGGGTCTTCTCAAATACCGGCAAACCCACATTGACTACGGTCGGGAAACCGTCGGCAGCCTCTCCCCTCGCCCCCGCCGTACCATGTCGCTCCCGCGCAATGTCCCCATGACTTTTCTTTGCCGGCGTGTGCAATGCAATGTGCTCGCCCCATCTCCTCGCCACGGTTTCGCTGAGAGACGCAGGCGTGAGGTCCATTCCGCGCGTCAGCAGGCGCGCAGCGCCCGCGACGAGCAGTCCGAGGCTGAAAATGGCGCCCCGGTGCGTATTGATGCCGCCTGTTGCCTCGCGCATATCGTACTCCGCGCACACACCGATGTCCCTGAGCAAAGGGAAAGGCGCATCATGCCTTCCCCCGGCGGAGAGCGCCGCAAAATGGGGCGCGATGGCGCGTATACTCTTCTCGAGCAGGCGTGCGTCCATATCGTAATGGCTGCCGTTGTCGCGATAGCTGACCAGACCCGGCTTCGGAAAGCACGCGAGCTCGGCCATGAGCGCTTCCGACGCGCGCGCTGCAAGGAATGCGTCGAGACGCTCTCCGCAAAAATTCCGGCTACCGCGATGCCCGCTGCCCGTTATCGAACAGGGAGAACAGATCATCCGGCTCACATAACCTCACTGATGAGACGCTTTTCAACAACAGCGAACCGCGAGGGGGTGGCACACATTCCCTCCACGCGGCCGCCGAGCCGCCGGGGAAGACGAATTCACCGTCCGCCGTGAAACCCGTGGCCTCTTCCCACGCGTTCAGAGAGAGGCCGATGCGCAGGATCTCTTCGAGACTCCTCACGGGCATCGCGAGGTCAATGTCCGACGCTTCGCGCACATATGCTATGCCGGTGAGCAACTCCCACATATGCGATCCGTACACGCGAATATCCGAGAAGAAGGGATCTTGCTCAATCAATAGTCCAAGCGCCCGCTTCCACCCGTCGCGAGAGCATCGCATGACCTCCGCGAGGCTCGGCGGCGGCGAAATGACACGCAGGCAGGGCATAGGCACTGTGAACCCCACCCGCTCCCCCGGTGCATTTCCTTTCGGAGGAAAATGCACGCCCAGACTCATGAGTGGAGCCTCGCAATTCTGATCCGCACGGCATACCACGGAAGGGAGGCCGGCACGGAACCAAGCTGCAAGCTCCGCTGCATGCGGATGCCCCGCGAGCGCGCTGTATGCTCGTGTCCCGTCCAGCCATACCAGGTCATGCCGGCTGAATAACGGATCGGAAAGTGTGAACAAATCAGTTTTGCGCATTGCTGTAGTGGTCGGAGCCTGCCGAAGGATCAAGCCCCTACAATAGAGATGCAGGTAACCAGGCTCAGGAGTCTGATTATTTCACACCTTCTCAGTTATGGGAGGAAAACCGCCTCTCATCCCATGGCTCTCCCCTTAAAGGGAGAGGGGATATTCCCGCACCTCCCGGGGACTGATACATGTGATCGTGGAACACCGTCACACCTGCTTCACTCTCTCCGCGACCACGTGCGCGAGCAATCTCCCCTTGCGCTCGTAGCCGAGCGTCCGCCGTACGTCCGCGGGTTCGACGACCTTGAGCGCTGCGGCCAGCCTTTCCGCCATATCGCCCTCCTGCCAGATCTCCCGGATCCCTCCAAGGCGCATGAAGTTTTCAATCCCCGGCGCGAACACCGGAGATGTCTCCCCGAGCTGCCGGAGACGCCGCTCGGGGATGCGTGTCACGCGGGACATCGCCGAGAGCTTCATCACCCCAACCTCGGCTCCCGGGATGCCATATATCTGGTCCGCCATCAGCCCGAACGAGAGAAAGGCGCCGCTGATCGCCCTCCCGTATACGATGCTGATGAGGTGGTGCCCCCTCCGCCGCGCGAGGTGCAGACACTTGATAAGATGCGCGAAGTAACCGTTGATCCCCAGGAGCTCCGCGCGCCTGCTCAGTTCCTGCCCCGCGCAGTCTACCAGCATCACCATGGGGCGCCCGGGATGAGATTCCACCGTGTCGAGCACGTGATCGGCGAGGCGCAGGCACATTCCGATATCAATAGTTGCGTGGTTCGCTGTGCCAATGACGGACACGATCTCTCCTCCGACATGCGCGTGTCCCGTGATCACATTCTTTCTCACCACGCACTCATTTCCCCCGGGGAAAAGAAGACCGAGGATACCGGGGGGTTTCATCGGCTTTACGCTTGTCTCTTTCACCGCTGCCGTATCGGGGAAGCCCTGGTCGCGGACCGCCGCGGCGCGCAGGAATTCCTCAGTCGGCAGGCCCTGTACCTCCTCCGGACGCTCCACGCCGAGCATCCTCCACAGCTCAACGGCATCGCGGCATACGCCGAACGCACTCCATCTCTTTTCCAGCTCGCGTTGCTCCTGCGCCAATCCTTCGCATGTGATCGGCCTCGGCCTCCCCATGAGCCCGATCGCCGCGCCCCTGAACGCCTCGATGGAATCCTCCACAAAGCAGTCGCACTCCCGAAGCAGATATCGGTGTTTTCCCCCATAGGTACGCCAGACCATCGCCCGATCGCCCGCATCGAACTCCTCGACCCCCATGACGTCCTCGATCACGCCGGGACCCGACATGCCGAGCCTGCCGTTTTCGCTCATGACCACGTAGTCGCAGCACCTCGCGAATATTCCCATGCCGCCGAACGCCCCCTCCTTGCCGCCGATGAGGGCGATACATGCGACTCCCTCGCTCCTCAACTCCAGCAGCGAGCGTAACATCTCGGAAACAGCGATCAAGCCGGCGTTCGCCTCGTGGAGCCGCACACCACCGCTGTCGATGAGGAAGATGCACGCCGCGGGCCTCCCCGCCGACGTGTCCCCCGGAGAACCGCGAAACGGGATTGGCGTGCCGCTCCTCGCTCGCTCAAGAAGCCCCGTGATCTTGGCGCCGTGCACCTCGCCCACCGATCCTCCGATAAATCCGCCCTGCTGGGCTGCGCAGAACACCCCCTTCCCCGTTATCCTTCCCGATCCGATGACGACGCCGTCGTCGAGCTCAACCGGAACGTTGAGCGCGACCAGGTGAGGGCTCGTCAGGTGATCGGGGGGGGGAAGCCACTCGATGAAGGAATGTGCGTCGCAGAGGTGCGCGATACGCTTCCTCGCGTCCGCATCATGATACAGCGGCGCATGCCAGAACTTAAGAGTCATGTCCTATACTCCATGAGATCCTCAACCGCCTGGTGTAAACGGAGATTCACCACCGCGGGGACCGCACCCGCGTCGTTGATAAAAACCCTGTAGCCGGAGAGATCATAGTCGAACAAAAAATTCCCAAGCACCGCGTTCCATGTCTTCTCAAACCCCGGCCTGGAGGTGGACACCTCGACAGCGCAGGACGCGCTGTCCGCGTTCTTCTCAATCAACACCTCACAGTTGCCTGAGGAAACCACCCCCGCGATTGCGTACGCAGCGCTGCTCTCCACCCGCCGTCCACTGCATCTGTAGCTGAACGATAGCTTTTCCATACGCGCGTATCCCTCTCTGTCCTACACTATCAACCTTACACCCTGAGCTGTCGCAGGGAACTCGTAACCCGATCTACTCATCAACGGATAACGCTTTTAAACCGCGGATTACGCGGATAGAAAAGCTATTATAACCACGGATGAACACGGTAAAAAGACCAATTGCATAAAGAAGCCGGCGGCCAAAGCTGAAAAAATGCCCCACAGGACTGTAGATGCCCACGGGCAAGCCCGTGGCACTTGTAATTCTCACGCTTCGCGTGACTTAAATTTTGCCATCGTGCATGTGTCATCCCCGCGAAAGCGGGGATCCAGTTCTGTTACCTGCTGTTGTTGTTCTAGATTCCCGCTTTCGCGGGAATGACAATCGAAAGAGCAAAATTTAAGATTTCCCATTCATCCATGGGCAAGCCCGTGGAATTCTGCCC
>JAPLCW010000184.1 GCA_026392015.1 Candidatus Auribacterota bacterium | reverse complement strand
TTATACTTCTCCTCCGGACTAAACTTCCTCTTTTCCATCTCTCCGCCTCCTTTCTATGCTAAAATCTTACCATCCATGGAGGCGAGATTCATACAAATCTAAGAACCCGAAAAAGTCCAATTTAGTCTAAACCATTACAGTTTGAACCGCAGAGAATGCAGAGGACGCAGAGATAAAGTAAAAAGAATTTGTTTTGAATAGTGTTATCTGTGGTTCGAAAAGAAAGTGCTTTCATTATCTTTGCGCTCTTTGCGTCCTTTGCGGTGAAAAAGCAATATTCAACATTTTCGCGGTGAAACATGAAAGGATGGATGAAAAATGAAAAAGTTAATCACAGCAGCTCTTGGCCTGTTGTTCGCAGTATGCGTGTCTTATACGGCTGTTGCCGGAAGCCTTGATTCTCCTGGAGCCCCCTCAGCGGGGAGCGGGATGTACACGCTCCAGAACCTGTACGATTACCTGACGAGCGGCGCGGCGCTCACAGTGCAGAGTAGTTTCCAGGAGCCCACGTCGGGACCCGGCTCGACGATGAAGACCACGAAGGAGATCGGCGATGCCGTCGCGACGCCATTTGCTCTGTGCGCAACCACGACTGCGGCAGATGTGAAATCGGGCATGCCGTTCTTCTGCACGCAGCCGGGAAGCTGGGGAGTGAGGACGGGGACATTAGTTGTACCGCCAACTCCAACCCCAACCCTAACCCCAACGCCAATTTACGCATCCTGTAAAGCCATTAAGACGGCAATTCCGGGTTCAACCGATGGCGTTTACACCATTGACCCGGATGGCACTGGAACAGGAGACCCTGCATTCCAATGCTATTGTGACATGACCAACGACGGGGGAGGATGGACCCTGGTATCAACCAGGGCTAATGATACGAGGCCGACAACAGAAGGAGGATACGGCGTTACCATAACAGACCCGATAGTAAATGCGGACAATATGTATAAAGGTGAATGGCGAAATCTACAGTTTACGGACGTGAGGTATGACATGAGCAACTATGGTTATAAAGTATACTTTAGGGGAATTACTCTGGATGCGACGAGAGATGCGGCACAAGAAGCTGTATATACTTCACGCCCTCTGCAGTCGGTTAGGGATTGCTACAGCGCATATACTGATGGTAACATCGAAACAGAATGTGGACCGTTAGGAATTGGGCACTTCACCTCGGGCTGGGTTATGGACCCATTTGGTTCGTCGTGTTGTTGGTGGGCTCATGACGGTATTCCGGCGCAGGACCTGGGTTGCGGTACCTGCACTGCCGGGTGCTCTGGAGGGAGAGCGGGTATGAAAGCACGTATCTGGGTTAAATAATATAACGTACTTGAGAAATTACCAATAACCAGGAAAAACAATGGGGTGATATAGGGAACTAAAATTTCTAAAAAAACTGCTCCCCCTGCCCCAAAATCATCGATTGTATGGTCGAGGCGGCCGAGGGTATACCCCGAAATTAGCTTTGCTCTTAACGGGGCATGCCCTCGGTAGAGATTACCCTCTCGTTCTGCCCTAACCTCAATAATGACGCGGGTTGGTTTTGGACCAGATGCGTGGCGGGTGCAGTCGGCAAATTGCATGGTTTTAACCGTTGCTGGTACGGGAGAGCGGCGCTCGTCCCGCTCTCCGGGACTCTCTGCCACCCGCGGAAATAACTCCGGATCTTCGTGCAAGAAGATCCTTGCTCGTAAAGCCGGAGCCCGATGAATTCGTTCGGATACAGCTTGTAACCCAGGAGCGCGTGCCAAGGCAAAAATTAGGGGCGTTCTCAAGTAAATGGGGACCGCCTCTGATGTGGCAAAGATACTTTTCTATTCTCCTCTAAGTTCGCGGGAGTTCCCCACCTGGAAGGGTGGGGGTGAGAGCAGGGAGCCGCGAAGCGGGTCGGGCGAAGCCCGAACCCAATGAGACCACCGCTGTAAGGCGGTGGAGATTCATTTAATGTGATTTGATCAGGCTGCGTACCGGGTTAGTTATAGAGGATAAATACCCCCTACCCCTCTTTCCCAAAGGGAGGACAAACGCAGTAGCGGTATGCATGCGGAAAATCCTCGCCCCCTCATTTTTTTCAAAGGGGGGAATGGAGGGATTTGCCTCGCAAAAATGTGGCAAGAGGCCCAATGCGCCCTACAATAAATGGTCCATTAACAGGCTGCGTACTGGGTCGGTTATAGAGGATATTTTAACCACAGATAAAAGCAAATTAACACAGCCGAGACCAGCCCGCCGAGACTAAAGTCTCGGTTGCAAGTCTCGGCCACGGGTCTTTGTGTGCATCTGTGGCCCCCCATAATTGAAGCATTTTCCCAAATCCCGGCTTTCGTATTGCGCCTCGGTGAACGGTTGTGCTACTCTATTCATCCAGAATAAGTTAGCTTCAAAATTATTTTGTGCACCTGATCTCTCTGATTGACTGATATTTATGCGCATGGTTTCAGAGTAGTCAGGTAAATCAAGTGGTGTATTTTTTGCACCTGATCCTTCGGCTAGGCTCAGGACAAGTTTTCTCTGAGTAACCTGATTTGCAGGCGAGTGCATTCCAGAGTATTCAGATAGATTAGGTGTTGATTTCCTCTAAGTTGCCGGACAACAGGTGAGGTGTTATGGGCAAGGATATCGATCTCTCAACAGAAGAGGGGATCGAGCGCTACAGGCACTCGACCTCGCACGTGATGGCCCAGGCGGTGAAGCGCCTCTTCCCGAAGGCGCGGCTCGCAATAGGCCCCGCCATCGCGGAGGGCTTCTACTATGATTTTGACCTTGACGAACACCTGACGCCAGAGCATCTGAGTAAAATTGAGAAGGAGATGGAGAAAATCATAAAAGAAGATCACCCGTTCGAGCGTGAGGAGATTGACCGGGAGAAGGCGCGCACGATTTTTAGCGGCATGGGAGAGAAATACAAGGTGGATCTGATTGAGCAGCTCTCCGACAAGACGGTGAGTCTCTACCGCGACGGTGAGTTCTTCGATCTTTGTCGCGGGCCGCACATTGGGCGGACCGGCCAGATAAAGGCATTCAAGCTTTTGAGCGTCGCGGGCGCATACTGGAGAGGAGATGAGAAGAACCAGATGCTCCAGCGCATCTATGGGACCGCATGGGAGAGTGCCAAAGAGCTTGCGGAGTACCTCTCCAAGCTGGAAGAGGCAAAGCAGAGGGACCACCGGCGGCTCGGGAGGGAGCTTGACCTCTTCAATATGTACGAGGAAGCCGGCGCCGGACTGGTCTTCTGGCATCCGAGGGGAGCGATCCTCAAGAGGATAATTCAGAACTACTGGGAAGATATGCACCTGAAGCGCGGCTACCAACTCATCTCGATTCCGCACATTGCGCATGCGCAACTCTGGCAACGGTCAGGCCATTACCAGTTCTACCGCCAGCACATGTACACTCTCAAAGTCGAAGATGAAGAGTATGTGCTGAAACCGATGAACTGCCCCGGCCATATCCTCATCTTCAAATCAGCAACGCGCAGTTACAGGGATCTCCCGATCCGATTCGCTGAGATGGGTACTGTGTACCGTTACGAACGCTCCGGCGTGCTTCACGGCATGCTGCGCGTGAGGGGGTTCACTCAGGACGATGCGCACATCTTCTGCACGCCCGAGCAGTTGCCCGGAGAAATCGAGGGTGTTCTCGATCTCGTGATGGAAATTCTTGGGAAGTTCGGATTCAAAGAGTATGAGATTGATCTGAGCGCCCGGGACCCGAAAAAGCCTCAGGATTACGCCGGTTCGCCGGAGGACTGGGACAGGGCTGAGGGCGTGCTCATGGCGGCGCTCAAGGAGAAAGGGATGTCGTTTAGGAGGATTGAGGGGGAGGCGGTGTTCTACGGCCCGAAGATAGACATCAAACTTCTTGACGCGCTCGGACGGAAATGGCAGTGTTCGACGATCCAGTTTGACTTCAATCTCCCGGGCCGCTTCGATGCGTCCTATATCGGGAACGATAATAAGAAGCATCACGTCGTGATGGTGCATCGGGCGCTCTTTGGATCGCTCGAACGCTTCATTGGTACGCTCATCGAACACTACAAGGGCGCTTTCCCTCTCTGGCTTGCCCCGGTCCAGGCGATTGTCATTCCCGTTTCGGAAAAATATGCGGACTATGCGGAGAAGGTGTACGCCACCCTGAAGGAGAACGGCGTCCGCGTTGAGTGCGACAGGCGCAATGAGAAAATGGGGTTGAAGATACGGGAGGCCCAGATCCAGAAGATCCCCTACATGCTTGTGGTCGGCGAGAGAGAGGCTGCGGCGGGGACCGTAGCACTACGCTCGCGCGAGGAAGGCGACAAGGGGCCTCAGCCTTTGGATGAATTTATTGAGAAGGTCGCTGAGGAAGTGCGCGCTTCTTGATAGTGAGCATAGATTTTGTGAGTGCAGGGTAGGGGCCAACTTTTGGGGGTATTCAGTTCAATTATCATCCCCCGGCAACTTGTCTTTGCAAAAGCGAGGAGCGGCCTGGGGCAGGTATAAAATGGCGGTTCCTGCGTGAGTTTACACTGAGCGTAGTCGAGATGCAGGAATGAGATGCTCAGTACGGTACACCCGGTTATTGTCGCATTGCGCTGCAGGAGGGGATTTTGAACTTGTCCCGAGCCCATGCAGACTGGTATAATGTTTCAGTTCCGTTGAATTGATTACGTAGCTATAGTGACTTATAGTACCGAAGGGGGGTGGTATCATTCGGCCGCTGACGACAAGAATCAATGGACAGATAAGAGCCAAAACGGTCCGCACCATCGATAAAGATGGCACGCAGGTGGGGATCCTCACGATAGACCAGGCGCTCTCGATTGCGAGGGTTGCCCGGCTGGATCTGGTGGAGGTTGCACCGAATCTCTCTCCTCCTGTCTGCCGGATAATGGATTTTGGCAAATACCAGTACCAGCAGATGAAGAAGGAGCGCCTTGCGAAGAAGAAGCAGACGGGGGGGAGGCTCAAAGAGATCAAGCTGCGCCCACGAATAGAAATCCACGACTATAACGTGAAATTGAAACAGGCGCGGGATTTTCTCGCGAAGGGACATAAGCTTCGTATCAGGCTCGTGTACCGCGGCAGAGAGATGGCGCACGTGGAGCTCGGCAATAAGCTGCTCAAGCGCCTCGAGGAGGATATCAGAGATATCGGGCACGTAGAGACGCCCGCAAGGAATTTCGGAAGAAACGTCATTTTAATGTTTGTACCGCAGAAGGGGGGGAAGGTTTCCCCCGCGCCGGAGCAGAGGAAGGAAGTCGCAGATGCCCAAACTGAAAACAAGCCGAGCAGCAGCGAAACGGTTCAAACTGACCAAGCACGGCAAGGTTAAGAAAAAGCTGGCGTGCACGAGTCATATTCTCACCAAGAAGAGCCGCAATAGGAAAAGGAGGCTCAGGGGAACGAGCGTCCTGAACAAAGTAGAGCAGAGGATGATAAAAAGAGCTCTGCCGTACGGGTGAGAAGTTGAGTGGATTATCCCCATGCCGCATGCAATCGGCGTGCAAGGGGATATATTTGAGAGGAGGAACACTTGGCCAAAGTCAAGAAGGCTCCCGCATCCAGGGAACGGCGCCGGAGGATTCTCAAACGCGCAAAAGGGTATCGTACCGCGCGGGGGAGTCTCATACGTCTGGCGACGGAAGCTGTGGAGCGGGGGTTGGCATACGCATATAGAGACCGTAAGGTGCGCAAGCGGGATTTCCGTAGCCTGTGGATAACCAGAATAGGGGCAGCCTGCAAAGAAGAAGGGCTCTCCTACTCGCATTTCATAGATGGATTGAGGAAGGCACAGGTGGAACTTAACCGGAAGATTCTCGCCGACCTTGCGGTGCGTGACAGGAGCGTTTTCCAGGAGCTTGTGAAAGTCGCTCAGGCTGCAGGGAAGAAGTAGGGCGCGGTCAGGGGATAGGTGAAAACCACGATGGAGAGTATCTGCTCCGTTTTCTATAGAGAGTGCTTGGCGAAATATCTGAACAGCAGCGGACCTGCCCGGGAGTTGTCTGATTAGAATTATTACATTCGCCGAAGCATATTGATTTCTTCCTATCCCTTCCCTCGCGTGGGGCATCCCTGCCCCGACGACCCGCGTGACCATCATGAAAGAAAAGATAGATCTCCTCCGCCGTGAAACCGTGGAGCTGATTGACCGGTGCTCGTCTCCTGAGGATATCGAGTCGCTCAGGATCAGATACCTCGGCAGAAAAGGGGAACTCAGCATAATCCTTCGCAGCCTCGGCGCGCTCCCGTCCGACCAGCGGCGCGTGGTCGGCCAGGCGGTGAACAGCCTGAAGGAGGATTTCCAGCGTAGACTTGATTCCCGCCGAAGCTCGCTCGAAGCAAAGCAGGAGCAGCAGGTTCTTTTCTCCCAGACCGCCGACGTGACGCTGCCGGGCGTCCCGCATATGCGCGGAAGGCGTCATCCGATCTCGCTCACCATGTCGTGTATCGCGGACATCTTTACAGGGCTCGGCTTCGTAGTTGCAGAGGGTCCCGAAGTGGAAACGGACTACTACAACTTTGCCGCCCTCAACTTTCCCGCGGACCACCCGGCAAAGGATATGCAGGCGACGCTTTACATTACCGACGACCTCCTCCTGCGCACCCACACATCACCCGTACAGATCAGGGTGATGGAGCGTCAGCGCCCCCCTGTACGCTGCATCATGCCGGGGCGGGTGTACCGCTGCGACAGCGATGTTTCCCACTCCCCCATGTTCCACCAGGTGGAGGGGCTCCTTGTGGATGAGGGTGTAAGCTTCGGGGATTTAAAGGGGATACTTGGATTCTTTGTGCAACGGATGTTCGGGAGCGCGACACGGCTCCGTTTCAGGCCAAGTTTCTTCCCTTTCACTGAACCCAGTGCCGAGATCGACATATCGTGCGTGATCTGCTCGGGGAAGGGGTGCAGAGTGTGCAAGGAGACAGGGTGGGTCGAGATTCTCGGGGCGGGGATGGTCCACCCCGCGGTGCTCCGGGGGGTCGGCTACGACGCGGAAAGGTACACCGGTTATGCGTTCGGGATGGGTGTGGAGCGGATCGCGATGCTCAGGTACCGCATCGATGATATACGGCTCTTTTTTGAGAATGATGTAAGGTTTTTGGAACAATTCTCTTAGCGGTAAGCAGTAAGCGTATTGCGTACGGCTTATCGCTTACAGATGGATACTAATAAGCAAAAAAGCGTTAAGTAGTAAGCTTACGGCTTATCGCTTACAGCTTATGGCTGGTTTAAATAATGAAGATCTCTTTCAATTGGCTCACGGAATACGTGAAGTGCGGAATCAGTCCTGCCGACCTCGCAGACAGGCTTACAAACAGCGGGCTCGAGGTGGAGTCGGTCACGCGGGTCTCCCCGCCGCTCGAGGGCATTGTTGTGGGCAGGATTTTGAGCGTCGAGCCGCATCCTAACGCCGATCGGCTCTCGGTGTGCCGGGTGAGCGATGGGGTCAGGGAACTCACAATAGTCTGCGGCGCAAAGAACATGAAGGCGGGAGACTGCGCCCCCCTGGCGCGTGTGGGCTGCGCGCTCCCGAACGGCAGCACCATCCGCGCGGCCACACTCCGCGGGATTATGTCGGAGGGGATGCTCTGTTCCGAGAGGGAGCTCGGCATGGGGGAAGAGGCGGGCGGGATCATGATCCTGCCCGAAGCCTGCGCACCGGGCGCGGGACTCGCGGATGCCCTGCATCTGAACGACAGCATCCTTGATGTCAACATTACCCCCAATCGCCCTGACTGTCTCAGCGTAATCGGGATCGCAAGGGAGGTGGGGGCGATCCTCGGAAAGAGGATCCGGATACAGAGAGTTGCGGTGAGAGAGGAGGGGGAGCCGGCGGCAAAACAGGTGTCTGTGAAGATCGATGACAGCGACCTCTGCGGCCGGTACAGTGCGCGCCTCGTCCGGGGTGTCAGGGTAGGACCCTCGCCATTCTGGTTGCGGAATAGACTGGGCTTGGCGGGGACGAGGGCGATCAATAACATTGTTGATGTGACCAACTACGTCCTCCTGGAGTATGGCCAACCGCTTCACGCATTCGACTTTGGCAAGATCCGCGAGGGAGGGATCGTGGTTCGAGGGGCTCGGGAAGGAGAGCGGATCACCGCAATCGACGGCACAACCCGCGAACTCGCCCAAGGTATGCTTGTCATTGCCGATTCCGAAGCCCCGATTGCGATCGCGGGGATTATGGGAGGCCGCGAGAGCGAGGTGGGGCTGGAAACGAAGGCGGTCCTTCTCGAGAGCGCGTATTTCAAGCCACAATCGATCCGGCGCACTTCAACCCGGCTCGGTCTCTCGAGCGAATCCTCTTACAGGTTTGAGAGAGGCGTTGACTTCAACGGCGTTCTCCCCGCCCTCAACAGGGCCGCCCAGCTTATTTCATTTCTGGGTGCAGGAGAGATATGCAAGGGGGTCGTGGAGCGCATATCAGCCCCCGGCCGTCCGACCCGGCTCTCTCTGCGCGTAGCGAGGGTGAATACGGTGTTGCACACGCGCCTCTCGCGGCAGAGGATACAGAATCTTCTCACGCGCCTCACTATAAGGGCAGAGGGGAAAGGGGAAAGCATACTCAAGGTCTTGCCGCCGTCGTACCGCATCGACCTCAAAGGAGAGGCGGACCTGATTGAGGAGGTGGCAAGACTCGAGGGATACTCACAAATCAGCGACGTGCAGCCGCGCGCGACAGCCGGTGGAGAGGAGAAAGCCGTCTCTTCACGAGGCAGGGAGTGCGTGAGAGAAACGCTCTGCTCCCTGGGATTCTCGGAAGCGATCTGTCTCAGCTTCATGGGGCGCGATGAAATGGACAGGCTTCTGTGGGACCCCGGGGAATCCCTGCGTTGCGCGGTAAAAGTGAGAAATCCCGTCAGTGAGGAGTATTCGTACCTGAGAACATCCATGCTGCCCCCTCTGATGCGATGCCTCGCCCTCAACGCGAGCAGGGGGAATCGGGATGTGCGGTTGTTCGAACTGGGCAACGTGTTCCGCCATACGAAAAGCAATGCGCCTCCTCTCGAGGTGGAGAAGCTCGCACTTGCAGCCATGGGGATGAGTGGGAGAGTAAACTGGCGCTCGCGAACCACGGAGGTCGATTACTTCTACGTGAAAGGGGTTCTCGAATCACTGCTTGCGGGAGCGGAAGGAGAGATCATTGCGCAGCGCGCGGCGCTCCCGAGCTGTCACCCCGGGAGGTGCGCGACGATCTCATGGGCAGGGAAAGCGCGGGGCTGGCTTGCAGAGATTCATCCGCGCGTGCGGGAAGCGTACGGGATCCGGGTTCCGGTTGTATTTGCCGAGGTGGATGCGGCGCCGATCTACGCCTCTGCCCTCAGAGAAAGAGCGTATTCGCCACTGCCGCGTTTCCCCTCAGCGCGGAGGGATATTGCATTGGTAGCTGACGAGGCGCTCGAGGCAGACAAAATTATCGGGTGTGTGCGCGGCGCTGTTCCGAAACTGATAGAGAGAGTGGAGATCTTCGACCTTTTTAAGGGACAACAGATTCCCGCCGATAAGAAGGGGCTTGCCCTCACCGTGGTACTGCGTTCGGCGGAGTCAACCCTCTCTGAGGAAGAGATCGAAAATGCTGTAGAGATGATTCGGTCTGGATTGAAGAGTCTGGGATGTGATATCAGACAACAGTAGAACAACAGTAGTTAGTAGCTAGTAGTTAGGGGTTAGGGATTGCCGGGATTTCGAAATATGGATCTGTTCGACAGTATCAACAGGGAAGAGGCGGAGCGGCATGCGCCACTCGCGGCGCGCATGCGCCCGAGAACCATGGATGATTTCGTGGGGCAGACGCACATCCTGGGGAAGGGAAAACTGCTCTACCGCGCGATCTTCGCAGACCGTATAGGCTCCCTCATCCTCTGGGGGCCCCCGGGCAGTGGAAAAACAACCCTCGCAGAGGTGATTGCCAGTGCAACGCACAGTCACTTCGACAGAATGAGCGCGGTCATGGCAAACGTGGATAGTCTCCGCCAGGCTATCTACTCCGCGGAGAACAGGCTCCGGGAGCGGGAAGAGAAAACGATTATCTTCATTGACGAGATCCACCGTTTTAATAAGGCCCAGCAGGATGTCCTTTTGCCGCATGTGGAGAGGGGAACAATTTCGCTTATAGGGGCGACGACCCACAATCCCTGCTTCTACGTCAACGCGCCGCTTCTTTCACGGTCGCTCCTCTTTGAGCTGAGGCCTCTGGGGGTCGATGACCTGCGCGCCATTCTCACGCGGGCCATGGAAGACAAGGAAAAGGGACTCGGGAAGATTCCACTGACGGTTGATCGCGAAGCAATCGAGCATATCGTAAGGGTGTCAGACGGAGACGCGCGCCGGGCGCTCAATTCACTGGAAAGGGCTGTAGAGACGACGCCGGAGGGAAGCGAGGGGAAGCGGCACGTGACTTTGAGCGTCGCCGAGGATTCCATCCAGAGCAAGGCAATTGTCTACGACAAGGACGAGGACGGGCATTACGATACAATCTCCGCGTTCATCAAGAGTATGCGTGGGTGCGATCCGGATGCGGCCATCTACTGGATGGCAAAGATGATCCAGGCGGGGGAAGACCCCAGATTTATAGTCCGGAGGATCATCATCTGCGCAGCCGAGGACGTGGGGAATGCAGACCCCCACGCACTGCTTATCGCCAGTGCCGCGATGCAATCGCTCGAGTTCGTGGGGATGCCCGAAGCGAGGATTCCCCTCGCCCAGGCCGCGATCTACGTTGCCTGCGCTCCCAAGAGCAACGCGTCGTACCTGGCCATCGAAAAGGCCCTCGATCATGTCAGGACGAAGTCCACGATGGAGGTTCCCGATGCGGTCAAGGGAACAGGATACGCAGGGGCTTCGAAGCTCGGACGCGGGAAGGGATACAAGTATCTCCATGGCCCCTCGAGCGTGACCGGAGCACCGGACTTTACCCCGGAGCCGGTCTCGTTCTACACACCATGGAAGAGCGGCTATGAGAAACAGATAGGGGAAAGGCTCGCGCTGTGGCGCGCAAAGAGCGCAACACGGGAAAAGGGAGAGGGGAAACGTGAGATGTGAGGCGTAATAGGATAGTTCATTATATACGCTTCACGATTCACGAGCGACGCTTCACGCAGTGGGAGGCACCATAAACTCAAAGGCGCGTCTCCGTAGTGAGTTACTGAAAAGAAGGAATGAGATACCGGAGGAACGCCGTTGCGCTCTCAGCAACATGATCGTGCAACAGGTGCTTGCGCGGGGCGAAGTTGCGAGAGCACGGCATGTCATGTGTTACGTAGCAGTGAGAGGGGAGGTGAAGACAGAGGAGCTGATACGTCGATGTCTCGGAGAAAAAAAGAGGGTATCTGTGCCATTGTGCGATCGGTCGAGTGGGAGCATCAATGCCGCTGAGATCAGCGATTTTGATTGTGATCTCGTTCCCGGAAGCTATGGAATTCCGGAGCCGTGCCTTTCGCGTGCGCGCGCCGTGGATATCGCGGAAATAGACTTATTTATCGTTCCGGGGGTGGGGTTCGATCTCTGCGGTGTACGGCTCGGGTGGGGAAAGGGGTACTATGATGCCTTCCTTGCGGGAGCTGAGGAGCGTGCGATAAAGATCGGATTGGGGTTTGAGGCACAGATTCTTCCGCAGATCGTGCGTTCCAAGACTGATGTGCTCGTGGAGATGATAGTGACGGAAGATCGCGTTATTGATTGTAAAAAAATAAGGAGCTGTATTCCATTGTGATATGGATTAGGCACCGGCGAGTAAGTTCTTAGCACTTATTGATTACTGCTTATCGCTTAATCCATTCTAATATAAAGGAGGGCCACTGCCATGATCGGGTTCCTGAAGGAGCAATTTCTCGCCCTGAGCATTATCAGCGCCGCGGCGGGATTAGTCATCGGCTACATCATCAGACGCTACCTGGCGGAGAAGAGGTTGGACGATGCAACGGACCAAGCGAAGAGGCTTATCGATGAGGCGACACGCGAAGCGAACAACAAGAAAAGAGAGGCGGAGATTTTTGCGAAGGATGAGCTCTACAAATCCCGCGTAGAGTTTGAGAAGGAGACAAAGAACAGGCGGAAGGAGCTTCTCAACCTCGAGGCACGCGTCCTTCAGAAGGAAGAGAGTCTGGAGCGCAAGGTTGATCTGCTCACGAAGAAAGAGCAGACGCTCGCGAGGATGGAGCAGGAGATCCATGGAAGAGAGGGAGGCCTTGACCGCAGGCAGAAAGAGCTTGACGTCGTCCTTGAGGAGGAACGGATGAGGTTACAGAAGGTCGCCGGCCTTAGCAGGGACGAAGCAAAGCAACTCCTTCTCAACAAGCTTGAGGATGAAATCAGGCGCGATGCAGCGGCGATGGCGCGCCGTATCGAGGAAGAGGCCAAAGAGACAGCGGACAAACAGGCGAAGAAGATTATTGCCCTGGCGATACAGCGTTATGGCGCCGACCAGGTCGCAGAAACCACTATTACAAGCGTCCCGCTTCCGAACGACGAGATGAAGGGAAGAATAATCGGGCGCGAGGGGCGCAATATCCGGGCTCTCGAGGCAGCGACCGGTGTGGACATCATCATCGATGATACCCCCGGGGCCGTTGCGCTCTCCGGATTCGACCCCATACGGAAGGAGATTGCGCGTATTACGCTCGAACGCCTGATCGCCGATGGGCGCATCCACCCCGCCCGGATCGAAGAGATCGTGGAGAAGGTGAAAAAGGAGATGGATGAGAGCATCCGTGAAACGGGGAAACAGGCCGCGTTTGATCTAGGCATTCACGACCTGCATCCCGAACTCATCAAGCTCCTCGGGCGGCTGAAGTTCCGCAGCAGCTACGGACAGAATGTGTTGCAGCACTCAAAAGAGGTCGCCCGCCTGGTGGGGATTATGGCGGCTGAGCTGAAGCAGGATATACAGGTTGCCAAGCGGATCGGGCTCCTTCATGATATCGGGAAAGCGGTGGATCACGAGGTGGAGGGGGCTCACGCGGTGATAGGGGCCGACATGGCGAAGAAGTACAATGAGTCACCGGAGGTCGTCCACGCGATCGCGGCCCACCACAACGATGTGGAGCCGACTTCAATCCAGGCAGTTCTGGTCTCCGCGGGGGACGCAATCTCCGCCGCGCGGCCGGGCGCGAGATCGGAGACGCTCGAAGCCTACATCAAGCGCCTTGAGAACCTCGAGAAGATCGCGACTTCGGTGCGCGGTGTGCATCACGCGTATGCGATCCAGGCGGGGCGTGAGATCCGCGTCATGGTCGAGCCGGACAAGGTGAACGATGACGAGGCGGTGGTGATTGCCCGCACCCTCACGAAGAAGATCCAGGATGAGCTGGAATACCCCGGCCAGATCAAGGTTGTAGTCGTCAGGGAGACGAGGGCAGTGGAATACGCAAAATAACTACAGCGGTAAGCAGTAAGCTTTAAGCTATAAGCGTAGATAAGTTTTTAACCTTATATGCTTCCTGCTTACAGCTTATGGCTTACAGCTTAGGGCTGATTATTATGATCACTATCCTATTCAGCGGCGATATTGTCGGCAAACCGGGGAGAACGGCGGTGAGGGAATTGATTCCTTCCCTGCGCAAGCGGTATGGGGTGGACTGCGTGATTACAAATGCGGAGAATGCCGCCGGCGGATCGGGATTAACCCCTGATGTTGTCGCGGAACTCCTCTCCTCTGGGGTGCATGCGATTACCTCGGGTGACCATATCTGGAAGAATAGGGCGGTATTCGAGATTATCGGGAGAGAGGAGCGGCTCCTACGACCCGCAAACTACCCCATGGATGCCCCGGGGAGGGGCGGGGTCGTGGTCACCTTGCCCGGCGGCGTGAAGGTGGGCGTCGTCAATCTGCTGGGGCGCGTGTTTATGAAACCGGCCGACTGCCCGTTCGCCGCCGCGGTGAGGGAGATTGAGATTATTCGCAAAGAGACGCCCGTAATTATTGTGGATATACATGCGGAGGCAACGTCGGAGAAAAATGCCATGGGGCGTTTCCTCGATGGGAAGGTTACCGCGGTGATCGGTACGCATACCCATGTCCAGACGGCGGATGAGCAGATCTTTCCCGGCGGCACTGCGTATCTCAGCGATGCGGGAATGACAGGGCCTACCGTCTCCATCCTCGGTGTGGAGATCAAGCCGGTGATCACGAACTTTCTCACACAGTTGCCGCAGCGCTTTGAAGTCGCGAAAGAGCGTGTGGAGTTCCAGGGAGTGATCGTGCGTGCCGACGAGCGTACCGGCAAGGCGTTGGGGATCGAGAGGATACGGGAGAGGATGAATCCCGAATAAGCACTAAGTGGTAAGCGGTAAGCAGTAAGCATAGGGCTTACGGCTTAATCCTTACTACCATAATATAAGGCGATTTTGAATTTTGGTATTTGTCATTTACTATGATGCATCCCACGGGTAAAAAAATCTACAGTGTCAGCGAGCTCACACGGGAGATAAAAGTGCTCCTCGAGGGGCGATTCCCCGGCGTGTGGGTCGAGGGAGAAATCTCGAACATCCGACGGCCCGGCTCGGGGCACACGTATTTCACGCTCAAGGATGAGGGGAGCCAGCTCCAGGCGGTGATATACCGCGCGCAGAACGTGAGGATTCCATTTGAGCTGAAAGACGGGATGCAGGTAGTTGCGCGGGGCGACGTCTCTGTCTATGCGAAGGGGGGGCGCTACCAGCTCACCGTATCAGAGCTGGAGCCGCGGGGAGTGGGAGCGCTTCAACTCGCGTTTGAACAGCTCAAGGCGCGGCTCGCCAAGGAGGGGCTCTTCGATACAGCGAGGAAGAAGGCGATCCCTCTCCTCCCGGAGAGAATAGGTATCGTCACCTCTCCCAGCGGAGCTGCGATACGGGACATACTGAATGTGATCCAGCGGCGGTTCGCCAACGTACGGATTCTGATCAGCCCCGTGCGCGTACAGGGGGAGACGGCGGCAGCGGAGATCGCGGAAGCGATCGACAGTTTCAACGCCCGCGGCGATGCGGATGTGCTCATCGTCACGCGGGGTGGCGGGTCTCTCGAGGACCTCTGGGCGTTCAACGAGGAGCCGGTTGCCCGGGCGATCGCCCGTTCCCGGATTCCTGTGATCTCCGCAGTGGGACATGAGATAGATTACACCATTTCCGATTTTGTCGCAGATCTCAGAGTCCCCACCCCCTCCGCGGCCGCCGAGCTGGTGGTGGCAAAGAAGTCGGAGCTCCATGAAAAGATTTCGATGCTCCGCTCAGCCCTCATCGCGGGTATCAGGGGCAGGGTAGAGCAACTCCGCAATCGGGTTCGGCTGTGCGAGGGGAGCTATTTCCTCCAGGCGCCGGAGAATGCGGTACGACAGTACCAGCAGCTTCTCGACGAGCTTCTGGGAAGGCTGAAAAGGTCGTTCCATCACATGGCGGAAATTGCGCGCACCCGGCTTCAGGCAATTGCGGGTAAGCTGGAAAGCCTCAATCCGCTCTCAATCCTTTCGCGCGGGTATAGCGTGGTGGTGAGGGAGCGGGACGGTACGGTGGTGTGCGACGCCTCGGAGGTCGAGGTGGGCGAGCGGGTACGCGCCCGTCTGCGCCGGGGGGGATTTGTCGCTACGGTTGATAAGACAGTAGTTAGTAGCTAGTAGTTGGGGGAAAAGCATCTAAAAGGCAGTAGTTAGTAGCTAGTAGTTAGTAGTGAGGGAAAAAAGCAGTTTCCGGCCGGATCTTCCTAACTACCCGCTACTAACTACTAGCTACTATATGTAATGAGGGTGCACTATGGCAAAGGAAAAAAAGCCCAAATTCGAGGCAGCCCTGAAGCGTCTGGAAGAGATCGTTGCCCTGATGGAGGATGAAAAAATCCCACTCGATGAAGCGCTCGAACGCTACGAGGAGGGAATTGGTCTCGCGAAATCCTGCGCTCAGACGCTGGATGCCGCGGAGAAACGGATCGAGATGCTCACGAAGGGAGACGACGGACGGGTAAAAGCAGTCCCGTTCGCTCCCGGTGATGCGCGGAATGCCGATGCAGGCACACGCGCAACGCCGCGAAGGAGCCCGGGCCCGCCTGCCGAGCCCGAGCCCGGACATGTGGATCCTGCGGAGGAGCAGTTTCTTTTTTAGGTTATCTTCCATTTTGTGTGGTTAAATATATATCATTCCCTCCCCCTGTGAAGGGGGATGGTCGGGGTGGGGGTGTTGACTACAGCCAAAAGTGTAAAGTGTAAAGTTTAATGTATATGAATTTTTAACCTTACACCTTAACCCTGTAACCGTAGTTATCCCTCCTCTTTACCTCCCCCCTTCGGAGGGGGGAGGGGTAATGTGAGTTACCCACACAGAACAAAAGTGAACCATTTTTAATGCCACAGGCACTGATTCCAATGAGCAAATATCTGGAGAAAATAGAGTCGCCCGAGGACCTCAAGAAACTGAAACTCCCTGATCTCGAACTACTCGCCCGGGAGATACGGGAGAGGCTCGTCCAGGTGGTGTCCGTCACGGGCGGCCACCTCGCATCGAGTCTCGGCGCCGTGGAGATCACGATTGCGCTCCACTATGTCTTCGACTGCCCTCGAGACAAAATCGTGTGGGATGTGGGACATCAGGCGTACGCGCACAAGGTGCTCACCGGCAGGAACAGCGAGTTCTCGACCCTGAGAAAGATGGGGGGACTCTGCGGTTTCCCGAAACGTTCGGAGAGCGAGTATGACATATTCGGGGCCGGTCACGCGAGCACTGCGGTGTCCGCGGCCATGGGGCTCTGCGCGGCGCGCGATCTGCACGGAGGGGGAGAGAAGGTGATCGCGGTCATCGGCGATGGTTCGCTCACCGGAGGACTCTGCTACGAGGCATTCAACAACGCGGGCAACAGGGCCCGCAATCTCCTCGTAATTCTCAATGACAACGAGATGTCCATCTCGCGGAACGTGGGAGCCATCTCCGCATATTTGACGAAGATCCTCACCTCTCAGGTCTATAATCGCGTCAGAACGGATATGCAGGTGATCGTAAAGAGTATTCCCGCGATCGGGGATCGTCTGTTCAATACCGCGCGGCGCCTCGAGGAGAGCCTCAAGAACATGATCGTGCCGGGCATCCTTTTTGAGGAACTCGGATTCCGCTACTTCGGGCCTGTGGATGGGCACGATATTGGAAAGTTGATCGAGATGTTCGACAGATTGAAAAAGATCGAACAACCGGTGATCCTGCACGTGGTCACGAGGAAGGGCAAGGGTTACGTCCACGCCGAGCAACACGCGGAGTATTTCCACGGGACGAGCCCGTTCGATATCGGTACCGGGAAGCCCAAGAAGGAGAGCACCGGCCTTACCTACTCGGAAATTTTCGGGAGTGCGCTCACTGAGTTGGCGCGCGGGGACCCGGCAATTATTTCTATCTCGGCAGCAATGTCGCACGGGACCGGCCTCGGCGTGTTCGCCGATGAATTCCCCACGCGCTTCTTCGATGTCGGTATCGCGGAGGGGCACGCCGTGCTATTCGCAGCCGGGCTGGCTGCGGGCGGATACAAACCCGTGGTCGCAATCTATGCAACGTTTCTCCAGCGCGCATACGATCAAATCGTGCATGATGTCTGCCTGCAGAAGCTCGCTGTCGTTTTCGCGGTGGACAGGGGGGGCATTGTCGGCGCGGACGGCTCGACGCACTCCGGCCAGTTTGCCCTGTCGTACCTCAGACATATCCCGAATCTCATTCTCATGGAGCCGGCAGACGCCCGTGAGCTTGTGGGGATGTTGCGCTTCGCGCTCTCGTCCGGCAAACCGTCCGCGATCGTGTACCCGAAGGGGGATATGGGGAAAGCGGTGAAACTGGATGATGCGGAACTCATTATGTCGGGGAAGGCGCGTCTCCTTCGCGAGGGGAGGGATGTCAGCCTTGTCGCCATCGGTCAGATGGTCCGGACGGCGGAAGAGGTGGCGCAGAATCTCGCTCGAGAACACAGGGACGCCGCGGTGATCAATGCGCGGTTTGTGAAGCCTTTGGATGTGGATACGATATGTGAGGCGGCAAAGGCAACGCGACGCCTGGTTATCCTTGAGGAAAACGCGATTCAGGGAGGTTTCGGCAGCGCGGTGCTCGAGATGCTTGCGGAGAGGGGTATCTCTGATGTGGAGACGTTGTGTATCGGCATTGGGGATCAGTACGTGGAGCACGGGGGGCGCCAGGAGCTACTGGCCGCGCTCGGGCTTGATTCCGGTTCCGTCACCCGCAGGATAAAGGAACGTTTCTGGCCATCGTCGCAGAGGAAATAACCGCGGATTTCGCGGATTAGGCGGATTGTGAAAAGAGGTATAACCACTGAGTACACTGAAGACACTGAGGCAAGTTATAGGTTCTCAGTGAATTCAGTGCTCTCAGTGGTTAAAAGCCTTTAACCGCGGATTGCGCGGATTGTGCGGATTAGGAAAGCGCAGAACATTCTAGATAATGAGGGACGAGATCGGCTGATTGCGGTAAGGATCAAGGCATAGGGTATACGCATAACGCATTTTGCTTACAGCTTACCGCTTAGATCTGCCTTTTTGTTATGAAAGAGCGACTCGACCGTTTGCTCGTGCAGCGGGGCTTTTTTACAAGCGGAGAGAAGGCACGCCGCGCCGTCATGGCAGGGATCGTCCTGGTGGATGAGCGGGTTGAGTCGAAGCCGGGGAAGGCGGTGCCATCCGATAGCGTCCTGCGCGTCAAGGAGGCGCCACTCTACGTCGGGCGCGGGGGCGAAAAGCTCGCCGCTGCGCTGGAGAATTTTAAGATCTCGGCCTTGGAGAAAAGGTGTCTGGACATAGGAGCGTCCACGGGCGGATTCACCGACTGCCTTCTCCGTGGTGGGGCGGCGGCGGTGATCGCAGTTGATGTGGGGTATGGGCAGATAGCACAACGACTGAGGGAGGACCCGCGCGTAACTATTCTCGAACGGACCAACGCGCGCTACCTTGTGAGGAGCCAGCTCCCCTATGACCCGGAGCTCGTCACAATTGACGTATCGTTTATATCGCTCGGGAAGATCATCCCTGCGGTGAGTGGCGTTGTGAGAGAAGGCGCGCAACTTATCGCGTTGATCAAGCCGCAGTTCGAAGCCGGCAGGAGCGAGGTCCGGCGGGGAGGGGTTGTGAGGGATGAGCGCGTGCACACAAAGGTGATCTGGAGTGTCTGTGCGGTGTGTGAGGAGGCGGGTTTCATGGTCCAAGGACTGATGGAGTCGCCATTGCGGGGACCGGCGGGGAATAAGGAATTTTTCGTATATGCAAAAAAATAGACGGCGAAATGAAAAGGGAGGCACCCCCGTTCATACCCTGGCCCTGATCGTCAATATTCATAAGCAGGGGGCGCGCGCTGCCTGCGCTGACCTTTTTCCATTTCTTATGCGGAAGGGCATCAGCGTTATCGCTGACAAAGAAACAGCGGACCTGCTGAAGAATGCGAATATCGCAAGGGAGGAGCGCGAGATACGCTCCGAATCCGACCTCGTGATTGCCATCGGCGGTGACGGCACCGTGCTCAAAGCTGCAAGGATGCTTTCCGGCGCTCGAATTCCGCTCCTCGGGATCAACCTCGGCGGGATGGGGTTTCTTAGCGCAGCGACCCATGCCGAAGCAAGGAAGTTTCTCGATCGGGCACTCAAGGGTGAGTATCGCGCTGAGGAACGGCTCCTTCTCTCTGTCCGGCTTGTGCGCGGCGGGAAGGAAATTATCCGGCGCATCGTGCTCAATGACGTGGTTATCGCGAGGGGAGCGCTCTCACGGCTTGTGGCACTCGAGACATTCATCGATGATGAGTACTTGGTCACTTTTCTGGCAGACGGACTGATTGTTGCAACCCCCACGGGTTCAACCGCATACTCGCTTTCCGCAGGCGGCCCACTTGTAAGTCCTGATACTGATGCTATAATTATAACGCCGATTTGTCCGCACATGCTCACGAACAGGCCTCTTATCGTTCCGAGCCGGAGGATCGTGCGCGTGGCGGTGACGGCGCGCGGCCATGACAGCACGCTCACGTTCGACGGCCAGGGGGGAGAATCATTGAGAGAAGGCGACGAGGTTGTCATCAGCGGCTATGGAGAGAAATTGACCCTGGTGGTCCCTCCCGAGAAGAGCTACTTCCATCTCCTTCGCGAAAAATTGCACTGGGGAGGGCGGGTGCACCATGGCTAAAGTGACCATCATCACACAGCGTTGCAAGGGCTGCGAGCTCTGCGTCGAGTCGTGCCCGCACGGTGTCATCGTTATGTCGAAGTCATTAAACGATAAGGGGGTTCACTTCGCGCAGCCCGCGATGCTCGAGGATTGCACGGGATGCGCCCTCTGCGCTATGATGTGCCCGGAAGTGATTATTGAAGTGGAAAAATAGCAATAAGCAGTAAGCGGTAAGCAAAAAGATGCTTGCTTCGGATAGCTTAATGTTTTCAGCTTAAAGCTTATGGCTTACAGCTTACAACTGGAGTTATTATGTCTAGAAAAGGTCTGATGTGCGGGAATGAGGCGATGGCGGAGGCTGCCATTACCGCGGGCTGCCGGTGTTACTTCGGCTATCCGATCACCCCGCAGAACGAGGTCACGGCATACATGTCGCGGCGCATGCCCGAGGTCGGAGGGCAGTTCGTTCAAAGCGAGAGTGAAGTGGCAGCTATCAATATGGTGTTTGGCGCGGCGGCGATAGGGGCTCGTGCATTCACCTCATCGTCGAGCCCCGGGATAAGCCTCATGCAGGAGGGCATATCCTATCTCGCGGGGAACGAGCTCCCGTCGGTCATCGTCAATATTATGCGCGGGGGGCCGGGGCTTGGGAATATCGGGCCGAGCCAGGCGGATTATTTTCAAGCGACAAGGGGCGGAGGCCACGGCGATTACCGGACGATTGTACTCGCCCCTGCGAGCGTGCAGGAACTCGCGGATCAGATGTTTCTTGCATTCGACCTCGCAGACAAGTATCGGAACCCCGTGATGGTCATCGCGGATGGCGTTCTCGGACAGATCGTGGAACCGGTTGAGTTCAGCCCGAAGGAGACCGCGAATCTTCCGAAGAAAGACTGGGCTCTTACAGGCTGCAGCGGGCGTGCCCCCAATAAGATAAGATCCCTCGTCCTGGGCGACAATGAACTTCTCGAGCACAACCGGAAGCTTCAGGCAAAGTACCGCGCGATGGAAGAAAGCGAAATCCGCTATGAGTCATTGGAGACAGACGGGGCGGACATAATCCTCGTTGCCTATGGGAGTCCCTCGCGTACCTGCAGGTCGTTGTTGAAAAAATATCGTCAGGAAGGTTATCGGATAGGCCTCTTCAGGCCGATAACCCTGTGGCCGTTCCCCTACAAGGCGCTCGCAGAAGCGGCGCATGGATCGCGGATGGTCCTCGTTGTTGAAATGAGCGCGGGTCAGTTGGTGGAAGATGTACGCCTCGCTCTCCTTAATGATTCCATCATCAGGCTGCTCGGGAAGCCAGGGGGAGAGGTGATACAGAGTCACGAGGTTCAATCCGAGATCGAAAAGATCATCGAGGAATTCAAGATAAAGGGGCGTTGATGAGTCACCGGCTGTCGAGCTATCGAGTAACTATTCAGAGTAGATAACATGACAAAGGTCTTTACCAGGCCATACAGTCTCAAAGATGTGGAGACCCACTACTGCGGCGGATGCGGGCACGGCATCGTCCATCGCCTGATCGCGGATGCCGTGGATGAGCTTGGCATCCGCGAACGGGTGGTGGGCATCGCTCCCGTGGGCTGTGCCGTCCTCGCATACGACTATTTCAATTTTGACGTGTGCGAGGCCGCGCATGGGCGCGCACCGGCCGTTGCAACGGGTATGAAACGGGCGCGGCCCGACCTCATAATCTTCGCCTATCAGGGGGATGGCGATCTCGCCGCGATTGGAATGGCGGAGATCATCCATGCAGCCAACAGGGGGGAGAACATCTCGGTGTTCTTCGTAAACAACGCCGTCTACGGGATGACAGGGGGGCAGATGGCCCCGACGACCATGATAGGACAGAAGACGGAGACGACCCCTCGCGGGCGATTGATGGAGCAGGAAGGGAGTCCGATCAGGGTTTCGGAACTTCTGGCCCAGTTCGATGGCGTTAAGTTCGTGGAAAGGTGCACCATAACCAAACCCAAGAACGTGAACAGGACAAAGGCGGCGATCACCCACGCGCTCAGGATGCAGATTGAAGGGAAGGGATTCGGCTTTGTGGAGATTCTTTCACCCTGCCCCACCTACTGGGGGCTGCAACCTCGCGTGGCGATGAAGATGATCGAAGAGCGGATGATCGAGGTGTTTCCGCTTGGCCAGCTCAAGGATATAGAGGAGAAAAAATAGCTTAACGGTTGGAACCGCGGATTACGCGGATTGGGCTGATTATAAGATGATAATCGGCGCAAGCCGCGGTCGATAAATCATTACGTTATAGAATCTTTGCACTCGTTGCGGCAGGGAAATGGCCTATGGCAGAGGAACGTATCATCATCGCCGGATTCGGCGGGCAGGGGATCATGTTTATGGGGAAGCTCCTCTGCTATGCGGGAATGATGGAGGACAGGCATGTGACTTACATGCCCTCGTACGGCGCAGAGGTGCGCGGAGGGACCGCATACTGTAATGTCATTATTTCGTCGGAGGAAATACCCTCGCCGGTGGTCTCCGATCCGACAGCCGCGATTATCATGAATATGCCGTCGCTGGCAAAATTTGAAGCGGCAGTTGTGAAGAAGGGGCTGATGGTCGTCAACTCCTCATTGGTGACGCGAGCAGCCAAGCGCAAGGATATAGAGCTTATCCCCGTGCCCGCTACAAGCATCGCAGACCGCCTGGGGAATACCCGGGTGGCGAATATGGTTGCGCTGGGAGGGTTCCTCGCGAAACGCGCTGTCGTGGACATCGCTACTGTCACGGCAGCCATACAGGAGATTCTCCCCGCATCCCGCAGTCACCTCATCGAGGTGAATCGCCAGGCCATCGCCGAGGGGAAGATCTACGTGGAAGCGCACAGTTCCGCGGCCATCTGGAGCAAGCTCACTAGGGGCTTCGGCTTCGCATGAAAGGGAGCAGGGAACGCGATGAACACAGATAGTAACTGCTCAGGAGTCAGAATTAAGGAGTTAGGAGACAGAAGTCTGAAGACAGAATACAGAATTCAGGAGACAGGAGATAAACGTTTCCTTGAAATGCCGTTATTCTTAATTCTGTATTCTGTATTCTGGATTCTGTATTCTTGCTTTTCCATTCTGGCTCCTGACTACCTGAGTAGTTACCACAGATAAAGCATATGAATTCTTGGAGGATATCCAGTTTCGTTTGAAAGCAGCCCGGACTCTTTTCAGTTTATGAGATCAAACAGTTCTAATATAAGAGTGCGATTTGCTCCGAGCCCCACCGGTTACCTTCATATAGGGGGGGCAAGGACTGCTCTTTTTAACTGGCTCTACGCGAGGAAGTTAGGTGGTGTATTCGTTCTCCGCATTGAGGATACGGATATCCAGCGATCGACACAGGAATCGATCGATGCAATTATCGACAATATACGATGGCTCGGACTCGACTGGGATGAGGGCCCGATCCTTCAGTCACAGAGATTTCACGCGTACGGTGGCTATGCAGAGCGGTTGGTACGGGAGGGAAAGGCGTATATCTCGGAGGAAAAGAAAGGCGCGAAGCCCGCGGTGATCCTGAAGCGGACTTCGGATCTTATTGTGGTGGACGATCTGATTCATGGGCGGGTCGAGTTCGATCCGGAGGTGGTGGGGGACCTCGTTTTGATGAAATCGGATGGGACCCCCACGTACAATTTTGCGTGCGTCGTGGATGATTCAGAGATGTGCATCACGCACATCATTCGCGGTGACGATCACCTGAGTAACACACCCAAGCAACTGGTGCTCTATCGCGCGCTCGGCCTCACCCCCCCGCAATTCGCACACGTCCCGCTCATTCTCGGTCCGGATGGCTCCCGGCTGAGCAAGAGGCATGGCGCGACAGCGGTGGGGCAGTTCCGCGAGGAGGGGATACTCCCTGAGGCGCTCGTTAACTTTCTGGCGCTCCTGGGATGGTCTCCCGGCGACAACCGCGAGATGATGACGCTCGAGCATCTCGTCGCCTCTTTCTCACTCGAGCGGGTGAGCAAAAAGAGCGCTGTCTTCGACGCGAAGAAGCTCGCCTGGCTCAATATGCAGTACTTCAAGCTCCGGCCGACAGCCGAGATCGCGCGGATGGCGCTCCCTTATTTGGAGGAATTCGGCGTGCTGCCCGAAGAGATCCCCCTGCCGCGGCTGGAAGCCGTCGTCCGCCTTCTCGGGGAGAGGTTCAGAAACCTCCGCGAGCTGGCGGAAAAGGCACACTACTTCTTCACGAGAACCGTGCGGATCGACGACACGCTGTTCGAAAAGCATCTACAAAAAGAAAACGCTGCGGCGGCGATCAGGGAGGTCACCGGCCGCATGCGGGCACTCGAGGAATTCACGCCGGAAAGCCTCGAACGCGAGATGCGCGCGGTTATCGCAGAGCGTGGCGTCAAGGCCGGCGAGCTGATCCAGCCGGTGCGGGTCGCGGTCACAGGGCGCACTGAGACCCCGGGCATTTTCGAAACAATGGCCCTCCTGGGAAAGGAGGCCGTCCTCGCGCGCCTAGAGGATGCGCTGGGAAGATGCGGGAAACGGGCCGCACAGGGGGAGAACGGCTGATTCCATGAACGTACCCGATCATTCCAACAAGGGAAGCGACCACGCGCGGGCAGAGGCAGGCCCCGGGGATTTTATCCGGGAGATTGTCGCGGAGGATCTGAGAACAGGGAATCACGGGGGGCAGGTCGTGACACGGTTCCCCCCCGAGCCGAACGGCTACCTTCACATCGGCCACGCGAAGTCAATCTGCCTCAACTTCGGCATCGCCTCGGAAAACGGCGGGAGGTGCCATCTCCGTTTCGATGATACCAACCCGGTCAAAGAGGAGGTTGAGTATGTCGAGTCGATCATGCGGGATATCCGGTGGCTAGGCTTCGACTGGGGAAAGCACCTCTACCACGCCTCAGATTACTTCGAGAGGCTCTATGAGTACGCGGCGCAGCTCATACGGGGTGGAAAAGCCTACGTGGACAGCCTGAGCACGGAGGAGATACGGGAATACCGCGGAACGCTCACAATGCGCGGGAAGGAGAGCCCCTTCCGCGCCCGGCCATTGGAGGAAAATCTCGACCTTTTCGAGCGCATGCGGCGGGGGGAGTTCCCCGACGGCGCACACGTGCTCCGTGCAAAGATAGACATGGCCTCTCCCAATCTGAACATGAGAGACCCCGTTCTCTACCGCATACGCCATGTGGCGCACCAGAGGACCGGAGACATCTGGTGCATCTACCCGATGTACGATTTCGCGCATTGCCTCTCTGATTCAATCGAGGGGATCACGCACTCCATATGCACCCTCGAGTTCGAGGACCACAGGCCGCTCTATGATTGGATCCTCGACGCATTGCCCGTCGCTCATCACCCGCGGCAGATCGAATTCGCCAGGCTCAATCTCAGCCATACGGTGCTGAGCAAGCGGAAGCTTCTGGAGCTGGTGGAGGGGGGATGCGTTTCCGGGTGGGACGATCCGCGGATGCCCACCCTTTCAGGGCTTCGGCGGCGCGGTTACACGCCCGAGGCGATCAGGGACTTCTGCGACAGGATCGGCGTTGCGAAGACCGACAGCCAGGTGGAAAGCGCGCTTCTCGAGCACTGCCTGCGGAATGATCTCAACAAGCGGGCGTCGCGGGTGATGGCGGTGCTCCGCCCGCTCCGCGTGGTCATCGAGAATTATCCCGAGGGCCGCGCAGAGGAACTCGAGGCTGTCAACAACCCGGAAGATCAGTCGATGGGGACGAGGAAGGTTTCGTTTTCGCGAATTCTCTACATCGAGAGGGACGATTTCCGCGAGCACCCGCCGAAGAAATACCACCGTTTGGCGCCCGGTAGCGAGGTGCGGCTGAGGTACGGCTATCTCATAACATGCACGGGGTTCTCAAAGGACGAGCGGACCGGAGAGGTGATGGAACTGCGGTGCACCTATGACCCGTCCACGCGCGGAGGGCACGCCCCAGACGGCCGCAAGGTCAAGGGGACCATACACTGGCTTTCGGCATCGCACGCAATTGAGGCGGAGGTGCGTCTTTACGGCCACCTCTTCACCAAACCAAATCCCGGAGAAGCAGATGATGGAGCGGACTACAAGACCTGCCTGAACCCTTCCTCGTGTGAAAAACCTGGCGGATGCTTCGTCGAGCCGGGGATGGCCGGGGCTTCGCCGGGTGCCCGGTTCCAGTTTGAGCGCCTGGGATATTTCTGCGTCGATCCCGATTCCACCCCCGGACACCTTGTGTTCAATCAGTCAGTAGCGCTTCGTGACACCTGGGGCAAGATCGAAAAGGCGCAGAGATGACGGCCGATCTCGCACCCCCGACCTGCGCCTTTTCATGCGGGAGGGAACGAATGCTCAACCTTCCCAACATAATTACGTTGATCCGCATTCTGCTTGTGCCCTGCTTTGTGGCGCTGCTTCTGCGCTACCGTGAGACAGGGAGCGATATGCTTCTCTGGGGAGCGCTCATGGTCTTCGCAGTCGCTGCATCAAGTGACGTCCTCGACGGATTTGTCGCGCGCATCAGAAATGAGAAATCGCGGCTGGGGGCGTGTCTCGATCCGCTCGCCGACAAGCTGCTGCTGGTTACGGCGGTGGTGATATTGAGCATACCGCTCCGTGATCTGGCGCGACTCCCGAGCTGGTTTCCGGTCATTGTCATCAGCCGCGACGCCGTCATCGTCCTCGGCTCGCTGCTAATAAGCATGCGGGTTGGAAAGGTGACCCCCGTCCCGAGCATCGCGGGCAAGTTCACCACTTTTTTCCAGATCCTAACCGTCATATGGGTCCTCCTCCGCTGGCCGCATCATGTCCTGCCCCTTTATGCGGCGGCGATCCTGACGCTGGTGTCCGGGGTCGGATATGTCAGGGCGGGAATGCGCCAGCTTCATGTTAAAGCTTTAAGCCGCAAGCTATAAGCCATAAGCTTGCTGCTCGCGGCTTATATCCGAGCAATCATGTACACAGTAGCAATAGTAGGCCGCCCGAATGTCGGGAAGTCGGCGCTCTTCAACCGCCTTGCGGGGAAGCGAATCGCGATTGTCGATTCCACCTATGGGCTCACGCGCGATCGTGTGTCCGCGTCCGTCTCGCACCAGGGCGCGCGTTTCACCCTCGTCGATACCGGCGGCATTGATTTTGACTCCTCCGACGGCGTCAGGGGGATGGCGAAACGGCAGGCTGACCTGGCGATTTCCGAGGCTGAGGTGGTTCTCCTTGTCACGGACGTGATGGAGGGGGTCGTGTCGCTCGATATCGAAATTGCCGCCATGCTGCGGAAGGCCGGGAAAAAGGTTATCCTCGTCGCCAACAAAGCGGACAACGAACAGCTTGCGTCCTCCGCCGCCGCGTTTCACGTCCTGGGATTCCCATCGATCTTCGCGGTGTCCGCGGCGCACGGACTGGGAATTTCCACGCTGGCGGATGAGATTGCGGCAGGCGCTCCGGCGGAGAAGGACTTCGCCGTCGCCAGGCCGGTCCGGGTCGCGGTGGTCGGGAAGCCGAACGTGGGGAAATCCTCCTGTGTGAACAAGATTCTCCGCGAAGAGCGGATGATTGTCCATGAGACACCCGGAACCACCCGGGATGCGGTGGATACCGAGGCGGTGTGGCGCGGCCATCCCTTGACGCTGATTGACACCGCCGGCCTGCGCAGAGAGGGGAGGGTGAAGGAGGCGGCGGATTTCTTCAGCCTCTCGCGCACGCGCAAGGCTATCCGGAGGTGTGACGTGGTGCTCATGCTGTACAGCGCCGTCGAGGAAGTGGGCGGGGTTGAGGAGAAACTCGCCCGCCATGTGCTGGACCAGGGAAGGGGGTGCGTCCTGGGGATCAACAAGTGGGACCTCGTCAAGGAGGTGAGCCAGCGCGAGTATCGACAGTTAATGTGGAACAGGATGCAGTTCATTAACTTCGCGCCGCTTGTATTTCTCTCCGCGAAAACGGGCTTCGGGATTGATCGAACTCTCGAGACCGTGCTGTACGTACACGAGCAGACACAGAGGAGGATCGCGACCCCGCTCCTTAACAATGTCCTCCATGCCATCTGGGACCGAAACGCACCCCCTTTCCGTGGCGGACAGAGGTGCAAGTTTTACTACGGCACGCAGCTCGGCGTGAGTCCCCCCTCATTTGCCCTTTTCGTGAACGACAGGAAGCTGCTCGATACGCGCTATGAGAGTTATCTTGTCAACAACCTCCGCCGCGCGTTTGGTTTCGAGGGGACGCCCGTCAGATTGGAGTTCAGGAACCGCCGAGAATGAGCGGCGCACCTCTTAAAGCTAGATGCGTGGTGACTTAAATTAGCGCGTTTCGCGCGGACTTTTTTTGTCACCCTCAGATAGCTTACTCATCTATCTGTCTCCTTTTGTTGCTCTTAAAGGCCGGGTTATCCACAGCGTAGCCGAGACTTAAGCCTCGGCTACAAGCCCTTAACTTGATCTATTCACCAACTCAAAACTGACATAACTGCCCAATAGCACAACAGACTACACTCTTTTAACCACTGAAGACGCTGAGGTCACTGAACGGTTCAAACAACTATCTCATTGATATCTTAATCGCTATTGGGGACGCAGATGAACGCAGAACACGCAGATACAAAGACAGTTTGAGGTAAAAACTTCAAGGGTTCACGCTGCTTCTTTTGTTAATCTGCGTTCATCTGCGCAAATCTGCGTCAAAATATTCAGTGTATTCAGTGCCCTCAGTGGTTATGCCCCTTTTAATACGGGCGCCTCGTGAATAATCCGGATTAATAGTTACATTTCATTGCCCCAACGCCGCGCCGAGGCTGAAGCCTCGGCTACAAGCTTGGGATTGGAGCCCATAAAGGCCTGATTATAGCCTCCACCCTCTTATTTTCAACCCATTGATTGCCAAGAGGTTAATCCAATAATAAAAAGCAAATTCCTATGAAATCAAGTTATCCCTCCCCCCTCTGAAGGGGGGAGGTTAGGAGGGGGGTGCTCATTGCTCTTATCCCCACTTTAAAAAGGGGGATCCACTCCCTTACCCCCCTTTGAAAAAGGGGGGAATGGGGGGATTTGCCTCATGAAAATGTGGCAGGATCCCAAATGCTCCCCCCCAAGACTGACCCTCCATCACAAATGTTCTATTCCCCCCGCCGGAATTTTGTATAATACGCAATTATGATTATTATTAGAGCTATGCTCCTCGGCGTAACCGCTTACCTGATCGGATCAATTCCGACGGCGTATCTCATGGGCCGCCTGGTGAAGGGGGTTGATATACGGGAACGGGGGAGCGGAAACGTGGGGGCGACGAATGTGATGCGGGTCCTCGGCACGGGTCCCGGCCTTGTTACCCTCGCGATCGATATCCTCAAGGGATTCGTCGTCGTTCGCTGGGCCGTCCCTGCATTCTTTGCGGGCGACAGCCGGTTCGCGCTCTGGCAGATATTCTCCTGTGTGGCCGTTATCGCGGGGCACAACTGGATGATCTTTCTCAAAATGAAGGGGGGAAAGGGAGTGGCAACGACCGCGGGGGCTTTTCTGGCGATGGCGCCCGTGGCAAGTCTTTCCGCGATCGCCGTATGGGGGATTGTCGTCGCGGTGACGAGATATGTCTCCCTGGGGTCGATCATCGCGGGAGTCTCGCTGCCCATCTTCATATGGCTCACGGGCAGGCCCGCGTGCTTCCTCTGGTTTTCATCGCTGCTGACGATCGCCCTTGTCCTTAAACACCGCGCCAATATACAGCGGCTGCTGGCGGGCACCGAGAGGAAGATAGGCGAGAGGGAGGCGCTGTAGATGATCGCCATCGCTGCGAAAGAGGGCCGGCGAGTCGCGGTCCTGGGCGACGGGGGATGGGGGACGACCCTTGCCCTCCTCCTGCACAGGAAGGGCGTCGAGGTGGTCCTCTGGGGGGCATTCCCGAGGTATGTTGAGTTCCTCAGGGAAAAAAGGATGAACAGGAAGTTCCTCCCGGGCATCAGGATCCCATCGTCTCTCCCCATCACCTCCCGGCTCGATGAGGCGGTTGACGGCGCGGGCGTGATCGTTGCCGCAGTGCCCTCCCATTTCATGAGGCGCATCTGCCGGCGCATGGCGCGTCTCCTTTCGCCGGAGAGTCGCCCCATGCCGCTTTTCATCAGCGGCACCAAAGGCATTGAAACGAATTCGCTTATGCGCATGTCCCAGGTGATCGAGGCGGAGATCCCTGGAATTCGCGTCGCGGTGTTGTCCGGGCCAAGTCACGCGGAGGAGGTTGTGAGAGAGAGCCCGACGACGGTTGTGGTATCCTCCCGACGACATGAGGCTTCGGCCGAAGCTCAGAGGCTGTTCATGACGGAGCGCTTCAGAGTCTACACGAATGATGACCTCGTGGGAGTTGAGATTGCCGGCGCTGTCAAGAACGTGATCGCCATCGCCGCGGGGGCGTGTGACGGACTCGGATTCGGGGATAACGCCAAGGCGGCTCTCATCACCCGCGGGATCGTTGAGATTGCCAGGCTCGGCGTTGCCATGGGGGCCAGGGCGGGCACCTTTTCGGGACTGGCGGGGATCGGCGATCTGATCGCGACTTGCGTCAGCAGGTACGGCAGGAATCGCAGGGTGGGGGAGATGATTGCGAAGGGTAAGACGCTGAAGCAGGTCCTGCGCGGGATGGAAATGGTGGCTGAAGGCGTCCTCACCACGAAGGCGTCGCGCAGGCTTGCCCTCCGCTACGGGGTGGAGATGCCCATTACCGAGCAAATATATGCCGTACTCTACCGGAGGAAGGACCCGGAAACCGCTGTGAGGGAGCTCATGATGAGGAGTCCGAAAGCGGAATTGGAGAATGGTCTGTAATGACAAATTGGTGAATAAGTCATGCTGCAATTGGAGGAGACATGAGATTGGCGATGCGAGCTGTTTTATTTTTTATCCTGGCGTTTATTTGTCCGCAGCCTGCGCGCGCTGCGACGAAGGTTTCCGTGCCTGCCCGGCAGCCATACACCGATACGGGAATCGACCTCAAGGATAAGGAGCCGTTCAGGATCACGGCGTCCGGCGAAATAGAAATCGTGGGATGGTCGTACATGGGACGGGACGGATTCGACTGGCGCGTCGGTCCGCGGGGCACATATCGCCATGCAAAGGCGGTGAAAGACCGGGAATTCCCCGTCCCTTCGGCGGACAAGGGCCCGGCGCCAGGCTACTGCCTCATCGGCAGGATCGGCGAATCCGGAACCCCGTTTTTTGTGGGGAGCGAATACTACGGAGATGCGCATGCCGCGGGGAGGCTGTACCTCGGCATCAACGATTTTGACGTGAGTGACAACAACGGCAGCTTTACGGCCGAGATCGCGGTGGGGGAGGAGGCTGTGGCGGCAGCGGAGCGGGAGGACAAGGTCGTCTTCGCATCGAAGGGGTTGCCGGAAGGCCGGCCGGTCCGGGATGCGCGCGTTGTACTCCTCTACGTTGACGGACTCCGCTACGATGTGCTGCGCGAGATGGCGCTTTCTGGATACCTGCCCACCATCAGAGAAATTTTCTTCGATGGAGGAACCGATTTTGTCAACAGCTTCACGGTCTTCCCTTCGAGCACGCTGGCGAGCAATGCGACGCTCTACACCGGGGTCTTCCCCAACCGTTCCGGGGTGAAGGGGAACAACTACTTCGACCGGAAAAAGAGGAAGTGCGGCACCTACCTGGAGCCGTTCGGGCCTCCCGTGGCCGCGGATGAGCTCAGGCCGACAGGCCTGCGGCAACTGGGCATGGTTATGAAAAAAGCGATGCTGTTCCCATTCCCCGGCGCGTATCGCCGCCACACTGAAGAGAGAAGCGGGGACGTGCTGCTTCTCGCGGATTATCTGGGCGGCCAGGGAATGAAGTTTGCCAGCACCTTGAATCCCATCCTCCCGAACTCTCCGCCCGATCGCTACGAGGTGGACGCCTCGACGGTGATCCCGCCGTTTTATTTCCACCACGCAAAGGATTATGCCGATGAGATCAATGCGCGCTATGCGAAGGATCTCGTGATCAGGCCCGATGTTAGGGTGATGAACTTCTGGTTCCCCGGCGTTGACGCGAGCTCTCACGACGATGCCCGAGCGCAATTCGGGGGGGGGAGGGTGGCTCTCGCTAACGTGGACGCCCGCATCGCGGCGATTAGGGATGAGCTCATGCGGAAAAAGCTGTGGGACCGCACCTACCTCATCCTTTTCGCCGACCACGGCACGGTGGGAGGGGAGGGGACACTGCTCCAGAAGTTCGACGTGGCGCGGGAGTTCTTCTATAAACCTCTCAGCGATACCGATCGTGACCGGATGCCCGATCCCGGTTCCGGGATGGGATGCAACGTCAGTTGGTATGATGACAGCTTCATGCGGAAGGAGAGGAAAAAGAAGGGATTTGTATTCGTTGATCACGGCGAGGGTGAGGCGCGCGTTTACCTGCCCTACAGCGACGTGGACTCGGGCGAATGGCTCCGGCGGAATAACCTCTACAATCTCACGCACTACGCCGTCGACCCGGGGTACTCCCCCGTGGATCTCATCGAGCGGCTCCTCGCGTGTGACATGGGCGAGCAGAACCTCTTCCCGGGAAAGGTATCAGGCCGTCCGGTCGCCCAGGTACTGGTGAAGCTTGATGAGAACCGTGTCGCGGTGTTCGGGCAGGAGGGGACACAGGCGATAATAGAGCGAAAGGCGCATGGAAACGGAAAGTACCTTTACCGGTATATCCCCTCAAGGGGGATTCGAAACACTTCCGAGGGGCGTGTTACATATGAAGAGACGGACAGCGGCGATCCGCTCGGATACATAAAAGCCGGAGTCCCGCCCGGAGCGCTCAGGGAGTTCCATACGGACCGGGAGTGGCTGGAGGGGAGCAAGTATTTTCGCTATCCCGACGCGGTGGTTGCGATTGCGAATCAGATGTTCTGGGACGGGAACATCGCCGAAAGGGAACAGCGGTACGCTCCGGACATGGTGCTCTGCGCCGCTCCCGGGTGGTCGTTTGAGAAACCCGAGCAGCCATCCGGCGGACACGGCTACCTCCTCTACAGTTCCATGCATATCCCGTTCATCGTGTCGGGGCCAAACGTGAGAAAGGGGATTATGATCAGCGACGGCGCGCGATCGGCTGATCTTGTGCCCACCGTGCTTTCCCTTTTGCGCATCCCATACGACAGTGAACGGTTCGATGGGACGGCGCTGAAAGGTTTCTTGAAGAGCGAGGGAGAGGAAGATAGCTCCGGCAGCGGAGGATCAGCTAAAGCGCTCCTCGCGGGGCTCCCGTATAGAGATCAGCAGATCGATCTCTCAGACCTTGTCGCGGAATACGAGCGGCGCAAGGAGGAGAAGCAGCCTGGATTTCTCGCTAAAAACGGACGTTACCACGGCCACGATCTGGAGAAGCCGACGGATATCCATGTCATCGGAGCGGACCTGGTCGGGGTTCTCAACAGGGAGGCGTTCTCAGACCTCGACAACCTGTTCGACCTTGCCTATCCCGGCGACAATAAAAAGCCCATCGGTACGGGGTTGGCCAGGCTGACCGAAGGGTATGAGAAACTGCCCGACTACTACCCGAAGGAGAGGTTCCGGGAGCTCCTGCACGCTCTTCAGATAAAGGAGATTACCTATAGCAATGCGTCACCCATTGTCTTCCTGAACCCCGTAGGCGCCGCGGGACGCGGGTCGGCATACAGGGTATCTCTCCTCATCGAATGGCTAGAGCACGTCTTCACCGACATGGATCGCGGGATGCTGTATCCGATTCGCGATAAGAACATCCGGGTGGTGAGCAACGTCAACTATCTCCTTGAGGGGTTGCGGATCACTATCGATAAGATCTCATGGGGAGTTACCCATTACGTGGGCAAGGCGATCTACGACGGCATCTACAAGTTGGAGAAGGGGAACGAAAAGGTGGTGCGCTCGGTAAAGGGGCAGTGATTGCACCCGCAGATTAAATAATCATGATGAATTCCCCCTCCCCCCCCCTTTGGAAAAGGGGGGAATGGGGGGATTTGTCTCATAAAAATGTGGCAAAAGCCCAAATGCGACCTCCCATAACTGAGAAGGTGTGAAAAAATCAGTTTTGCGCATTTTTGTAGGGGTCGGATTCATCCGACCCGCCGCGTAGGGCTCGATAAATCGAGCCCCTACAGACTATGGTGCACAGAGGTGGATGGAATTCCAGATTTTTTCACACCTTCTGAGGCATACGATGAGTGCTTCCCCATGCATGGAAGGAGGTCACATCTTCTTCCCTCGTCCCTTGGGGGAGAGGGGAGGATGATGGGCCGTCTGTGCGGATAAATCCGCCAAATCCCTGCCTGCCGGCAGACAGGCGCGCAATCCCCGGTTTTTTCTTATGATTGAATTCGTCACCGGCTATCTGGTCTTTCTGTTCATAGTAACGGTTCATGAGTACGCCCACGCGTGGACGGCCGACCGCTGCGGCGATCAGACCGCCCGGCTTATGGGGCGGATGACGCTCGACCCCCGGGCGCATATCGATCTCCTGGGAACAGTACTCATCCCGCTCTCGCCTCTTATATTCTCTCTATTCCAGGGGACGGGGATCGGTTTCCTCTCCGGATTTCGCTTTTTCGGCTGGGCGAAGCCCGTTCCGGTAAATCCCTCAAATGTGAGGAGATGGCGGAGGGACAATATCCTCATCAGCTTTGCCGGATGCGCTTCGGGCTTTATCCTCGCGATCCTCGCCGCCGTGGCTCTCAGGGGATTGGGAATCGTTTTCCCCTCCCATCTTGCCGCGCTGGGCGCGCCCATCAACCTTCTCATCCACATGATCTCCATCTCTCTCTGGCTCAGTCTCTTCAACCTCATCCCGGTCCCGCCGCTCGACGGATATCATATACTTGCCCTTACGCTTCGTTTCGACGTGACGAGGGTATCGACGATCCTCGAATCAACCGGCCCCTGGCTGCTTATATTTCTGATCAATACCCCTTTGCTGTACACCGTGCTCAGCCCGATCAATGCGATTCTCTCCGCCATTTTCTTTTCGGGTATCGCGGGACTGTGACAGAGCACGTACATCCTCTGTAGCGAACCCTTTTCAGGGTGCTGTATGCCGATCCCCTCTGCATCGTACCCTTCAAGCTGCTATATGCTGATCCCCTCCGTAGCGCACCCTTCAGTGTGCGCTACAGCGATCATGTTATAAAGAATGCGGACCTTTTGAGCGTTATCATACTTTCCGCAGCCGGTGCTTGTAACCGTTGGGGCTGTAACCGAGACTCGTAGCCGAGGCTTCAGCCTCGGAAATTTTGTTTATTCAGATGGCCACGTAGCCGAGACTTCAGTCTCGGCGGTTGCGAAAGTGGCTGTAGCCGAGACTTCAGTCTCGGCACTTACGAAAGGCAAAAATACGCACTTTTTATTGCATAATAGGCAAATTGATGTTCGTGATGGGACAGTCTCACGGCGTATCAACTCATATTCCCTCCCTCCTTGAGGGGGAGGGTCAGGGTGGGGGGTGTGCTCCTCCCCCGGAGATTAAGGCATCACTGATGTTCAGAGAATTGATTTGCATTGAGCTGGGTGCGGTGCTACCATAACTACAGTAACGAAAGTGTAAAGTGTAAAGTTTAATGCCCTAGATCACAAACACTTATCACTTATCACTGTATTGTCGGGGCGTAGCGCAGTCTGGCGAGCGCGCTTGCTTGGGGTGCAAGAGGTCCCGGGTTCGAATCCCGGCGCCCCGACCATTAGTACAGCAACACAAGTTTCGAGTTACGCGTTTCGTGTAGAAACAGGAAAAGTTAAAGATTAAGGTTTTATTGTCCCCGCTTCGAATCCTGGTGCCAGGCCTGATTAAACTTCCTCCAGCCCGCGGCTTTCATACCAATTGCGAATTGACCGACTCGTGGACTCTCTAACCGTGACCTCGGGGACGGGCTTGGCAGCCTAGACTCGTAGCCGAGCCTTTAGGCTCTGGAATCTCTCCGCAGGCTCTTGGTTTTGCGCGCGCTCTAGAAGCTTTTTATTAAAGTTTTGTAATTGAGATTAGTGCTACTTAATTGAAGGACCGAGATCATCACCATCAAGGGCAGAAGCTACCTATCGAAAGATCGTGCTTGCAATACTAGTAAGAAAGGATGATTATAGAGATGGAGACTGGCCGGTCTTGATTCGACCGCCAGTGGCTGGTTTTGAATCAACCGATGACATGTGTAAAGTGCTGCAAAATTGGGGTGAGAAAGGGCAAGCACATCTGTAAATTGCCGAGGATATTTGAGTGAATTGTGAACATAGCAGAATTCGATGTTTTAACCATTACGATATCTTCCGCAAGTATTTGTGCGAAATTTGCGGCGGCATTTTCATCTGTGAGTGTGAACGGCAATTGGTTGTTGCTTTCCTACCACATCAGATAAGATTTGCGACCGAGTATGGAACTCGTAAGAGATATCCAGTTACAGGATTTGAGCTCAATATTTGCGCGGAATGTAAGGGCGAGAAAGAAGAAGCACATCCCCGTGCGGCTATTTATGGGCTGAAAGGCAAAGTTGAAAGGTTTTATTGGCGAGAGATTATTAAAACGTACTATGGCTATGTACTTGACTGGCTACAACAAAATTCGAAGCAAGTAAAAGACATCATCGAATTTGAGGCTAGATTTCCAGACATAGCATCAGAGTTCAAGAAGAAAGCCAAAAAACACTGGCAGGTGATTGACAAGCAGAGTCCCAAATACAACCTCAAGGAAAAGACCGAAGCCGAGTTTCTTTCACAAGTGCGAGTTCCAACTATAAAAATACAAGCCGAATATAGGCAGATTGAGAAAAATGGCCAAAAGATTGGAAAGTGGATAAATCAAGCTGGTAAGTTAGTCCCTGTCGAGGAAATTGCTACTGAATGGTATCGCTTCAAAGGTTACATGGTCCTAGGCTGTGAGAGAAGGATTATCTCTACTTGGGTAGGAACTTATTTGGCGCATTCCATACAAGACCCTAGCGATGTGCAAGTGCGGCCCACTCTCCGTAATTCGACTAAAGGTTGGACTTCCCAAAATAGAAATAATCGCCTAATCTCAATTCTCCTCCCCGAAGATTTTGGTTCTGCGGAATACTACAAACGGCGCGAGGCGGCTATACGAGCTGGTATCCAGCGGATGAGAACAACCGAAAGCTTACGGGCCCTGTTCGATGAATTGTTGGATGATGGCGAGTTGCTTAGGGATTATCTTTGGGTCAACGATGATAAATCTGTTGAGGTAGCCAGGATAGCCCTAAATATACTTCCCAAAGATATAGTCATCGCTAGCGTCGAGTGGGTGATACAAGATTTCTGGCATAGGCAGCCGGGTTGGGCAGACCTATTTGTTTATAAGGAAAATGACTTTATTTTTGTAGAAGTCAAATCGCCTCATGACGAACTATCTCAGGAGCAAATGAATTGGTTTCAATGGGCAATTGAACAAACCCACATTCCATGCGAGATATGCCGTGTTGAAAAGCGTAAAGGATAAAAGTACAGGCCCCTGCACAACAAGCGCGTCCAACTGATTCGCATCTGCTTTGCTCCATCGAGTGGCTGACGCGCTAGCCGCGCAGTTTTAGTATATTTATTCCTCCCCTGAATTGTGTTAATATTAATTTTTGAGCAGGTGCAGGTGATCATCTCCGCGGGATTTTGCCTTGCGTGGTAATCCGAAGGGAGCATCTTATGAAGCGTAGATTCTTCTTATATGTAGTGATTCTTTCCCTTGTATCACCTTTAGGTAGCCTTCCTCTTCATAGTCAGCCCGACCCAAACAGTCCATGGCCGATGTTCCACCAGAATCCCCAGCACACGGGCCTGAGCCCCTACGCCGGGCCGTCCATACCGGCTCTGGCGTGGAGTTATCAAACCGGGGATGACATATATTCCTCTTCACCAGCGATAGGTACTGATGGGAGAGTATATGTTGGCTCCATTGATAATTGCCTCTACAGTATCAATCCAAACGGGAGCCTTGTATGGAGTTATCAAACAGGGTGGGACATATATTCATCTCCCGCGATAGGCTCGGATGGGAGAGTGTATGTCGGCTCGTATGATAATTGCCTCTACAGTATCAATCCAAACGGGAACCTGTGCTGGAGTTATCAAGCTGGGAACGTGATAACTTCCTCCCCCGCGATAGGTTCGAATAGTAAGGTGTATGTTGGATCTCGGGATAATTACCTCTACAGCATCAATTCGAATGCAAGCCTTGGGTGGAGTTATAAAACCGGGAAGGCCATATTCTCTACCTCACCTGCGATAGGTTCTGATGGAAAGGTGTATATTGACTCGTATGATGCTTGCCTCTACAGCATCAATTCAAATGCAAGCTTTGGGTGGAGTTATAAAACCGGGAAGGCCATACAATCTTCCTCACCTGCGATAGATTCTGACGGAAAGGTGTATATCGGCTCTGAGGATAATTATCTTTACAGCATCAATTCGAATGCAATCCTTGACTGGAGTTATAAAACCGGGGAGTACATATCGTCTTCACCCGCAATAGATTTTGATGGAAAAGTGTATGTTGGCTCCATTGATAATTGCCTCTACAGTATCAATTCAAACGGGAACCTGTACTGGAGTTATAAAACCGGGGAGTACATATCGTCTTCACCCGCGATAGATTCTGATGGAAAGGTGTATGTTGGTTCGTATGATAATTGCCTCTACAGCATTAATTCAAACGGGAGCCGTGCATGGACTTATAAAACCTGGGACGAAGTGCGTTTCTCCTCGCCCGCGATAAGTTCGGATGGGAAGGTGTATGTTGGGGCTATGGATAATTCCCTCTATAGCATTAAACAAAAACCAACACCGACAATTACACCTACGCCTACTATAACACCTACGCCTACTATAACACCTACACCTACTATAACACCTACGCCCACAAGAACACCTACGATTACACAAACACCTACGATTACTCCTACACCTACGATTACTCCTACACCTACACTGACACCAACTCCATACAGTCCTTGGCCAATGTTCGGTCAGAACCCCCAACATACATCTCTCAGTTCATATTCAGGACCGAGTCCGGTATTTCTTGCATGGAGCTACACGGTTGGAGACGATGTGGGTTCATCGCCAGCAATCAATATAGACGGAAGAGTATGTGTCGGTTCAGACGACAATATATTCTATGCGATTAACCCCGATGGAAGCTTATCATGGAGCTATGTGACTGGCGACGATGTTGAATCATCTCCAGGCATTGGAACTGACGGGAGGATTTGCGTGGGTTCTGATGATGGTAGGCTCTATTCATTTACTTCTGATGGGATACTTTTATGGAACAAGTCCACTGGGAATTATATTCGATCTTCTCCAGCAATGGATCTCAATGGGCGAGTTTATGTGGGCTCTGGTAATAACAGACTCTATTGTGCCAAGTCGGATGGTTCTCTCTCATGGAGTTATAATACAGGTGGCCAAATAGATTATTCTTCACCCGCTATGGGGTACGTGTAATGGTTTAGACTAAATTGGACTTTTTCGGGTTCTTAGATTTGTATGAATCTCGCCTCCATGGATGGTAAGATTTTACCATAGAAAGGAGGCGGAGAGATGGAAAAGAGGAAGTTTAGTCCGGAGGAGAAGTATAAG